>NZ_CAURVL010000020.1:0-32297 GCF_963528215.1 uncultured Streptococcus sp.
ACTTGGGACTCTCTACTTCTGCATTCCCAATCTTGAAGCCATTTTTCAGCATGCCGTCAAAGTCAATCAGACAGCAGTTCGTCATCGGTGTATAAGGGCTGTAGTCCAAATCATGGTAGTGGATGTCCCCCTTCTGGTGGGCGTTGGCTACATGAGGCGGCAACATCTTAAGCCCAATGGATTTGCCGACAATCCCAGCAGTCAAATCCCGTTGGGTATTGAAAACATCACTGTCTTTATTAGCATTCTCATTGACTACCGTACGATCTTTGTTGAGAAGCTTGTCAATAGTAAAGTTGATGTCTGTCGCTTTTGAGCGCTCAAAATCCCGTTGGGTGCGGTAAGTGATGTAGTTCTCCGCAATGGCGTATTCCTTGGCATTTAAAAGCTCATGCTCAACGATGTTCTGAATCTCATAGATTTTGACATACTTAGCGAAGCGACTGCTAATTTCTGCCACAATGCGGTCTGTGATAGCTTCTAGCTTGGCTTCCAGCATCGGATTCAGCGGACCGACTTCTTGAGCTGCCCGCACCATAGCCTTATAGATCTTTGACACATCAAAAGCCACCCTGCGGCCATCCCTCTTCTCCACATAAATCGCTGGAGCAGTTTCAAACTTCTCTTCCCTTAAAATCATCATGAACACTTCCTTTTCCTGCCCTTAGGACAAATCAAGTCTCTTCAGACCAGATAGTTAGGGAGATATTTCTAGGAATTCTCCGATAGCTCTTCATCCAAAGAACAGTATTTTTTAAATAAGTCGATACAAGTCTCATTATAACACGTTAAAATTAAAAATCAATATGTTGTGGAAAAAAAGTTAATTTTTAACTTTAGACACAACATATTGATTTTTTACTATTTAAGTTGATAAAGCTTGAAATGGTCGAGCTTGAGGTCAGCTTCCTTGTAATTTTGGGAAATTAGCTGCTTCACATCCGACAGCAATTTGACATCATTGTTAACCAAAATATACTTGGGTTGGCTGTTTTCAAGTCCCTTCTGAAGACCTAGACGATTTTCAGCTGTTCCCACATACAAAGTTGGAGTCAAGAGAGAGACAGCTGATAGGCGGCCGCTCTTTTGATACAGACTAGCCGAGGTGTCCCAAGCATAGATAGTATCCCCATCCTTGGTCTTTTCCTTAATATACTGAGCCGCTTCACTTCTTTCAGCAGATACACCCCTGGAAAGGATATACTCATTCACCAAAGGATAGCCAATCAGATAAAAAATGGCTAGGAGCGGCAGAAAGAACTGGCCTGAGAGATAGGAAGTCCACATGGTAGGACGACGGCGATCCTGGCGATGACGCCCTGGTGCTTGCTGCTTGCCTTTATTGAACCACAAAGCAAAAAGAATCATGGCAAAAGGCAGGGCAGGAAGCAATTGATAACTGCCCTGATCTGGCAGGATAAAAGCCGCAAAGACAGTAATGAAGAGCCCTAGCAGACCGATAAAGCGCAAGACGCGCAGGCTGGTTGCTTGTCCCTTTTCTCTTGAAAAGAGATTGATACCCAAAGCAGAAATGAAACCTAGACCGACCGTCAGCAAGCCATAATAAATCAAATTAGAAAGGCTATGACTGCCAATCAAACTGATGGAATCCCAAGCATAGGTCACCTGGCTGATAGCCTGGCCAAAGGTTTGATTGGCAACAGTAAAGTAGCCGATAGGATAAAAAATCACTGAGAAGCCAAAGAGACCAGCTAAAAGCTGATAAAAACCTTGAGCTGCTCGCTTGGTCGCGATATTATAGACTAAAAGCACCAGACCAGTCAAAGAATAAAAGACTAGGCTGAAAACCGGATCAATCATAAAAGCAAGAGCTCCGAAAGCCCCATAAAGAATGAACTTTTCATCCTTGATCGAATCCTGCAGATAGCGCACCAAGAAAGATAGATTCCAAAAAATAAAGGGCAGGACAAAAATACTAGAGTAAAGGCCACCAAATCCAAGGGCAAAAACTAGTAGGTAAAAGAGCAGCAGGAGGCTGCGCGATAAATCCTGTTTAGGCTGTAAGAGCACCAAGGTCTTGTGCAGGAAAAGTCCGGCCAGCCACAGAGCCAGCGTCTGAAAGACCATCCACAAAAGCTGGCCAAAAGCCAGGCTGCTGGTCCAAGCCATCAGATAGTAAAGCAGGCCACTAGTTCCATATATTTGCGAATAAGGCACCTGCCCCTGAGTCATTGCCCAGCCGGCATAGAGGTTCTGGCTTTGTAAATTCGTTGCTAGATTGGTCAAAAAAGGATTGACCACACTCAGCAGGCTGATAGCCAAACTGCACAAGAGGGTCAAAAAATAGGGCGTCGGCTCTGGCTTGATGAATTTTTGCTCAGACCTTTCAGCCCTAGTCAGCTGCTCCTCTGAAACCTCTAAAACTTTTTCTTCCATTGTATCATGCATATAAAATATTCTCCTTGATATCAGTCCCATCTAGTATATCAAATTCCTGTCCTCCTGTCAGCTTTCTCTTGACCCTTCTTCTGAGCATTATAGCTTCTAGCCAGCTCCTCCAATTCTCGAAAACAGCGGTATTCTCTCGTTTCATAAGCAAGCGGCTGGTTAGAAATTTTCTCCATCATCTTAAAAAATTCCTTTATTTTTTACATTCGTAAAAACAAAGCAAAAATGACAAGAACACATCTCAACACGATTAGAAAAAGCACAAGCAAAAAATCTGAGACTTCCGCCTCAGATTTTCTGTATATTGCTGCAGAACTTGCCTACCTCTAGCATTAGAGCATAGGGGCAAAGAGCTGCATGATTTCTTTGATAAAGCGACGATACCAGCTGCTATCGAGATTTTCAGGAAGAATTTCCTCAGAAGCCTCAAAAATTGCTTCAAAATCTTCCTTGATAGCTGGGATACTCTCCGTATGGTACATCAGGACTGCATTTTCATAATGGTGCACCAGACTGCGGTAGTCAAAGTTAATCGTCCCTACCACAGCAAATTCATCATCAGCCACCACATTCTTACTGTGGATAAAACCTGGCGTGTACTCAAAGATCTTAACCCCCGCTTCCATCAGATCCGGGTAGGCTCCGCGGGTAACAATCTGAATCAGCTTCTTATCCGGAATGAAAGGAGTCACGATGCGGACATCCACTCCCCGCATAGCAGCATTCTTAATATCCTCCGTCAGGTCATAGTCAATAATCAGATAAGGCGTAGTAATGTAGACATAGTCCGTAGCCTGACTGATAATATTTTGATAGACTGTTTTGCCAACCTGGCCCTTATAAATGGGCTTAGGCCCGCTGCCATAGGGAATGTAAAGCCCTTTGCCTTCAACAGCTTTATTTTCCAGATGGTACTTATCAAAGTCTGTGATTTCCCCGCGGTTGATATACCAGTTCATGAGAAAGAGCCGCGTCAGAGCCTTGACTGCCCGACCTTCCAAGCGGACACCGCCATCTTTCCAGTGGCCAAAACGGACGATATGATTGATATACTCGTCAGCCAGATTGATGCCGCCAGTATAGCCAATCTGACCGTCAATGACCAAAATCTTGCGGTGGTCACGGTTGTTATAGGATACCGTCATCCGCGGAATCACCTTGTTAAACTTATAAGCCTCGATGCCCATCTTGCGCAGCTTACGCGTATAATCGCCCGGCAAAGTGGCCATGCAGCCAATATCGTCATATAGTAGCTTGACTTCAACGCCCTGCGCAGCTTTTTCGACCAAGATTTCCAGAACACTGTCCCACATCAGACCTTCATCGATGATATAAAATTCCAGAAAAATGAATTTCTCAGCAGCCCGCAGATCCTCCAACATAGCCTCAAACATCTCCTCACCGATGGGAAAATAGCGAGAAGCGGTGCCGTCATAGACATCCGCATTATTGTCCATACTCAGTAATGACTTGATAATGCCGTAGGCCGACTTGTTTTTCTTTTTCAGCTGGACACGAAGATCGTAGCTGTTGTCCTCACGAAATTTCATAGAGTCCATATTTTCCAGCTGGATCATTTCCTTTTTAGACAGCCGCCGCTCGCCAAACATCAGATAGAGCAGGAAGCCAAATACCGGTACCACAGCAATCAGGAGCCAGGTCACCTTACTCTCCGGCGGCATATTGCGGTTGACAATGGCTAAAATGGTCCCAATATACAGGAAAACAATCATGACCACTGACAGCCAGTTGGGTGCAATCTCATTAAAATAGAAAAACGCAACAAAGACAAAGACCAGCTCCAGCAGCATAATAATAATGCTGAAACCGTATTTTGACATTAATAAGCGGAATTTCCTGAAAGTCATACACTCTCCTATCTCATTGCATATATTCTAGTATATCAGTAAAACTGCCTTAAAACAACGTTTATATCAATGCAAATCGTATTTCTGGCTGATGAAAAACCAAGAACAGTATTTGAAGACCGCTATCCTCAAAATTTCACTACAAGATTACAACTGATAAAAGGAAAAGCCCTATTCAAGACAGGGCTCTTTCATCATTGTTTCGTAAAGACCAGTGTGTCATCATCATAAGGCTCTTGGGAAAGATCCTCAATTGTCAGCTGATTGCCCTCAATGCGATAGCGCTTGACATCATCTCCAATGACCATAGTCTGGTTGGTAGCATCAATCTGAACCTGTTCAATTTCCTGATCACCATCCGCTTCGACCTTGGTTAGCTGGCCAGTAGTGCCCGAAATCTGCAAGGTCAGCTGATCGCCTTCATGACTTGTCTGGTAGCTGCCATCCAGCTCACCATTGGCTGCTTGCTCGGAAGAAGACGCTGAAGCAGATGAGCTGTTATTGGCCGCACTTGACGTGCTAGCTACCGACGAAGACTCTGCTGTCTTGCTGGAAGCGACTGACTGAGACTGAGAGGAAGGTGCCGTCTGGTTCTGATTAGAGCCGCAAGCTGCCAAGGCCAAAACAGCCGCAGCAGTTAGACCTAAAAATATTAACTTTTTAGAAATTGCCATAGTATTCTCCTTTTTCTTCTGTCTTTATTGTACCAAAGCAGGACTCTGGCGGTCAATTTATAAACTTGTCAAATAAGCTCTGACTTCCGCAATAAAATAGAGAGAGCCCGTAATGAAAAGCAGCTGATTAGTGTTTTTTCTCTCCTGAAAGTTCTGAATAAGCTGCCTATAATCCTCTATGTATAAGAAGCCTTCCGCTTCTGCTTGACCAAGGGAATCTCCATCAGAAAAGGAAGTAACCGTCAACTGAACATTTGGCAGAGCCTCTCGCAGATAAGACAGCATAGCGCTATAGTCCTTACGCTTGAGAGCACCGAAAAGAAGCAGGCACTCTTTGTCATTCTGGCTCTGGATGAACTCCACTAACCTTTCCAGTGCAGGCAGATTATGGGCCCCATCAAGATAAATACCTGGACTGACTTCTTCCAAACGCCCTGCCCATCGAGTCTCCTGCAAGGCCGTCCGAATCTTAGCAGAATCTATTTCCCAGTCTTGCTGCTGCATGAAGAGTAGGAAAGCCTGCAGAGCCAGCGCTGCATTTTCCTCCTGATAGGCTCCCTTGAGTCCCAGTTCAAGATTGGATAGGGCCATAGTAGAATTAGAAAAAGTCTGATTCGTCAGAGAAAAATCGCGACCATGCTGATAGAGTTCTATTCCTAGCTCCTGAGCTCGCTGCTCACAAACCAATCGTGCCTCTTCTGGCAGCGGCCCGATGACCGCTGGCCGCCCCGGCTTGAAAATCCCTGCCTTTTGATCTGCTATCGCCGTCAAGCTCCTTCCCAGAGTCTCCTGATGGTCCAAGCCCACAGAACTGATGACCGCAATATCTCCCGTAATGACATTAGTCGTGTCTAAGAGTCCGCCGATTCCCACCTCAATCAGGGCTATGTCCACTTCCTGCTCCTTGAAATAGAGAAAGGCAATCAAGGTCAGAATTTCAAAATAGGACAGCTGGTCATGACTTTTGAGCAGTTCTTGCTCCATCTTTTGCACCGCTTGACCCAGACGGATAAAATCAGCTGGAGCAATCGGTTGACCGTTAATACAAATCCGATCGTGAATACTAATCATATGAGGCGAGGTAAAACTCCCTGTCTTGCGACCATGCCCCGCAAACAGCTGACGCATGAAAGCAATAGTAGAGCCTTTGCCATTTGTACCAGTTACATGAATCGTTGGAAAACTCTGCTCAGGATTTCCCAAAAGAGCTACAGCCTGCTGCATCCGCCCTAGACCCGAACGAAAGTTTAGACCAATTCGGCTATTCAGCCATTCTTCAATTTCATTCATTTTTTTACCTAAAAAAGAGCAGCGAAGCAGAACTCAAATCTGAATTGCAACTCGCTCCTCTTTCTAATGTTTATGATACGAGATAGAAAATAGCCAATTCTTAGCTACTTCCTTCATCTGTCAATTTTAGCTAGCTTTTCGCCCACACTTGTCCATTTCTGGAAACGAGGCTAGATCAGTCTTACTCCTCCATAAAACTGTTGAAGACTTCTTCAATCATATCCCATTCAGCATCTGAGTCTTCTGGGATTGGCTGCAGGTCACCTTCTGTGCCATCTTCATTTTCAGTAAAGGAATAAGCTTGAATCTCTACCTCACCGTTCTCATCTTCTTCCGCATTAGCCGGAATCAAAAGAACATAATTCTTGCCAAACTCTTCCTTACCATCAATGGTCAAAAGAATTTCAAATAAAGTTTCGTTCCCCTGCTCGTCAACCAAGGTGATTAATTCACGCTCTTCATGCTCGTGGTCATGGTTATGATCATGTGTCATACTAGTGTCTCCTTCATTTCTTTTCTAAAAATTTCGATCCAGATAATTCTGCAAAATCAGCTGCGCTGCCAGCTTATCAATGACTTTCTTACGCTTGCTGCGGCTAATATCCGCCTGCTCAACCAGCATGCGCTCGGCAGCCACCGTCGTCAGGCGCTCATCCTGATAGTCAACCGGCAGACCAAACAGCTCAGCAATCCGCTGACCATAAGCCTGACTGGCCTCCACTCGAGGCCCGCTGGTATTGTTCATATTCTTAGGCAGGCCAATGACAAACTTATCAACCTTATACTCTTTAACCAGCTCGCCCAAGCGCTCTAGGCCGAATTCGCCCTTATCTTCATGAATCGGAATAATCTCCAGTCCTTGAGCCGTAAAACCAAGAGGATCACTAATGGCAACCCCAACCGTTTTTGAGCCCACATCTAATCCCATAATTCTCATTAGAGATCGACGCCTTGTCCTTTCAAATAATAACGAACCAACTCCTCAACAATCTCATCGCGCTCATATTTGCGGATTTGATTGCGGGCGTTGTTATAGCGAGGTACGTACGCAGGATCACCACTGAGTACGTATCCCACGATTTGATTGATTGGATTGTATCCTTTTTCATTGAGCGACTTGTAGACATCGGTCAAAGTCTCGCTAATTTCCTTTTTATTTGAATCATCGAGATTAAAACGTACTGTTTCATCTGTAAATCCCACAATTACACCCTCTTTCTTTAGAATATCCCTATTATAGCATAATTATAGGCTTTTCACAAATTTAATTCACCCGAATTCTCCTAATTTTTCAATAAGCTTTAGCTAATATTTATCCGAAGTCTGGCTCTGAAATCCAGCAAAAATCCAGCTCTCTTCAGAGAACTGGATGGAAACTTCCTAATTTGAAGACGACACTTCTACACCGTCGCTTCCCTTAAACTTGTTAAGCAATTCTTCCGGACTCAGGGTCTCGATTTGCTCAAATAGCTGCGCGTAGTTTGGAAGCTTTTTGGCGGCTTTGTAGTCTAGATTCTCAGGATCGATAGTCATCTCCAGAGAAATCTCTTCCGCTGTCATATCTGTTTTCAAGTCAAGGCCGGTGATATTCACCGCCTCTTTCAGACCCAGTGCTTCCTCGATCAAAGACAGCATTTCTTTCTTCACAGTGGAAACATCCTGCTTTGACAGAGCTTCCTTGATGTTGTCAGGAATAGCCTTGCTGACATGCAGGATAACCTTCTCATACTTCTGTCCGCTGTAGCTGACTGTTAAGATTCTGGTTTCTTTTCCATGTTCTAATTGCTTCTCAGTTTTATAGGACTTAGTGACAATATCTCCTTTTCCAGCTCCTCCCTGTGAGGATGAACTGTTATTTGACTGCTGACTGCAGGCTGTTAAGATTGCCAAAGCTGCCAGCAAAAAGACAATTAATTTTCTCATGTCTTATCTCCTTCAATATTGAACTGATTTTATCATATCATTATAAAAATGGCGCTGTCAAACTGATTGTCACTCTGTCATTAAAATGTAATAAAAAAGAGCAGCTTATTTCTGCTCTTCTGCTCCATTCATCAGGAGATTGTTGATATATTCTTCTGGCGTCAGCTTGATCATTTCTTTGAGCTTGAGATTTTGAAAATAAGGCATAGACGCTGCTTTTTCAATATCCAAACTCTCAAAGTCATAGGTAGAAGTCATTTTCAGTTCGTTCTCATTCAAAATTGTCACTGAACCGCTGAAGCCTTGAAGTCCACGAGCCTGCACATAGTCTGCATCCTGCTCCAGTGACTCATTGAGCGACTTCTGCGCTTCCTCCAGCCCCATTTGCTTGATGGCTTCTTTCATCTCATCATCAGTCGCAGTCAACCTTTCAACGACCAAGCGTTTGAAATGCTCTCCCTGATAAGTCACTGTCTGGCTCTGCTGGTTTCCTCGTTCATCCTTTGGAAAAACAAGCGTCCGAGTAATCATTTCCTGCTGCTTGGCATTATCAATGATAGGCAGATTATTGCTGATTTCTTTCTTGTCAGCCGCATTCGAATTCGTCTCTGTCTTTTTATGTCCACAGCCTGCTAACAGTGCTACACTCAATCCCAGTCCTACTAAAATTTTCTTCATCTTCCATCCTCCTCAGAGATATTGTATCACAGTTCTGCTCCTTGTCAATCCATCTCGTCGCCAAAGCCTCTGTCAACCCGAACAAAAAGAAGAGCCGAGATTCTCTTCCCGACTCTTTCAGTTATATTCAAAGATTAGAGAGCTGCCCGTAGACGAGCTTCTGCATTTTCAACATTGCGAACAGAACGTGGCAGAAAAGCACGGATATCATCTTCTTTGTAACCAACTTGGAGACGTTTATCATCCACTAAAATGGGACTTTTCAAAATACGCGGGGTCTCCATGATGATGTCAAGAACTTCATTGACACTTAACTCTTCAATGTCAACACCCAAACCTTTAGCATAGCGGTTTTTGGATGAAACAATGCTCGCGATACCATTTTCTGTTTTGGTTAAAATATCCAGAAGTTCCTCTTTGGTGATGCCTTCTTTGCCTAAATTTTGTTCTTTATAAGTTAATTGATGAGCGTTTAGCCAGGTTTTTGCTTTTTTACAACTAGTACAACTTGAGACAGTATAGATTGTGATCATGTAAGTACTCCTTTCGCTACACGATACTAATATCGTAGTCTATTATATCACAAAAACCATCGGTCTTGCGACCTATTTTGCAAAATTACTCTTCAATTTCGATGGCATCTTCCAAATCAAGAGTCACTTCTTCCAGCGTTTCCACAGGACTGTCAGCCTTGCTGCCAACCGCTTCTACCAACTCATCACCTTCAATCAAACCATAGCGTACACGAACCTGGCGGCCAATTTCGTCAAAGACTTCTGGATGATCAGCCAAGTACTTCTTAGCATTTTCAGATCCTTGGCCGATTTTTTCATCATTGTAGGAGTACCAAGCACCAGCTTTTTTGATGATATCCAAATCAGTCGCAATCTTGATCAGCTCACCTGTCTTAGAAATACCTTCTCCGTACATGATTTCCACAAAGGCTTCTTTGAATGGCGGAGCCACCTTATTTTTAACGACCTTGATCTTAGTCTCTTTACCAACATTGGTATCCTTCTCATCACCAGTTCCCTTGATTTGAGTATTACCACGGACATCCAAACGGACAGAAGCATAGAACTTCAGTGCACGACCACCTGGTGTTGTTTCAGGATTACCAAACATAACGCCAACTTTTTCACGCAGCTGGTTAATGAAAATCGCAATTGTCTTCGTTTTGTTGATAGAAGCAGACAGTTTGCGCATAGCCTGGCTCATCATCCGAGCCTGCAAGCCGACATGGCTGTCGCCGATATCGCCATCGATTTCTGCACGTGGTACCAGGGCTGCAACGGAGTCCACAACCACCAAGTCCACCGCACCTGAGTCAATCAGCTTACCGGCAATTTCCAGTCCCTGTTCGCCAGAGTCAGGTTGAGACAGCAGTAACTCATCAATATTAACACCCAGAGCAGCCGCGTATGACGGATCCAAAGCATGCTCAGCATCGATAAAGGCAGCGATACCACCTTCTTTTTGCGCTTGAGCAACTGCGTGAAGAGCAACGGTTGTCTTACCAGAAGACTCTGGTCCGTAAATCTCAATAATCCGTCCCTTAGGATAACCACCGGCACCAAGGGCAATATCCAAGGCCAAAGAGCCAGAACTCATAACTTGAACCTTTTGCTCTGCCCGCTCGCCAAGACGCATAATGGCTCCCTTACCAAAATCCTTTTCAATGTTTTTAAGAGCATTATCCAAGGCTTTTTGGCGCTCATCGCCGAATTTCTTTGAGATTTCGTCTAATTTTTTTTGTTTCTTTGCCATTTATTTCTCCTGTTTTTTCTAAAATGTCTTTTGGCCATCTTCATCATTATACCAAAAATCAGCTATTTAATAAAGTTTTTCGTACTAGGTTGAAGGCGTGCAGAACAGCAATTTTCCGCACATCACGACGACTGCGTCCAGCAATATTGACCTTAATAGTTTCCGTTCCTGAAGCACTAGCTAAACCGATAAAAACGGTCCCTGCAGGATGATCTTCCAGTGAATCTGGGCCTGCCACACCTGTCAAACTGACAGCTAAGTCGCTTTCGGTCAGCTTTCTAGCCTGCTCTGCCATTTTCCCTGCCGTAAAAGCTGAAACAACTCCATGCTCCTCCAAGTCTCCCAACGGAATATCCAGCATCCGGCTCTTTTCCTCCATGCTGTAGGTGACAAAGCCACCTGAAAAAATGGAAGAGGCTCCAGCAAAATCAGCCAAGGTCGCTTGAAAGAGGCCTGCTGTCAGACTCTCCGCCGCCGAAATCGTCTTCCCTTGACTCTTCAGCAACTCAAAAGCCACCTGTGCCAAGGAATTGTCATCCCCGTAACCATAGAAAATCTCTGACAGTGATTGCCCCTCAAAAGTCTTATGTTCCAAAATTTCCTTTTCCACAGCCTCAAACTTGGTGTCAGCTTCTACCTGACTCAGAGCCTTGGTGGACAGTCGTAGGGTAACTTCCCCTGTCTTTGCATAAGGAGCAATGGTGGGGTCACTCTGCTGCTCAATCATCTCTGACAAAATAGTCACTAGCTGACTCTCGCCGATACCAAAGAAACGCAGCACCCGTGAATACAATTTCTGACCTGTGGATAAGAGGGGAACCAGCTCGTTATTGACCATGGGCTTGAGCTCACTAGGCGGGCCAGGCAGGACTACATAGGTCACTCCGTCTGCTTCTAACAATCCTCCGACAGCTAAGCCGGTCGCATTTGACAACGGAGTTGAGCCTTCGACCAGCTGGGCCTGACGCTCATTATTGGGCGTTCGAGCATAATCCGGCCGGCTAGCAAAAAAGCGATCCAGCTTTTCCACAGCCTGAGGATCAAAAATGAGCTCGCGCTCTAAGAATTTAGCCAAGGTTTGCTTGGTCAAATCATCCTCTGTTGGGCCCAAGCCTCCTGTCAGGATAATTAGATTACTGCGTCCTTGAGCAATTTCCAAAACAGAGAGGAGACGATTTTCATTGTCCCCTACTGCTGTCTGAAAATAGACATCAATCCCCAGACTCGCCAGTTTTTCAGATAAAAATTGGGCATTGGTATTGACAATCTGACCGGTCAGAATCTCAGTGCCCACAGCAATAATTTCTGCTTTCATAGAACCTCCTACCTTACTATTCGGAATTGGCTTTATTTTATCACAAAAAATCTTAAAAAAGTTGATTTTCATTTCAGGAAATAAAAAGAGATGTCAAGTTCCTTGACAAACTTGTCAACATGCTGTGGAAAACTTTTAAGAATGACTGGTGTTATGCAGAATAACTGGATTGTTAGGGAAATGCTATTGGCAAATGGTTTCATTATTTTTATAATAAAGATGAAAAAAGGAAATCATCTAAATACTTTTATTTGAAGAAAGGAGATCACCATGAAAATTTCACAAGTTCTCAAAGACATTCGTCAACAAAATCAACTCACTCAGGAGGCCTTGGCAGAAAGGCTCAAGGTTTCCCGCTCTGCCATTGCCCGCTGGGAAAGCGAAAAAGGTATCCCTGATATTGGAAATCTCATCGCTATCAGTCGGGAGTTTGATATCAGTCTGGACACACTCATCAAGGAGGATGAGCGCTTGGAGAAAAAGGTCATCGAAGATAGCAAGGCCAAGAAATGGCATTATTTAGTCATCCTCTACCTTTTTTCCATCTTGGTTTATATTGGTGCCTTCGCTTACTTGCACCATATCTTTATGGCTGGCTTCCTCATCTCCACCCTCTTTATGCTCTTGTATGAACTGCGCATCTTTATCAAGGAAAAGATTTGGAGGCAGAAGGATAACTAAACGAAATTCCTTGGATGTTAGAAAACCAAGGAATTTTTTCTATGAAACAAGGAATATAGTCGCACTATTATGAAAGAGAACAGACAAGCAAAGAAAAAAGAGGAAAGTAAAACTGCAGCTACCTTTGACAAATGAGCTGAATCAAGATTTGTATTTCAAAAATTTATTGGAACTTTTGTCTTTATGCGTTTGTCGTGTCATCATAAATTATTTTTTAAACGCTTCGTATAGTTTTTTATAGAACTCTTTCTTTTCTTTTTTTTGATTATTAAACTCTTTTTTGCCGTAATCAAAATTCGCTACTGAAAATCCCTTGCCATCATCAGAAAAAGTGAAGAATTCTATCCCAATCAATTTATTATTTTTAGCATCTACTACAGTAGTTCCTAAATTATTGTTAAATTGTTTAACTTCTTCTTCACTAACTCCAAACCCCATAGCAGTGCCATCTGCAATAATATTTGAAAACACTTCTTCTGAAGATGCTACTTCTTTGACAGATATTAGATAGACAGCATCTTCTGTTTCTACTTGCCTTACCTTATCCCATCTTTCGGTATCATTCGAAGAGATTGTATAGACTGTTAAATCCACCGAAGGTTTATTGGAATTTTCTTTTTTAATCACTTGTTTGCCAATTAAGACGATTGCGAGTACTCCAATGACTAGTAGCAAACTAATATAAATTTTCTTTTTCATGCCTGACTTCCTATATCTTTTATGTCAACGATAACATCAACTTTACTATATACAGCTGGATCATGTGTTGCTATAATAACATAATTATTCTTGGCTGCTTCACTCAATAATAAGTTGATGATTTCATTCCCAATCTCACTATCCAAGGCTCCTGTAGGTTCATCCGCTAAAATAATTTTACGCGGTTTCATTAACATTCTTGCAATAGCTACACGCTGAGCCTGTCCCCCAGACAATTCATATATTTTATGTTTTAAATAGTCCGTAGAAAGGCCTACTTTTTCAAGTATCTCAGATATAATCTTTTTGTCTTTATTGAGGAGTTTTAAATTATCATATACTGTTTTGTTTTCTATCAAAGAATAATTTTGGAATACATACCCAATAGTATTTTTAAAATAGGTTCTTTCTTTGGTTTTCCAAATATCCTGTTTATCAACTAACACTTTTCCACTGTCAATTTTTTCTAGCCTTCCTATAATGTTTAGCAAGGTACTTTTACCTGAACCCGAACCGCCAATCAAGGCGTAGCTTTTCCCAGCTTCAAAGGTTAAATTTAAATCTGTAAATATTTCTTTTGAGCCATATTTTTTTGTAACATTCACAATTTCAATTGTCATTAGTCATCCCCTTTTAGAATTTGAGTGTATCTATCAGATAATTTTCTGAAACTTATTATCATTGACATCATTAAAACCGTTAAAGAAGCAAGACCAATATACAATAACTCTATTTGTCCTGTCATGATAAATGTCAATAAGATAACCATTATAATCGTTATCATAAAATATTTTAGACTTGAAATGGCCATACCTGTTTTCGATAGGCCTAAAATGATTTTTTTGACATAGTCATTCTGTTTTAAGGCAACAAACATTTGAGCATATTGATAAATGAGTAGAAATACAATTCCGCAAATAACTATTTGCAGTATTTTTGAAAGGAGAATTTGGTGCTCTAAAGATTGAATATTAAGTTTCACAGTTTGGTAAACCTCGACTGGATTGATTGAAAAATTCAAACTAGCACTCAAATCGTTGATGTCCTTAATTGCTTCTGGACTAAAAAGTGAGTTATATATGATATTGCTTGCCAAAATAAAATCGTTAGTTTCTACCATTTTATCAGTATCTAATACAACCACTATATTACTCTTACTATTTGTCACACTTTCCAAAGGTAGATTATCTTTATTTTCAGGGACACTACTGCCATTTTCATTGAAATAGAAAAATTCTTGCCCATCAGGAATGACTTGCACCGTAAGATCATCTTTTGTATAGTTTGTACCAGTAAATTGTTCTGCTACAACCGTATTCTCGATTGATGCCTTATTCTCTTTAAATTTATTAGGAATATAGATGGTTGCTATTTTATTATCTAAAATACGATAGTTTGTTCCATTAACTTTATTTTGTACCTTAGCACCTGTTTGATTGATATAAACCAGCTCTTTATTAACCTCTGGATTCGTTATCCCATCACTTTTTAATTGCTTAGAAAAATCTTCTGTAACATGAGAAGTTTTCATAAAATCTGGAACATAGGCTGAAGATGATTTGATATATATAAAATCCAGTTTTTTTAAGGCTTTAGCAATCTCTATATACTTAGCTCCTGAGTCATTTGCTTCTTCTCCATTAGTAACAGATTCATTTTCAATACCCAAAAACTCTAGTCTTTTCCAATCTTTTACTGCACTCCATGGTTCTAAATGCTTTATCTGTATATTTATCTTTGATTGACTAGCCTTTGTTTCCCGTAAAAAGACTCCTGAAACAACTATTATGCTAGAAATAACCGCAAGCCATACGATAAAAATGAGGCTGTTTTTGGCCTTATTTTTTATAATTTCAATAGGCTTTTCAACCTGAATCGTCAGCCAAAATAAAACAAAGGTGATGAGATCAATGATTTGAAAAATTATAAAATTGGTTAGAAGTAGAGAGAAGAATAACTTGGAACTATAGGTGAAGAGACCACTCCCCAGAAAAGAGCCATAGAAAACCATCAATAAAGCAACTAAAATCAGCTCAAAAGTAACAGAAATTAAATAATCCTTTTTTAGGTTATACACAGGCAATCCTAAAGAACGTCTTATCATCCCTTCTTTAATCTTTCTCGCTCTAACAACAAATAAAACAACTAATAAGGTTAAGTAAATTGAAATCATTAACAAAAATCTTAAAGAGCCAGTAAATTGTATCATTCCTCCCATATACCAAGGGTAAGCCATATATACTACTTGCAGACCTGTAGACGTAAGTTTTTTTAAACCATTTGAATCTATTTCCCCTAGAGTATAGTACATCCCTGTTATCGGTATAGACTTTAATTGTTCATGGCTGGCATCATCAAGATTTATATAAGTCAACTGTCCTGAATTCTGAACCACCGGCTTGTATATTTTAACTTTTGTCTCTTCTGATAGGCCACTAATCATTTGATACACTTCTTCATTAGAAAGATTGCTTTTCCCTTGAATGGAGAAGGCACCATCAATTGGTAAAGGTATTGGTTTTTGAGTATCACTAATACTAACCAGACCAATGGCAGCAATTAAGCAAAAAAAGAGTCCTATAACACCTAATTTTAATTTCATAAGCTCCTACCTATATTATAAAAGACCCTATAATATTATTGGGTCTTCCAACTTTCATAAACTATTGTTAAAATTTAAAGTAGTTCCAATGTGCATTTAATCGAACATCATTCCAACTTTTTGTTGAACTTGACATTGCCCATCCATATTTTTGAGAATCAGATGACTTAACAGTTCCCCAAAGATTAGTTATCGAAGATTTTGAACCAATATTATTCGGAGATTTAACATAGTAATTAGAATAACCATAGTTATCATTCACACCATAATTCCATTCATCAATAATCGGATATGGGGCTGGATATGCTACTTCTGCACTAACGATACTAGTCATAGTAGTTAGCCCAAAACCTAAAGAAACTGTAGCTAATAAAGCTAATGTTTTATTTTTAATTCTTATTTTCATAACTACACTCCTATATTGAATATTTTATAGTTTTTAGAGAATATTTTACCTTTCCAATTTATAGCTTAGCTAGTCACAATCAACGACCCCTTGGTCTCACCTCCTTTAATTTTATAGATTCTAATTTTTAAATATATATATATTTAATCTTTGCCTGCTTTTTTGAATTATTTAGACCATTGGACTCGCCCCTTTCCTATTCTATTCACTTTACCACCATGACCACCACCATGGAAGTACACTTGTAGTAACTATTGACGTTACTGCCAGTAAAATTAAATTGTACATTATTTTTTTCATATTTGCCCTCCCTTTTATTTAATGATATACTATTTTAAAACGCTTTCTCAAAACGTAGCTTTTAGTAACATTTTCAAAGAGGGTTCTTATGCGCTGGGATTATGGAAAAATCTATAAAGAAATTAGAAAATCAAAAGGGCTGACTCAAGAAGAAATTTGTGGGGATTTTTTAGCTCGCTCAACTTTGGCACGAATTGAAAGCGGACAAGTCGTGCCAAAGTTCGATACCATGATTTTTTTACTTCGCCAGATAGATATGACACTAGAAGAATTTAAATACATTTGTGATTATTATCAACCTAGTCAGAGACAGAAAATTTTAAATTCTCTTTATAACCAAGGTGAGACTATTGTAGGGACGAAAGGTTTGTTACAATTAAAGAGAGAATGCGAGGCATATCTATGTAAACATTCCGATATTCCGATTAAACATGCTTTAGATAGCATCAATATTACTATTCATCTGAGACAAAATGGAATTTCTGAGACAAAAGAAATTAATGCTACTACCAATAAAATTTGGGCGTATTTAGAAAAACAGGACACTTGGTATGAAAGTGATTTTCGACTTCTTTCTACTATTCTTTATTTCTTCCCTTTAGAAAATATAAAACAATTTACCCAAAAGATTTTAAATAGCATAAAAAAATACCAATCATTCCGCTATGGGAATAATCTACAAATCGGACTCTTAGTCAACCTTTCTACCATCTATCTTTATAATGGATTAAAGAGAGAATGCGCTGAAATCACTAAGTACATTTACGATTTGTCAAAAAAAGAAAAACGTTATGATTCCCTCGGGCTTTCACAGATTCGACTTGGAATTTGCAAAAATGATAACGAATTAATAAAAAAAGGGATTGGTCTACTACAACTTGCCGATGAAAAAGAGCTAGTAAAATCGCTAAAAGAAGAAATTGAAAAATACCGTTGAGAATCTTTCTCAAACGGTATTTCTATGTGGATTAAAGTCACAATCATTTTCATGATCATTGATAAGGCCAGCGGCTTCTAGGAATGAATAGACACAAACGGGACCGACAAATTTGAAGCCTTGCTTTTTCAGCGCCTTGGACATGCTTTCTGACAGCTCTGTCTTAGCTGGCGCTTCCTTGTAGTTCGTAATTTGATTGTCAATCGTTTTGAAATCTACAAAGGACCAGACAAAGTCATTAAAAGAGCCAAACTGCTTTTGAACAGCCAAAAAAGCTTGGGCATTAGCCCTAGTTGCATAAATCTTCATCTTGTTACGGATGATGTCGGGATTATCCAACAAACCATCCAGATCTGCATCTGTCATCTGAGCAATTTTCTGGGCATCATAGAAATGAAAAGCTTCCCGAAAAGCCTGACGTTTATTCAGAATGGTCTCCCAAGAAAGTCCAGCCTGATAGGTCTCCATGCAGAGCAATTCAAATAATTTCTGATTATCATGGAGGGGTTTGCCCCACTCCTCATCATGATAGGCTACATACAAGGAGTTGTTCATTTTTACCCAGCCGCATCGTTTGGTCATAACTTTCTCCTATTTCACCAACATCTTAAGGGCTGACTTGATATAGTTTTCTGCTGTATCCGTCGTTCCTTCAAAGAATTTCTTGATTTTCTTGAGCTCAGCAGCTTTGTAGCCCAGAGCCAGCATGGCTTCCATGGCTTCTTCCAGCTCCTGATTATCCACAGTCTGGACAGGTGCCTTGCTTTCTGCCAGACCATCCGCCGCCACTACCTTGCCTTCCAAGTCCAGCACCATCTGCTGGGCTGTTTTCTTGCCAATTTTAGGAAACTTGGTCAGGTAGGTGATATTTTTCTGCTCAATGGCTTGCACTAAGCCAGCATTATCATCCGCCGCAATAATTGCCAGGGCAGACACTGGGCCGATACCTGAGACTGAAATCAAGCTGAGAAAGAGTTGCTTCTCCTCCTCAGTCGCAAAACCGTACAGGAGCTCCGCGTCTTCCCTCACCACCTGGTGCACATAGACCTTAGCTTCCTGATGAAGACGCCCTGAGTATGCATAGGGGTTGGCCACATGAAGAATATAGCCGATAGAGTTGACTTCCAATACGATGTACTTGGCTGTAATTTTACTGATGATTCCTTTAAAATATTCGTACATAATCTTCCTTCTTTTTGTATCATTTTGCCTATCTAGTATATCATATTTTCTGTCTGGAAACTGCAAATAGAAGTGCAACCAGCGGTTGACAAAATGTACAGGAAGCTGTATTCTCAAGATAAATAAAAGCTGTTAGGATAGAGATAGAAAAAAAGGAGGCTGTGATGATGAAACTCGCTGATAAATTATTTGAACTAAGAAAAGAAAAAGGCTGGTCACAAGAAAAGCTGGCAGAACAAATCAATGTCTCTCGCCAAAGCATTTCCAAGTGGGAATCTGGCCAAGCACTGCCAGAGCTGGAAAAAATTGTAGAGCTGAGCAAGATTTTCCAGGTGACGACAGATTATCTGCTTTTAGAAGAAAGTGACAAACCAGAAATAAAACCTGTCCTCTCAGAAGACGAAAAAGATCGCTACTATAAGGAAGTGAAATCTTATGGTTTCTGGCAGGTTCTGTATATTTTTATATCAGCTCTGGCTATTTTTCTCTTCTTCGCAGGTTCCAGCTTTCCAGCAACATTCACTGCCCTGGTCTGGTTGACTTTCTTCCTCTTAATCGCATCAGCAATGGCTATTAACAAGGCACTAAAGATTAAGAAAAAGTATCTGGACAAGGTTATAGGCCTTGATGATTCTGAGAAAGAAGGTGCTCAAGATGAAACTAAAAACTGACAATCCCATACCTGTCAAAACTCGTCTGAAAGAGCTGCTTGGAGACTGGCTCTTCATCTCATTCTATCTCATTTCTCTTTTTTTACTAGCTATGGGCTTTTACAATCTGGTTCTAGGAGGCATTCCTTCATTCACTGAAGCTCAGAGCCAACTTCTGGCTTTTTCTAGCTCCGTCCTGCCTCTAACTATCATCTTTGCTTGGCTAGACTATCGAAAAGGAAGTCTTGGCAAGCGTTGGGCAGGTTTACAGTTGGTTTACAAACATAGGAGCCTTTCCCACAGCCTTTTGCGCTCTGCTATCAAATTTTTCCCTTGGCAGCTGGGACATATGGGAGCTATCCGTAGTGCTTATCAAGCAGATGCCCTGTCAATTTTCTTGTCAACTTCAGCAGGGATTCTCTTCTTGATCTTTCTGCTGATGGGACTGCTTCGCAAGGACAAACGCCATCCAGCTGATTTGCTTGCTAGAACACAAGTTCAGGTCAAACATCAAAAACAGCTCTAGTTCTATGACTAGGGCTGTTTGATCTTCTATACAGTTTAGTATTTCCCTAACTCCCGCAGGCTAGTATGATTTTCCTGAATGCGGCGGAACATTTTTTCCATATCCGACTTGGTAAAATTGACTAAGACCGGTCGGCCGTGTGGGCAGTTGTAAGGATTGTCACACTGGGACAGCTGAAAGAGCAAGTCACGCGCAGAGTAGTCATCCAGACTGTGATTGGCCTTGATGGAGCGTTTGCAGCTCATCATAATGGCTAGCTCTGCTCGATATTTCTTGATGGAAACTTCCTTGGTCAGGAGAAGCATATCACACATTTCATAGATGCCGGCCTCAATCTCCTCTTCCTTGAACCAAATGGGATGCTCACGGAGGATAAACTGATTGGCTCCATACTCTTCTAAAAAGATGCCAGCGTCTTCTAACAGCTCTATCCGCTGCTTGATTCGCAGCATATCGTCTGCTGGAAATTCAAAGATATAGGGCACTAAGAGCTGCTGCTGGCTATTGTCCACATCCCCAATCTTCTCCCGATAATACTCATACTTGACCCGCTCTTGGGCAGCATGCTGGTCAATAATGTAAAGACCGCCCTTGCCCTGAGCAAAGAGATAGGTACCATGCATCTGGCCGAAATATTCTAACTCTGGGAAGCTTGATTTCTCTTCCTGCTCCAACTTATCCACAGCCCGCTCCAGACTTGCCTGGTCAAGCTCTGGATGGTCTAGTTGGTCATAGCTGGCCGGCTTTCTCTCTGCGAATTTGACCGAAGTCGATTGCGGTTCTGCTTTTTCGTCAGTATTTGCCTGAACAGGATCTGCTGTTTCTTCAAAGGATAACTGCTGCTCGGCCACCTGCGGCTTGAGGAAAAAGTCATTCTGCTCCTTATCGTAGTAGAGGCGATTTTCTTTCAGCGGGAGACTGGTCTGTTCAGGCTTAGTCGCACGCTTAACAGTTGATTTGGCTAGATTTTCCAAAGCATCCGGGATAAGATCCTGTTCCTTGAGACTGGTCGCAATTGCTTGCGAAATCAAGGCCATGAGTTCCCGCTCTTTAGAAATCCTCACCTCTTGCTTGGTCGGATGGACATTGACATCGGCCAGATAGGGGTCAATCTGGATATTGATGACCGCTAGTGGAAAGCGGCCTACCATAAGCTTGCTGCCGTAGCCGTCCAAAATAGCACGATTAAGCAGGAAATTCTTAATGCAGCGGCCGTTGATGAGAATCGTAATATAATTCCGATTCGCACGAGTCAGCTCAGGCAGACTGACATAGCCGCTCACCTCAAAGTCCAGATCTGAAGCAGAGATTTCCACCATTTTCTTGGCTGTTGCCAGACCATAGATGCCTGCAATAGCCTGACGCAGATTGCCACTGCCGGCAGTCCGTGTCATTTCGCGGCCGTCACTGATAAGGGTGAAAGCCACTTCCGGATGGGCCAGACTAAGCCGATTAATCACATCAACGATATGGGATAGCTCAGCCTGCTGGCTCTTCATATACTTGAGCCGGGCTGGAGTATTAAAGAAGAGATCTTCTATCTTGATTTTCGTTCCTACCGGACTGCTAGTAGGCTCATGCTCTTCAATCTCGCCACCCTGGGCAACCAGCAGAGTCCCGTGCTGGCCGGCTTCCGTCGCTGTCTCAATGGTAAAACGCGAGACAGAAGCAATGGAAGGAATGGCCTCACCACGGAAACCCAGCGTCCGAATCCGAAAGAGATCCGCCTGCTTCTTGATTTTACTGGTAGCATGGCGTCGAAGGGCCAGAGGAACATCTTGGTGCTCTATGCCCTCGCCATTGTCCGTTACCTGAATGCTCTTGAGTCCGGCCTCCTCGATTTCGATAGTAATCTGACTTGCACCCGCATCAATTGAATTTTCCACCAGCTCCTTGACCACGCTGCTAGGTCGCTCAATGACCTCACCTGCCGCAATCTGATTGGCCAGAATTTCTGGAAGTTCGATAATTTTTGACATCTTTTTCTCCGTATTTGTTCTGCTATCTATTATAACACATTGGGCTTTTTCTATCAGAAGGGAGCCTTATCTCGACCACTCTGCTCACCATTCAAACCAAATAGACACAGATAGCTGCCACATAGACACAAGGGCTTGTTTTCGCTACTAAGTTGCGGTTTAATAAAGATGAAAGGAGGAAGTTATGAAAGTTAAGCTAAGAATCGATTCTCAAGTCACCGAAGACTCCGTCAGCATTGAGGCTCGCCTTATGACAGAAAGCATTCAGGAATTGGTCCACTTTGCTCAACATCTAGGCAAAGAGGACAAGATTCATGTCAAGAAAGAAGACGACATCTATCTGCTGGACGCTAAGGAAATCCACCGAATCTATACAGAAAATCGTCAGGTTCGGGTCCGAACGGCAAAAGACAGCTATCGAACTCAACAAGCTCTTTATCAATTGCTGCAGATCCTACCGGACTATTTCCTGCAGATTTCTCAGTCGGAGATTATCAACAGCCAACAAATCAGCCACCTCAAGCTGACTCCAAATGGTCTGATTCAAATATTTCTGAAAAACGGCGATCAGACATACTCGTCCCGCCGCTATCTCAAATCCATTAAAGAAAGGTTGCAATTATGAAAACTCGTCTTAAAGAACTCTTTTTCGGAGGGATTGGAGGGATTTTCATCGGTCTCTTCTTCTCCATGATTGTTTCTTATTTTTACAATCCAGCTTATCTACCGCTTCACCCTCGCTCTCCTATCGGCCACTTCTTTTTGAGCCAGCATGTCCATGTTTCCCTCATCATGCTCTACTGCATGCTTATCTGGTTTAACATGGGAGCTGTTTTCAGATGGAGTGGAAGCTTCTTCCAAAGAGATTGGAGCATCCTGCGCTCCGTCGTCAGCCACTATGGAGTGATGATTCTGAGCTTTGCACTTTTGGCTAATCTAGCTGGATTTTTCCCAAGAGAAAAACTACTCAGCCTGACACTGACTGCCGTCGGGGAATTCACCCTCATCTATCTAATCATTTCAGGTGCCATCTACTACCGCACTTACCGCAACATTCAAAAAATCAATAGCCGTTTGTCTAGAAAATCGTGAGAAACAAAAAGAACAGACTTGAGGCATTAACAAGTCTGTTCTTTGCTTTTACAGCTTTTTCTTGAGATCGGCCACTGCTGCCATGACTTCCAGAGGAGTCATATTATAGATGTCCAAGTCTCGTAGTTCAGTCAGGACTGGATTTCCCGATCCTTCTGCGAAAAGAGACATCTGCTCCGCCACTTGCGAACGTGTTTGTCTAGATTCAGCAGGAAGCTCTGAGCCTAGCCCTGTATCCTGACTTTCCAAATGACTCAAAATGCTATCCGCTCGTTCCAGCAATTTCTCAGGAAGTCCGGCAATTTTCGCCACATGGATTCCGTAAGACTTGTCAGCCGGACCTGGCTCAATCTTATGCAGGAAAGTCACCTGCCCGTCCTTTTCCAAGGTTGCCACATGGACATTTTCCAAATGCTCCAAGCTATCCTCCAAGGCTGTCAGCTCATGATAGTGAGTGGCAAAGAGGGTCTTGGCCCCAGTATGGTGATGAATATGCTCGATAATAGCCTGAGCCAGCGCCATCCCATCATAAGTCGCCGTCCCACGGCCCAGCTCATCAAAGAGAATGAGCGAACGCTCGCTGGCCTGCCGAATGGCCCGATTGGCCTCCATCATCTCCACCATAAAAGTGGACTGGCCAGACACCAAATCATCCGCTGCACCGATGCGAGTGAAAATCGCATCGAATAGTGGCAGACTGGCAGACTGAGCGGGCACATAAGATCCCATCTGTGCCATAATGACGATGATAGCCAGCTGGCGCATATAGGTCGATTTCCCGCTCATATTAGGCCCGGTAATCAGCTGGATGTCCGTTTCCTGGTCCAGCAGAATACTATTTGGAATGTAGCTTTGGGCACCCATGACCTTTTCCACAACAGCATGCCGACCTTTTTCAATCTGCAGGCGACGCTCCGCAGTAAAGACGGGACGCACCAAATGTCTCTGCTCTGCCACCGCAGCAAAACTCTGCAGGACATCTACAGCTGCTAGCGTTTGCGCCAAGGCCTGCAAGCGCTGGATGTATTTGCCTACTTCCTCACGGATTCGCATGAAAATCTCGTATTCCAAATTAGCAGATTTTTCACGCGCCTCCAACATCTCGCCCTCAATCCGAGCCAGTTCCTCCGTTCCGAAACGCTCAGAATTTTTCAGGGTCGCCTTGCGAAAGAAATGACTAGGCACATGAGCCAGTTGGGAATTGGTCACGTGGAAGTAGTAACCATCTTTTTTGTTGTAATCAATCTTCAGATTGCTGATGCCGCTGTTGGCACGCTCCTTAACTTCCAGCTCCGCAATCCATCCGGTCCCCTCCCTCAGCACAAGCCGATACTGATCCAAGGTCTCATCAAAACCGGTCCGAATGATATTGCCCTCGGTGATGATATGGGGCGCATCCGAGGAAATAGCTGAGCTAATCAAGCCCGCCAACTCTGGAATAGAATCCAACCCTTCAATCAAACGAGCTAGATGCGGACTGCCAATTCCTTGCAGGATAGCCTTAATCTGAGGCACATTGCCCAATGTTGCTGCCAGCTGCAGCAGATCTTTGGGATTGGTCTTGCCAAAAGACACTCGACTAGCCAGCCGCTCAATATCATAGACTCCCTTGAGGCTCTCCGTCAAATCACTCCGCTCAAAGAAATGATCCAGAAAAACCTCGACGACATTCTGCCGCTGGCTAATTCGCGCTTCATCAATCAGCGGACGCTGGATCCAAGAGCGCAGCATGCGACCCCCCATGGCCGTCTTCGTCTCGTCCATCAGCCAATAAAGACTGCCGTGCTTCTTGCCTGAGCGAGCATTTTCCGTCAAATCCAGACTCGCCTTGGTGGCATAGTCCATTTGCAGAAAGTCCTTGATTTCATAATGCTGAGCCTTCTTCAAATGGCTGAGCTCCCTCATCTGGGTCCGGTGCACATACTCCAGCAGTTTCCCTGCTGCCTGACGTTCCATAGGAGACAGCTCCTCGCCCAGCAGCTGGACATCGTCTAAGGCCGTCTGTACATAGGACAGTAAGAGGTTCATCTGTCCAGCCAAGACCTGCTCCTCAGCTTCTGGCAAGGCATAGCCCAGCACCACTTCCCTAGCTTTCAAATTGCGGATTTCCCCGCAGACCAAGGCAAAGTCCTCTAAACTGGTCACCTGAAACTCACCGGTCACCAAGTCCATATAAGCTAGACCATAGAGGCCGTCTGAGTAATCCAGAGCCACCAGAAAGTTATTAGCAGAGTCCGGCTTACTGGAGTCCACCACTGTCCCCGGCGTGATAACCTGCACGACCTCCCGCTTAACAACCCCCTTGGCTTCTTTGGGGTCTTCCATCTGCTCCGCAATCGCCACCTTATAGCCTGATTCGACCAAAACATCAATATACTGCTGAGCCGAATGATAGGGAACTCCGGCCATGGGAATGGGATTTTCAGCATTTTTATTGCGGCTGGTGAGAGAAATCTCTAAAATCTGCGCGGCATTGACCGCATCATCATAAAATAACTCATAGAAATCTCCCATCCGAAAGAGCAAGAAAGCATCTGGATAGTCCTTTTTGATATCCAAATACTGCTGCATGCCTGGCGATAACTTTTCTACTGCCATCTCTATCCTTTCTAAAAACAAACGAGGTCAGGACTCCCGTCTCAAACCTCTCCATTTTTCCTGAAAAATGTGACCCTACATCACTTCCTGTATTTGCTCCTCAATCTCCTGAGCCGCTGCCTGATCCCGGCAAACCACTAAAAGAGTATTGGCACCTGCAACGGTTCCCAGAATACGGCTATCCAGCGAGCTATCCACGACATTGGCCAGCACTGTTGCCTCGCCCAGCTCAGTACGAAGAACCAGACTAAACTCGGCTCTGGCTACACTCTCCACATGCTTGGCTAAAAACTCTATCAAGTCAATCTCTTCAGTCTCATGCGCCAAAACATAATAAGTCAGACCCTTCTTCTTAACCTTGGTCAGGCCAATTTCACGGAGGTCACGCGACAGGGTAGTCTGCGTTACATAAATCCCTTGCGCTTCCAGACGATCCTGAATCTCCTTTTGCGTTCCTAGCTTTTCTTCCTTAATCATCGTTTTGACTAACTGATGACGGTCATTCTTTCTCATTTTCACCTCATTGTTGAATATTTAGAAGCTGCATTCATGAAGAATACTCCATCCGATGAAAAACTGCTTCTCCATCAATCTTAGGTAAAGATTTGCAGGAATACTGAGAATAAACAAAAAACTTTAACCAAGAGTGTCAGGGAAGGAAGCATTTAGATGGAAAACTCATCTATAAATACAGGTTCTTATCCCTCTTATTATATCAGAAAAATTCATATTAGCCCAAAAATTATTCCCAAAAAAATTGAAGAATCCTTGAAAAATGTGATAAAATAATAACAAAAGACACAAAGGAGCAAATATGGATAACAAACAGTTGATTGCCGGCGAATTGGCCAAGGTTATTGACAGCCTTGATCAAGACGCTATTTTAAATTTATTGGAGCAGCCAAAGAGCTCTGAACTTGGTGATATCGCCTTCCCAGCCTTTTCTCTGGCAAAGACTGAGCGCAAAGCTCCTCAAATCATCGCTGCTGACATCGCTGAAAAGATTGATACAGCGCATTTTGACAAAGTCGTTGCGACTGGTCCTTATGTCAACTTTTTCCTCAGTAAGGCTGAAATTTCTGGCCAAGTAATCAAAGAAGTCATCAAAGACGGAGCTGACTACGGCCAACAGAACGAAGGAAATGGGGAAAATGTCACCATTGACCTATCCAGCCCAAACATTGCCAAGCCTTTCTCAGTTGGCCACTTGCGTTCTACTGTTATCGGTGACGCTCTTTCCAACATCTTCCGCAAGATTGGCTACAACACCATTAAAGTCAACCACTTGGGAGACTGGGGCAAACAGTTTGGTCTCTTGATGGTAGCTTATAAGAAGTGGGGAAGCCAGGAAGCTGTTGAAGCTAACCCTATTGACGAGCTTCTCAAACTCTACGTGCGTATCAATGCCGAGATTGAAAACGACCCATCTCTGGATGAAGAAGGCCGCCTTTGGTTCAAGAAGCTGGAAGATGGCGACCCAGAAGCGACTGAGCTCTGGCAATGGTTCCGCGACGAAAGTCTGATGGAGTTCAACCGTATCTACGAACTCCTAGGTGTCGAATTTGACAGTCTAAACGGTGAAGCCTTCTACAACGACAAGATGGACGAAGGAATTCAAATCCTCGAAGAAAAAGGGCTCCTAGAAGAATCCAAAGGAGCTAGCATTGTAGACTTGGAAGACTTCAACCTTCCGCCTGCTATGATTAAAAAATCAGACGGTGCTACCCTCTACATCACACGTGATATCGCAACAGCCATCTACCGGGCTCGCACTTACAACTTTGTCAAAAATGTCTATGTTGTAGGTCAAGAGCAGGCCAACCACTTCAGACAACTCAAAGCTGTTCTGAAAAAGATGGGCTTTGACTGGAGCGATGACATGATTCACGTTGACTTTGGTCTGGTGACTAAGAACCGTCAAAAACTGTCTACACGTAAAGGAAACATCATCCTGCTCGAACCAACTCTGTTGGAAGCTATCAGCCGAGCTAAGAGCCAGATTGAAGCTAAAAACCCAGATTTGGAAAACAAGGAAGCTGTTGCTCGTGCGGTTGGGGTTGGAGCGGTTAAGTTCTACGACCTCAAAACTGACCGCCGCAATGGTTACGACTTTGATCTGGAAGCTATGGTTTCCTTCGAGGGAGAAACAGGCCCTTACATCCAGTATGCCTATGCTCGTATCCAGTCTATCCTGCGCAAGGCGAACTTCCAGCCAGATGAAGAGGCTACATACAGCCTGAACGATCCTGAAAGCTGGGAAATTATCAAGCTGCTCCAAGACTTCGGTCGCGTTGTCAAGCGTGCTGCTGATAACTATGAGCCATCTCTGATTGCCAAATATGCTATCAGTCTGGCTCAAGCCTTTAACAAATACTATGCACACACACGGATTCTGGACGAAAACCCTGAGCGCGACAGCCGTCTGGCTCTCAGCTACTCAACAGCTGTTGTCCTCAAAGAAGCTCTGCGTTTGCTAGGAGTAGAAGCGCCAGAAAAGATGTAAGCTTGATATAGAACATCAAAAAACGAAAACCTCACTGGTTTTCGTTTTTTTCAATATGATAGAGCTCCTCAATAATCCCTGCAACCTTCTTAATATCTCCCAACATGCCGCGCATTTCAAAATCAGCCAAAACTGGAAAACCAAAGCGCTCTGAATATTGTTTAGCGGTTAGACAATATTGATTATTAAAGTTACGATTGCCACTGCCAATGACACCCAGACACTTGCTAGCATTTTGACCATAGGCGATAAAATCCCCCACATCGGTTGTCAGAATTTCTACATCACCATTATCCACACCGTTGCCCCCCTCCAGATAAGTCGGCAGAAAAGCGATAAAAGGATTGCCCATTTCAAAAAAAGACTGCCCTTCCTTTACCAGGTCTTTGATATGAATCTTCTCTACCTCTAGGCTTGGATGCTGCTCCAGCAAATAGTCTGTCAGCCGACGGACAAAACTCTCTGTATTGCCGCTCAAGCTGATGTAAACCAAGGAAACCTTTGTCATTTTACTCTCCATTCTAAAAAATAACAGATATTGCTTCTTAAAATTGTAAGCACTTATCTGTTATTTGTCAAATCTTATTCGTTTGCAGCTAGTTCCGCTTTTTCAGCCTCTTTCTGCTGCTGGACTAGCTTAAAGATGACGATGGAAAGGAAGATAAGGCTGATGACCACTGACAGGAGGATGGAGAAATTCAACCCCGTCATCTGTGCCGAAAGAAGAGTTGAGTCTGAAAAAGAAGAAGCTATAATTCCCTTTGATACCACATAAGCATAGGCTGTCGAAATCAAGCCCACAAGAACATCGGCAATGTAGATAAGATTGGCCTTAAATATATCTTTCCTAAAAAGGAAGAAAAGAGCCACTATTAAGAGAACGATGTGCCCGTAAAAAAAGAAATTATTGGCTAGCGAATTCGCCACTTCTGCACTCTTGCTAAAATAGGTGGCATACTGGGATTTTGCTGGTTCTTCTATCTGCTTAAGAATGCTTTTCACCCCAGCATCAGAAGAAGTGAACTTGCCAAAAAGTCCCCACAAGGTTCCCACGGTTGACAAGCCCAGCAAAACATAAAGATAAATTGGTTTCTTTTTCATGAACGCCTCCTGTAAAGAAATATTTTCACTTATTATACACCGAAAAGAAAAAGCTGACAAGACCAAGAAGATTTCACCTTTTCAGAAGCCCACACAATAGCTAATTCCCTATCCACATATTTTATTCAAAAATCAAAGCTGAAACACTGCTGTCTCGGCTTTTTTGATTCAAAGAATATGGCTCTATAATTTCTGTAGTGGGTTGATGAAAAGCCCGAAAAAGAGGGATAAGTTGCAGATAAGTGAAAACCTCTAAAGTTGGAAAACTTTAGAGGTTCATGCTAAGGTTGAAAATGCTGGTGCAAGATAGCAAAGTAATCCTGCGGATTATGAAGAAATGGTAAGTGGCCGCTGTTTTTAATCGTTAAGACTTGGGCGCTAGGGTAGCGGCTGATGACAAAATGTTCAGTGGCACCAAAAATATCATTGTCACCAAAGGTCACGGTGATAGGAAAAGGAGGATGTTCTAGGCGGGGCAAGAGAGGGTAGGCAGTGATTTCCTTTCTCGTTTGATTGCTTGCCTGGACTGAAACATTGCTCATGTCTAGTTTCACATCATGAAAGGCTGGATAGTCGGCATTGTAATTACGGACAACTTGGCGAAAGAGAGCCTGCGAAGCCTTGGAACTACCAAGATTGCCGAGCAGAGAATAGATTCCCATTTTTAGCCATTCGATAGTCGTGCAGTGATTTTTATTGTAATTCATCATCTCTTTTTCCATTTGCTGCCACTGCTTGCTCGTGCCTGTTCCCGGAGAGGAAAGAAAGAGACTAAGAACCCGCTCAGGGATTTTGCTGGCGTAGATTTGCGCGTACAATCCGCCCCAGGAATGTCCCAAAAGGTGAAATTTATCTACATTGAAGTGGTCGGCAATCGTGTTGATGTCCGCAATGTAGGCTTCCATGCTGTAGTCGCCACTCAGGCAGGGCGATTTTCTCGTTCCCCGCTGGTGAAAGACAATCAGTTGATAATCTTTTTCGAGCTTAGGGATAAAGAGCTTGAAGTCATCAGGCGTTCCCGGTCCACCGTGCAGCAGGATAATCGTTTCCTTGTCAGGATTGGGATAGCAAACGGTGTAGAGTTGGTCGGATCCGTTTTGAATCATTGTTTCGATTTTTTGAGAATGGGTCATAGCTTTCCTTTCTATTAAAGTGCCCACCATTGGTAGAGGCTCCAGTAGAGGATATTGAGAACGACGATAAGTGAAGCGCTGCTGGTCAAGTAGGTCAAGATTTTTCGACCCTTGCTCACTTGGAAGGTTGAGCGCAGGAAGATGGGCAGCGCAGCATTGACCAGAAAAATCAGTGCTAAGAAGGCAAAGAGAATGGCTTGCCAGCGATAATCGGGCATGTACTTGCCCGAAACGGCAACGATGACGAGACCTGCTAGATTGACTAGGCTAACCAAAATCAGTCCGCAAGTGCCATAATGCCAAATTTTCCAACTTCTTGGAGTCGCTCTTTTACTTTCTTTCCCAAAAAGCAAGCGATACACCTTACCCAAAGCAGCTAACAAAAGAACAAGCACAGCATAAACAACTGCGAGACCCAGCAGAGCGACAGAACCATAATCCTTTACCACCTCCCAAAGCGAGAGCTTTTCTAAATGATTATAGGTTGTTTCAACTTCTGTTCGTCCTTGGTGATGTTGCCAAAGCCAGTAGTTGCTGAGTAGCAGATGACCGTCTTTGATCACATCTTTCACATAAAAAGTATAAACAGGAGTAAGGCGCGAAATAGAGGTCGGGCCTTGCTGAATGGAGCGGGAAGTCCGATACATGCCCTCCTGAAAGTCTTTTTGAGACTGGTTAGGGGCTTGCTTTTTCTTGCCAAAGACTAAATCGGGCAGACCGAAAGAAAAGGTGGCTTCTTCTCTCTGATTTACCATGGTAACCATGCCGATACCCGACTTGAAATCCAGCGAAATCATGGTTGAAAAACCGGCAAAAGAATGACCGCCGTGCCCTAAAATAGAGCCTATCTCATACTCTGTCACCCAAAAGCCGTGGGCATTCTTAGCGACTGCTTTATCTGAGAATGTAGAAGTTGTCTGATACAGTTCATTCCAGGTTTCTGGGCGCTTAAAGAGCTTTTCCTTTCTCAAAAGAGCTTGCGCGAACCGCTTGAAATCGGCAAAAGTCCCTGTCGCCTGCCCCGCTGGATAAATATCCGCGGGAAGCAATTTATCTAGATATAAACTTCCGTTTGTATCATAGGTTTTCTCACCCTGCCGCTTGTCTCGGACATAGGTATTGTCCGACAAATCAGGTAAGAGAGCGGTATGGTTCATGCCCAAAGGCTGGAAAATATGCTCGTGGACATAATCCGCAAAGTCCTGTCCGCTGATGCGCTCCACGATATAGCCTGCTAGAGCTGTACTGTAATTGGAATAGGATGTCACCGTCCCTGGCTCATAAGTTTGAGCGGGCTGGCTTTTTAGTAATTCTTCCAAGCTCTTGCCTGTTCCTGTGTTCAGCGGCGTTTCATCAAAACCCGCTTGGTGGTTCATCAGATCCAGCATGGTAATGGGCTTGTCGTATTTGAGGTGTTTCAGGAAATCCTTGGGCAAATACTCTTTTATATCTGTTTTTAGGTCAATTTTTCCTTCTTCCCAGAGCTGCATGACGCTGAGCCAGACGGTCAATTTGGTGGCAGAGCCCCACTCAAAAACCGAGTTGTCGTCCACAGCCAGCTTCTTTTCCTTGTCCATATAGCCAAAGTTCTTTTGGTAAATGGTTTGGCCGTCCTTATCAAAGACTGCTGCCGCCAGTCCCGCGCTGGTTTTTTCGTGTTCCTTGTGGAAATTTTCAATTTTCTGACCGATTTGGTCATAAGGCGTGCCCGACGGCAATTTTTGCTGGTCAGCTCGAACTTGCGCTGCTCCAAAAGCCACCAAGCCACATGTTACCAGCGCCACAGCGCTTTTCAAAAATGATGTTTTCATGATTGCCTCCTTAAGATGTATTTTCCCCTTTGCACCCTTATCCTAACAAATGGACAATAGCAAATCTACCCCTTTTCGGTAAGTGGTAAGATTTCCTAAGTAAGTGGTAGAAAAAGTAGCTCTATAATTTCTGTAGTGGGTAAAACCGCTGTAGGAATGATGGAGTCTCTTTT
>NZ_CAURVL010000021.1:0-28493 GCF_963528215.1 uncultured Streptococcus sp.
AATTCATCTTTAACAAATTGCTCATCCAATTCTTTGTATGAAAGAACAGTTGGTTTCATCGCAGCGATATGCATAGAGATTTGCTTAGCAAGAGCATCGTCTCCACCGTCAATAACTGAGATAACTCCGATACGGCCACCGTTGTGTTGGTAAGCACCGAAGTGTTGAGCATCTGTCTTTTCAATCAAAGCAAAGCGACGGAAAGAGATTTTTTCTCCGATAGTTGCAGTTGCAGATACGTATGCAGCTTCAAGAGTTTCACCTGAAGGCATTGTCAAAGCAAGTGCTTCTTCGTTATTAGCAGGTTTTCCTTCAGCAATAACTTTAGCTGTAGTATTTACCAATTCAACGAATTGAGCGTTTTTCGCAACGAAGTCAGTTTCAGCGTTTACTTCAATAACTGCTGCAACATTACCGTTAACATAAACACCAGTCAAACCTTCTGCAGCAACACGGTCAGCTTTCTTAGCTGCCTTAGCCATACCTTTTTCGCGAAGCAATTCAATCGCTTTTTCGATATCACCTTCAACTTCTACCAATGCTTTCTTAGCGTCCATGACACCAGCACCAGATTTTTCACGCAACTCTTTTACAAGTTTAGCTGTAATTTCTGCCATTTTGATTCTCCTATATTTTTTAAAAATAGGAGAGCCGGGCTAAGCCCCGCCCTCCTAGGTAATTACTATTTATATGAATTAAGCGTTGTCGCCTTCTACAACTTCAACGATTTCTTCGATTGAATCTGCTTGAGCTTCTGAAGCTGCAAATTCTGCTTCAACTGCTGCTGCATCTTCACCTTGACGTCCTTCGATGATAGCGTCAGCCAATTTAGCTGTGATCAATTTAACAGCGCGGATAGCATCATCGTTAGCTGGGATGATTACATCGATATCATCTGGATCAGTGTTTGTGTCAACCATCGCTACAACTGGGATTCCCAATTTCTTAGCTTCTTTAACAGCGATTTGCTCTTTATGTGGGTCAACTACGTACATAACATCTGGGATACGAGGCATATCTTCGATACCACCCAAGAATTTTTCAAGACGTGCACGTTGTTTGTTAAGAAGTGCAACTTCTTTCTTAGGAAGAACTTCGAAAGTTCCATCTTCTTCCATACGTTTGATTTCTTTCAAACGAGCGATACGTTTTTGGATTGTTCCCCAGTTTGTAAGAGTTCCACCCAACCAACGGTGGTTGATGAAGTATTGACCTGAACGTACTGCTTCTTCAGCAACTGCATCAGCTGCTTGTTTCTTAGTACCAACAAACAATACAACTGCATCGTTAGCTGCTGCATCACGCATGAAGTCGTAAGCTTGGTCAGCGTATTTTACAGTTTGTTGCAAGTCGATAACGTGGATTCCGTTACGCTCAGTGAAGATGTACTTAGCCATCTTAGGGTTCCAGCGACGAGTTTGGTGACCAAAGTGAACACCAGCCTCAAGAAGTTGTTTCATTGAAATTACTGCCATGAGTAAATTCTCCTTTTTGTTTTTTTCCTCTTTTAGATTTCAGCTCACAGGACCACCCAAAGGCAACAGTCCCACAATTCATCTAAAATGAGTATTTTGCCATTTACACGGCACCCTCTATTATAACAAAAGCGCAGCTCTTTGACAAGGTGTTTGCCAGATTTTCTGCCACTAAGAATGAATTCTACTTCTCAGCTGAACATTTGTTCCTGAAGCGTTCAGAATGGTAGCGTCTAACATTTTCTGATTTGACTTTGAAAGACTCTTGACGAAAGCAAGTATTTACGATAGAATAATAAGAGCTGCGGCGGTATAGCCAAGTGGTAAGGCACGGCTCTGCAAAAGCTTGATCGTCGGTTCAAATCCGTCTACCGCCTTCATAAATATATTTCTAGAAGTCCCTCAAAGGGCTTTTTTATTGCATTTTCTATTGTTTCTAGCAAATTTTGCTGATATAATATTATAAAAACATCATTCATCATCAGCGAAAGGAAAAAAGATTGATTATGAAAAAAGTCAGCTTCTATACCCTTAGTCTCCTCTCTTTGCTAGCTCTCTCAGCCTGCATGCCTGCCAAGCAGACGCAGCAAAGAAAAAAGACACCTAGCTCCCTCAAAGCTTCGAAAAGTTCATCCTCTAAGGAAACATCCAGCAAATCATCTAGCAGTAGCTCTAGCACCTATGAAAGTAGTGATGAGGTATTTCAGAAACGTGCTAGCTTTGATCCAGATGATGCTTCTGCACTACAATACATACCAGATGCAGCTTCTATTCCTGAATTAGAGAAAATAAGAAATTTCCATATTTCCACTGGCTTTGTCATTCAGGTAAACGGAGAGGATATCAATGGTGACAAACCTAAAACGTCTTACGATGAAGTAACAGCAGCTCTAGGCCAACCTACATTCAGCACTGATGAGAATGACCCTGGCAACTCTGTCAACATCTGGCACACTGACAACGGAGACATTATGTGCTACTTTACCAATAATGTCCTGACGAATTTGAGTTTTAGCCTAAAAGACGCTCAGCCGGCCAAAAGCAGTTACTCTAGCATCACCACATCCGACACTCCCAAGACAGCTTTCGACAAGCTTGGTCGTCCGGAAATGATTATTCGTTCAGAGCGCGATACAACCTTTGTCTATAAAAATTCTAATGACGAACAGTTTAGTTTCTCTACTCAGAACAATCAAATCGTTGGGGTAATGTCTACCTATCAAATGAAACAAACCAAAGACATTATTGACTCTGTCATTAAGGATAAGTAATCTTACAATTGGCTCCAAAAACACAAAAATCCAAGACGTTTTCAGTCTTGGATTTTATTTTTGACAAGGATAGCGGCTTCGTCAATTAAAGCTCTGCAATCTGGCTGAGATTAACTTCAGCCACGGTGTCATTGCCAAACATGGAAATAATCATCTTAACCTTGTTATTATCAATCTCCGTAATCTTACCTGTATAGTCAGTGAAGGCACCATCTATGATACGAACGGTATCCCCAACCTTGACATCCAAGTCAAACTCCTGCACTGTTTGACCCATGGAGATGAGAATGTTGCGAATTTCTTCTTCCAAGAGTGGCGTTGGTTTAGAGCGGTTTCCGTGCGATCCGACAAATCCTGTTACATTCGGAGTATTCCGCACGACAAACCAAGCTTCGTCTGTCATTACCATTTCCACCAAGACATAACCAGGGAAGCGGTTTTCTTCGATTTCCTTGGTCTTGCCATTTTTCTCGACTTGCACGGTCTGAGTAGGGATTTCCACGCGCAAGATATTTTCAAGCATATTATAAGTCTGAGCGCGCTGCAAAAGATTTTCTTTTACCTTGTTTTCATAGCCTGAATAGGTCTGCAGTACAAACCAGCCTTTGTCAAAACTGTCCATGAGTTCATCCTTTCCTAAATAAAAAAGCCTGAGGGCTTCTGCTTCTTTCTAGCCCTATTATACCATAATTTCCTCAAATGCAAAGGAATTTAATAACTATTTTCCTGACAAATCAAAGTCTTTTAATCTGATTAAATTTTTTAGAAAATAAAAGAACGAGTAACTAGTGATATACGCCAAAGTCCCACCTACTCACAATAGGTGGGACTTTGAATAATATGGCTGCCGCAGGATTCTTCTCTATTTCTACTTCAGTGATTAAGAGAAAATATTCAGAATCTGGAAAAGACCGCTTGCCACTACTTTATCAAAGATATAGATGATCACTACAAAGAATGCAGTGTATTCCATGACAGAGATAAAATCTGTCCATCTCTCTTTTCGGGTAGGCCAAGTTGTATCTTTCAATAGTTTAAAAACATCTTTAAAGAATTTCACAACAATCTCCTATCTAGTTTCTTTATGCAGCGTATATTTACTGCAATGCTTACAAAATTTATTAACTTCTAAACGCGTTGGTTTTGGAGTGCTACTGAGCTTAACCGAGTAGTTCCTAGAACCGCAGACTGTACACGCTAGACTCGCTTTTTTTAATGCCATAACGCCTCCATCTTTCTTATTATAGCAGGATTCTATGCTTTTGACAAGCCGTTCAGCGCTTTTAAATCCTATTGAAACCAGCTGGTAACAGTATCCCAGAGATTCTTAGCTTTCTCAGGAATACCAGTGTCATCAATAGCTTTCTTGGCTTCATCCACTAGATTTTGAGCTCGATCCTGAACGTCCTGCAGGAAGTCTTTGTTTTCAGTTGTAGTACCCGTTTCCTCCGTACCATAGGTGTCCACAGGGGCAATACCGTTGGCAGCATAGGCATTCTTTTGCCCTTCAAAGGAAGTTCCTTCTGTATATGGCAGGATGCTATTGGCAACATTTCGGAAAACCGCCGAGGCTTCATTTGCGCTGGTCCCAGTCAGATAGTGGGTTTCGTCAGTTTTTGGAAAGCCTAGCCACTGGCTGATAACCACATCCGGCGTATAGCCAATAACCCATTGGTCACCAGATAGATCTGGGTTAAAGTCCGTTTCAGTCGTACCGGTCTTACCAGCCATAGTATAGCCATACGGAGCCGCATAGATACCTGTACCGTTCGAGAAAGTCCCCAGCATCATGCTGTTCATCTTGTCAGTTGTTGAGCTATTAAGGACCCGGGTAGAGGTTTGGCGATGGGTCTTGACGACCTGACCACTGGCATTTTCAATTTTTGTAATGAGATGGGCATCATTCATCACACCACCGTTGGCAAAGACTGAGTAGGCCTGAGCCATCTGCATTGGATTGGTTGTAACTCCGCTTCCTAGCGCTACTCCCAAGGTCTTATCAACCTTGTCCATATTCAAACCAAACTTTTTCCCATACTCAAAGGCCTTGTTAATACCTAGCTCGTCTACAGTTGAAACAGCTGGAATGTTCAGAGATTCTGCTAAGGCTTGATACATCGGAACTTTAGGGGAGCTTTGGATATTGCCGTAGTTGTTGATGGTATAGTCGCCAAAGGTGGTTCTGGTATTATCCAGCTCCTTATCTGTCGGCCAACCAGCAGCTACGGCCGGACTGTAAGCAACCAAAGGCTTGATTGTAGAACCCGGGCTACGAGAGGACTGGGTTGCATAGTTAAAGCTTCTGAAGGTCGAACCTTCTGCACTATTGACTCGTCCAACTAATGCCCGCACACCGCCAGTTTTTGGATCCAAAGCAACACTGCCTGATTCAGCCATAGTGCCATCTTCTGCTACCGGAAAGAGAGAGACATTGCTGTAAATAACCTGCATGCTGGCTTGGTAGTTCTGATCCAACTCAGTGTAAATGCGATAGCCATTATTAACAATCTCTTCTTCAGTCAAGCCGTAGTCATTGACCGCTTCATTGATAACCGCATCGAAATAGGACGGATAGCGATAGTCTTCTGACTTACCAGCATAAGCATCAACCAGCTGACCACCAATTCCTACAGCGGCAGCCTGATCGGCTGTTCCCTGATCAATAAAGCCTGCAGCAACCATATTTTGCAGCACCGTATCGCGGCGATTGGTCGCATTTTCAACCGAATACAGCGGATTATATATCTCTGGTCCCTTGAGCATACCAGCCAGAACAGCCGACTGGTCCAGACTAAGCTGGCTAGCCGAAACTCCGAAATATTTCTTAGAGGCATCTTCCACACCCCAGACACCATTTCCAAAATAGGAGTTATTGAGGTACATGGTCAGGATTTCCTGCTTGCTGTATTTCTTATTGATTTCCAGAGCCAGGAAAAATTCCTTGGCCTTCCGCTCGATAGTCTGGTCCTGAGACAGATAGGCATTCTTGGCCAACTGCTGGGTAATGGTAGAACCCCCACCCGAGCGACCGGCTGTCAGGATAGCTAGGATAAAACGACTGTAGTTAATCCCGCCATTCTCATAGAAAGTCCGGTCCTCTGTTGCGATAACAGCATTTTGCAAGTCTTGACTAATCTCAGTCAGCTCGACATAAGTTCCTTTCTGACCAGACAGGCTCCCTGCTTCATTGCCATCCTTATCAAAGATGAGCGTGGTAGCTTTAAGGGCATTCTGCAAATCCTTGACATTGGTCGTCTTAGCAACATAAAAGAGATAGCCACCGACCACCAGACCAAAGGTCAAGCCGAGAATAAGGAATATCTTGGTCAGATGAAACCTGCGCCAAAAACGACGGATAGGGTGCTGAGAGAGAGGTTTCTTCTTGGCCTTGCCCGAACGGCTGAGACCAGACTTGGCCTGCTCTTCTGTCAACTCTATCTCCTCTGCTGCTTCTTTTTGAGGTTTCTGTATAGTAAAATAATCTACTAATTTTTCAAACAAATCTTTTAAATTCTTCATAAACCTTATTTTATCACCTTATTTAGGTGCAGACAAGAAAGTACCCTATTTCCCATCTGATTTTTAGTTATTTTTAAGAAAAAGGGTATATTAAATAGCCTTTTAAAAGCCTCTGCAGCAAGTCTTATCCGACACTGCCTATTTTCAAAGTTATAGCTTTCTGCTACAATAAATGTATGAAATTCACACTCACTATCCCAGATGGACTGCCCGCCATGACAGTCAAAGAGCTGCTGGAAGAACAATTTCTCATTCCACGAAAAATCCGGCACTTTCTACGGACCAAGAAACATGTGTCCGTCAACAGCCTAGCTATCAACTGGCAGACTGTAGTCAAACCTGGAGATGATGTCTGCCTGATATTTGATGAAGAGGATTATCCTCAAAAGACAATCTTGCTTGGAAATGGCGAACTAGTAGAAGAGCTCTACCAAGACCAGCATCTCATCATCGTCAATAAACCTGAAGGCATGAAAACCCACGCTAATGAGCCAAGAGAGCTGGCTCTGCTCAATCATGTTTCCGCCTATGTCGGTGAAACCTGCTATGTCGTTCACCGGCTGGATAAAGAAACCAGTGGTGCCGTCCTCTTTGCCAAGAATCCCTTTGTCCTGCCCATCCTCAATCGGCTGCTGGAAAAGCGAGAAATCAGCCGCCAATATTGGGCTCTGGTCCAAGGCAAGTTCCCAAGCAAAAAGATTATCTATAAAGACAAGATTGGCCGCGACCGCCATGACCGCAGGAAACGGCTGGTTGACCCCCGGAAAGGACTCTACGCAGAAACTCATGTGACTCGGCTCAAGCAATTTGGGCTGGCTGCCTTGGTCAAATGCCAACTCAAGACTGGCCGCACCCATCAGATCCGTGTCCATCTGGCTCACCACGGACACCCTCTGGTCGGCGACCCACTCTATCATCCGCAACCCCAAGGGCGGCTTATGCTCCACGCCCATCGGCTGACTTTCACGCACCCTTTTACGCTAGAAAAAATCACCGTCGAAGCCCACTCTGACAGTTTTGAAAAAGTATTGAGCAGTCTAAATCCAAGATAGACCAAGAAAAGCAACAGAAGTTCTCTGTTGCTTTTGGTTTGGAGTGAATACGAGGATAAGCTCTGCTTGCTCACATCACCGAGCTGGAAGTGCACTGATAAGTCTGGGCCTGAGGGCTTTCTGAAAAGCTATGCTCAGCAAGTAAGATAGTAAGAAAATGATAAAAAAACCAAAACTGTAAATGGTATTCCGAGGCATTATCGACCTGAAAATTAAGATAATGAAGGGATGAATGATATAAATCATGGTGGCATATCTCTTGGCGATATTATTTAAAATCGGAATATCAATATCAGTCCCATTTCTGATTGCATAGAAGAAAATTGCACTGGATGAAAAAAGAGTGCTGGGATAGAGGTCGTACTCCGTCCCCATAAAATAGTACTCAAGTAAAATCAAACCCGCTATTCCTAAGCCAATAGTCCATTTTTTCACCGAAGACAAATCGTAACCCAAGATCCTTTCCCGATGCTTGGCAAACTGCATGCCCATGATGAAAAATGGGAGACCCATGAAGAGGAAATTGCGATAGTATAAGGTACCGCTAATATTGAATTCGATACAAAAGGCCAGAACCAACAAGAACAATGACACGCCCAAGCTAGTTAAGCGGTGGAAATGCTTATAAAAAATCAGATAAAGCGTGTAGATATAAGAAATCGCCAGCAAATACCAGGTCGGTGTAGCAGCCGAGCCAATCAAGTCTCTGGGACTGTTAAAGAGGAAAAAGTCCGCAAAATCAGGCAGGTCTATAGATGCCATCTTTTCTGTTAACTCTCTGGTCAGCAGCAAGTTGACAAAATGCACAATCGTGTAAAACAGGAGACTGGCAGCTGTCAAAAGGAGCATCTGCTTGAGACGATACTTGACCTTATCTCTGGAAATATTAAAGGAAAAATAGCCCGACAGCATCATGAAAAAGGGAACTGCAAAGCGAGCCACAATTTGATAAAAAACGCCAAATTGCCCCGGCAGCAGAAAGTGTAAGGAAACAATACTAAAGCAAGCTAGGGCCTTAAAAGCGTGCAAAGTTGTGTTTTCAGTTTTCATGCAGACATTATAGCATGTTTACTATTACAGCTCATCAAGACCAGATTACACGCCCATTAAAAAACATATCAATTGATGACAGTCTTTGAAAACTTTTGCATCCAACGAAACTTATATCTCTTCTATAAGAAAAACTCTTCTGCATTATTACAGAAGAGTTTTATTCACCTAGCTGATATTCTACATTAGCTTTCATAGCCATTAGGATTTGAACTTTGCCACCTCCAAGAATCTCGCATCATATCTTGAAGATTTTTCTCAGCTTTCCAGCCCAAAATATCATTTGCTTTACTTGCATCGGCATAGCAAGTCGCCACATCTCCAGGTCGTCTATCCTTGATAGTATAAGGAATTTTCACACTGTTGACTTTTTCAAAGGCTTTAACCATATCGAGCACACTATAACCAATTCCTGTACCAAGGTTGAAAACAGCGACTCCCTTGTTTTCTAAATTATGTTTCAAAGCTAAAACGTGACCCTTGGCTAAATCAACTACATGAATATAATCCCGTACTCCTGTACCGTCGTGCGTATCATAATCATTTCCAAAAACGCTAAGCTCTTTTAATTTACCGACCGCAACCTGAGTTATATAAGGCATGAGGTTATGAGGAATTCCATTTGGAGCCTCACCAATCAGACCAGACTCATGAGCACCAATTGGATTGAAGTAACGAAGATTGGTCACAGACCAATCTGAATGTGCAAGAGCAAGATCCGTCAAAATCTGCTCCATCATCAGCTTGGTGTAACCATATGGATTGGTCGCTGAAGTAGATAAATCTCCTGTCAAGGTTGAACAATGATTCATTCCATAGACCGTGGCACTGGAGCTAAAGATAATATGTTCTACCTTGTGCTCTTTCATAACTTCAAGAAGAGCAATACCAGCACTGACATTATTTTCGTAATATTTAAGTGGTTCCCGCACCGATTCTTCTACTGACTTATAGGCTGCTAAATGAATAACTGCATCAATGTGATTGTCTTCGAAAATCTGGTTCATCAGATCTTTATCAGAAATCGAACCCTTGTAAAACAGGATGTTCACACCAGTGATAGTTTCTAAGCGCTCTAGCACTTCTGGAGAGCTATTCGAAAAGTTATCCACGATAATAGCTTCATAGCCCGCTGCGACTAGTTCAACCACTGTATGACTTCCAATATACCCCGTTCCGCCTGTAACTAAAATTTTTTTCATAGGCCACCTCTTCTTGCTAATCCTCGAGTTCTCTTTAATTTTACTATTGCAACTAACAGATACTTCTCTTCTCAAAGTTGACTGCCAAATTCTGCACTGACTAAAAACACCAAAACCTAGTCCACTTTGCTACCCTACAGCTCTGCTGATGATTTTTGAAGTCTCTTCATGGTAGAATAACTTGCAAAATCATTTATATTCAGAGACATAAAGAACGGAATTATTTTAGCTAATTTCTTTTTATTCTAAAAAATACCATAATCTGCAATAAGTTACTGGAAAAATTGCCTTTCATTTCCACCATATACAATATATAGTTCAGCAAACTGATTGTAGCCAGAGTAACTTTATAAGTAACTTTGTATGCTAACACTACATTACAAACGTAAAACGCCCAGACAGGGCTTAGTATTTAGGTTGTTAAACTATTTATAATTTCTCAAACATCAACGAGCCCGCAATTGTTGGAGCAAACCTTTCAAACTTTGGTATTTGTAAATGCTGTAGGTCAGATAGACAAATCCGTAGGCTGCTGCAGCTAGATAAACTGATAAAAACCAATTCGAAGCAATAAATACAAGTGTCATTAGCAACTCAACCCAGATATCTTTGACGACCTCAATCTGCATCCTCTTGGCTAAGATTAGCTCTGCAAGTATACTCCTAGTCGCCAGCAACAGCACGATAGACAGAACTGTAGCATTCAGATTGCGCAGAAAAACTGCAAAAATCAAGGTAGTAGCAAAGCTTAAGAGCATGGCAATAACATTTACTTTAAAAATCTGCCTTTCCATTCGTAAGGCTTTTAAGTAGGTATTGATAAGCAGAGCCATTTTTCCCTCGTAGACAGACATAGGAAAGACTAGAGCCATAAATATCAAGGACTCTCTGTAAGCCGGCAGCCAGCTGTCCAAAGCTATTTTCAGGGGATAATACAGCAAAAGCACTCCAAACATAAGAACCATAAGGACATTCCGCAACTGATTGTAAATCTTAGGTAACTTGCTTTCGTCCGTCCGTTTCAAAATCGGAAAAATGACCAAACCAATAGCGTTGATAAAGGTCATAAGCAGATTGGAAATGCTCAGAGTCAAGGATACTTTCCCAAATGTAGCAATGTTCCATACCTTTTGAATCCCCATTCGAACCGTTCCTATAATGAGCATACTAGCTACATTTGATAGCATTAGATTGATACCGACAGCAATATTGCGAACCGTTTCCTGTATATCAAGCTTAAACTGATTGAGAGGTCGCAGGGCCATATCTCGGCACAGATACATGGCATAAAAAAGGGAAACAACTCTACCAATTAAATCTGCATAGACCATAATCTTGAAATCTCGAAAGCCCACGAAAATAAAGACCAGTAAAAGCAGTAAATAGAGGAGTCGATCTCCACTGACAACATAGGAACTCTCCTTTAGTCGATTAGTCATCTGCAGAACGTAAACAAAGAGAAAGCGCAGATTGGTGACCAACATAGTATAAACCAAAAGTATAAAAACAAACCGACTGCTCTCATCTCTAATAAAGGAAGAAATCCCTAAGAAAAATAAAATTCCAATCCCTGTCAGATAGATCAAAAGCATGAGAAACTGAGAGAAAAACTTCTCTTTATCCAGATCAGCATACTCCAGACCACCGTAGCGAAGATAGATTCCGTCCACCCAACCCAGATGAACAAAACCGGCATAAGATAAATAAAAAATATAGAGTTGCCAGTAGCCATACTCCTCTACACCCATAATCTTAGGCAAAATCAAGACAACCAGAGAAGAAACGATTACTGTCAGCAAATTGGACAAGACAACATAGGAAAAATTAGCTACTATTTTTTTAAATCCACCAGACAAATTTGCCCTCCTATTTCTTCCTATCTGACGCCATGCTCTCAATCAAACGTAAAAACATGGTTTCTAAATCAGTATGAGCTTGCCAGCCCAAACTTTCAAGCTTGTCGGTATTGAGACGAATCTTAACTGTCGGATTATATCCCAGTTTTTCCACATCTTCTGCCAAATCAAAGACCAACTTCGATTCATTGCTACCGCTTAGTTCAATAACCATTTCCGCCATCTCACGAATGGAAATAGCCGTCTCTTTATTGGCGACATTATATGCTTGACCTGCTTGGCCTTTCAGCAGAATGTAAAAAATGGCTTCAATGGCATCTTTGGTATAGCAGTAGTTCCGAACAGTTTCCCCTTTAGTCCGGAGAACAATATCTCTCTTTTCAAGGATAGCACACGCAAACTGCGCAAAAACTCTGTTGTCCTCATAGCTCACACCTGGGCCAAAGGTTTGTGACAAACGAGCCATTCTAACTGGCACCTGATACTGATGACAATAGCCTACACACAAGGACTCCGCCATGCGCTTGCTTTCCGAATAACTGCTACGGACACTGGTTGGATCCAAATAACCGTAATCTTTCTCGCTAATGCTGGAAACTTCCGGATTAGTCGTTCCATAGACTTCCAGAGAAGAGAGGTAAACCATACTGTGAACTTTCTTATTTTTAGCCAGCTCCAGCAGTTTTTTCGTTCCATTTACTGCTAGATCAATTGTCTCTACAGGATGCTCAACGAAAAAAGAGGAGTCCGTCGCACTGGCTCCATGGATAATATAATCCAAATCCTCCTCTATCTGCCAATCTGACAGCAAGTCAGCATACACTAGCTTCAGATTCTCACTATGTAAAAAATCTTGAAATAGATCTTCCGCTTTTTTCTGATTTCGTGCCAAGGCCACTACTCTGACATTAGCTTGGTACAAATCATTTAAAGCCATCAAAGCGGAAATACAGTGTCTGCCTATAAGTCCCGTTGCTCCGGTTACCAAGACTGTGACATTGCTCAGTTCTCTAAGAATAGGACTGACAGTAACTAGATCTTCCATATCCTTTTGTAAAATCGTATTATTTGCCATATCAACCAAAAATTTGTGCATTTTCACGCGCTTCGTAAATCGCTCTAAAAATATAGAAATCAGATGGAGTCGTAATTTTGATATTTTCGCTGCCCCCCATGACTGTATGCAGAGGGAGTCCAAAATAACGAGCTAGTGTCGCTGAATCTGTCATATCAAACTGATTCTCTGCCTGAGCTTTTAAATGCAGGGAGTGAATCTTCGAAAGCGCGAAGGTTTGAGGGGCGACAGCTGTCTGACAAGTAGAACGCTCAATAACCTGATTAATAACATCCGCCTCGTCGACCTGAATGACCGTTTCGATAACCGGCTTAACCGTAATAGCTGCCCCATACTTTTTGGCTGTTTCAATATTTTTAGAAATAATTCCCCCGTCAATCAAGGGGCGAACACCATCATGAATCAACACATAGTCGTCATCGTTCTTGTACTTTTTCCGTAAGACAGATAGACCATTAAAAATAGACATTTGTCCAGTCTCTCCACCAGGAACCACTTGACTGACTTTTTTAATATTAAACCTAGCTAATAAATCTCTGCAGTAGTCCAGCCAGCCATCTACACAGACAACCACAATATCCGATACTGCTGGATGGTCTTCAAAGTGCTCAATCGTATGAATAATAATAGGCTTACCGTGCAACTCTAAAAACTGCTTGGGCAAGGTCTTAGTATTCATGCGGCTGCCTGTGCCGCCTGCGAATATCAGAGCTGATGTCGTCATACCGATACTTTCCTTCCTCTCCTTGTAAATCGTACTCTACTCAGTAAATCAGCTGCCATATAAATCACAAAAGCATAGATAATCCGATTAATATGGGTTGTCAACAATGACAGCAATGTTTCCTGAAAGAATGAAATGACCAAAGGATACGCAAATAAAGCGAAAACAATAACCTTTAGCGGGGTGAAATAGCGTTTTTTGATAGAATAGTAGAAACTTCCATAAAAGAAGCCATATAAAAGCTGAAAGATAAGGACTGAGAAATAGCCAAAATCCTTGATAAAGTAGTAATAAATTGTGTAAACATTGGTTTTATCGTCGTTGAAATGAACAACAGGCAAGAAAGGTGTCAGCTCATGGCTAGACAGACCGAGGGATTTCAATGTTCCATAGATAGCAATAAGAGTATTTTCTCCAAAGACTTGATTATCGCTATAAAGAGTAGGATTTTTCAGATAATAGTCTAAAGCCTGAATGGGTGAACCCATATATTTAACCAAATTATCCAAAATTCCGAACTCTGCCCGACTATCCACTCGATTGAGAACAAAGGTTCCAACCGCCATAAATAAGACAAGGAATACAAAGCCAATTATCAGCAAAGAGCGAAAAAGCTTCACACCATACCTGCTGTCTTTCCACGAATAATACTTCGAGAAAAACAACATATACACAATCGCATAGCCAGCAACCAAGCCCAACAACTCCGTACGTCCAGTGGACAAGAGGGAAATACCTAAAGAAATCAGGCTAATCAGCAGTAATTTGCCTTTGTAAAAAATGCCATCTTTTCCTGAAAAAAGAGACTCGCAGAAAAAGTAGAAGAAAACAATTCCTAAGGAAAAGTTAACCCGCAACAAATTGAGGCTAAGACGACTAAGAGAGAAATCATAATTTGTAGTCATATGCCGAGCCAATTCAATGGTTTTAAACAATCCCCCAGGTACCTGCTTGCTCTGCGCCGCCAAGTAAAGCAAATCGGAATAAATAAACCTGACCGCATAAGCCAAAAACAAGAGAACTAAAATAATGAAAAGAGTACTCACCTTTATTTGACTAGGTTTGGCGTCCAACTTCCTTTCAGCAAACAAATTCGATGACAAGAGGACTCCCATTAAAAAAATGGCATTTCCAACAAAGATAACAGTGACCGTTATCAGAGAAAGTCCTTCTCCCCATTTGGATGAATAAAATGCAGTAAAAATGCTTGCTATCATCCATATTGCCAGATATATAAAAGCCGGGTTAGCATAGTCTCTTCCTACTGTTTTGATTGTCAAAAACAATAGGAAGAGGCCACCCAAAATTAGTAAAAAAACCATTATCTTCCTTCTATTAATTCAACCCAATTATCTCTCAGTCTGACATGACGTTCTGTCTGTTCTTTTTTTTCAGGCGGTGTCATGTAATCACCATAGCGATTAGTCAGATACTTGTCCGCATCATTAGGTCCATCGAACTCATAGCCTTCAAAGGAATACTTCTTAGCTGGATAGAAACTTTCATAGTCGATTGTCTCTCCCAAATAGCCTTTTACACCATAAGCAATTGTTATTTTTGAAGTCTTCTTATTAGACTGGATGAGTTTTTCCATCAACTTATACATATTAGCCGGCCCCATGATAAAAGAAGGGAAGCCTATCAGTCTTCTGATCCAAAGATTTTGTCTGAGTTCTTTGGATTCTTTAGCCATATAGGTCAGATGCGGAGTAAACTTCGTATAGCAACGTGAGCTATTGTGTGACAAATCCAAGGCTCTGAATAGAAGACCCTTGAGCTTGCGAAGCATGTTATTCTCTGGGACAAAGTCAATTGGCAGCATATCAAGATAAAGATGTTTCTTTTTACTGAAACCTTCTCCCAAAACATCATAGTAGGTCAGTGACTTGCTCTGCAGCTTTAGAACCTTAAAGACACTGTCTGTCGCATCCGCAGGAGAGATCAGCTCGAAGTCCTCGCTGTCCGCAAAGATTTCCTGCAGACGATTGTAGTCCTCTCGGAACATCACTAAGTCGATATCATCGTCCCAAGGGATATAGCCCCCATGTCGCAAAGAACCAATCAAGGTCCCTGCAACCATGTAGGAATGAATATGATGCCGACGACACTCTGCATCAAATTTTTTATACATTTGTAAATAGGCTTTTTGCAAAACCTTTAATTTATCATCCGTAATTTTCTGATACATGGGGCTGAAGCGTTCTCCCAAAGCCAACTCCCATTCAATCTTACTGGTTCCTCTCATTTTTCTTACCTCCCAAACTTTTTCAATAATCTCCTAGCGACTCCATTCAGTGAGTAGGTGTATACCAAATCACTGATGAAATCTTTTATTGTTCGATACTCCCTTATTTGAAACAGTAGGCCCAAAGCCCAAAATGGATTTCTAGACTGTAATAATTTCAATCTAAGATTGGTCAAGGTCAAAGCCCTAGTAACCTGGTGATGGTCCACCTCAGAAATCTGTCGCTCTTCTGCGATTTTTTTCACGGACTCATAGCGACTGATGACCTTCTGTAAATAGTTAATCCTAGATAACCTTGTTTTATTAAAACTGAGCGACGACGCAGACTGGGTTACATTCGCCTGATGAATGCGATGCTGATCTAGAAGCTGGTCCAAGCAAACAACTTTTCCATACAATGGAGCCAACATACCAAATAAAACATCATGATAGTCAAATCCAGGATAATCCGTATACTGCTGCTGAATATCAGCCAGTACCGACTTTCTAAAAGCTGTCTGATAACCTGACGGCCATTTTTTCAGAAGCCAAGCTAGATTTCTTTCTTGCCTGTCTCCTGAAACCTTGGGCTTCTTGATGACCTGACCATTTTGATCAATCAAGTAAGACTGGCCATACACCATAGCAGCACCTGTTTCTAACAGTACTTTCTGCAAGGCAGCTGTTTTATCAGGCAGCCATTTATCATCCTGATCAGCGAAAAAAACAATATCGTGCTCAGCCAAACTCGCTAATTTTATAAAAGTTTGATAATGGCCCAAATTTTCCTGATTTTCAATCAGCTGCCAATCCGTCAGTTGATGCTTGGTGATGTAATCCCTGATTAGCACCACTGTCTGATCTGTCGAACAGTCATCACAGATAATGACCTGATCAGGCTTCAGCTTTTGAGTGCGGATAGAGTCTAGTTGCTCCAAAATAAAATCCGCCCCATTATAGGTCGCCATCACGACAGAAATCATTTCTCCCTCCTTCCTAAACTTTTCATCCTATATCCTCCTAACTCCTAGCTTTCTCCCTGTCTAAGCTAGACTGCTCTGTCTGTGAAGAAAATTACTTTCTTCTAAGCAGATACTTATAAATAAACGCTTTTATCCAAATAGGCGTTCCCACAAAAGCACGAATCATCAACATATTTTGATAATATTGCCCTCGGTTCAACATACCATGTGACAGCAAAAAAGTATTGACTACTTTCCAGCTGGCAATCTGCTCTGTCTGGCTTCTTCTCGTATGCATGCCATTTCCGACGCGAGCATAAACCAAGACCCGATTAAGATTGGCGAAACGACAGCCCTGAGCAGCCATTCTCGCCCAAAGATAATAGTCTTCCACTAAAGGCAAGGGCTTGTAATTGCCTGCTTTTAAAACAGATGATTTCTTAAAAAATACTGTCATGTGACAGAAAGGATTTCTCCGCTGCAACCTTTTGATAATCTCTTCATGGGAAAGCGGCATTTGTTTCTCTGCCACTATTTGATCTGGTTCCGAATCAAATTCTATGATATTTCCACCCAGAACATCTAACTGCGGATGCTGCTCAATATAGTCCACTTGTTGCTGGAAACGGTCCGGTGTCGCAATGTCATCTGTATCCATTCTAGCAATCCAGTCATAAGAACAAGCCTCAACTCCCCGATGCAAAGCTTCTCCCAATCCGACATTTTCCTTTAAAGGTAGAACTTTCATCTCTGGAAATGTTTCCTTGAAATCTTGAATCGTCTGATAAAGCTCTTCTGTCAGCGGCCCATCCTCTACAAGGACAAGCTCATCTGGCTTGCGGCTCTGCTCTATAAGAACGCTATTTAGGCTCTTTCTTAAGAAATCTGGATTCTCCTTCTGATAGACAGACATCAATACCGAAAACTTCACTAACAATTCCCCCAATCATCCTAAACTAGTTTCCCTTCTCCGTCTTCTCAATAGACCTCCTAAAATCTGCCACCTGATAAGACTGAGGATAGCTAGACATCTCTTTTTCATAAGTTAAATCTGAAAACAGCTTATTTAGAGTCGAAACATAGCGGGACAGTCTTTTTAAAATCCAGTTAAATGCAGGCAGCAAGACTACTCTCTGGCCATGAGTCCTTTTTATTTCTCTGACTAGCTGAGAGGTGTTGACATAGTCCTGATTTTGAGGATAGAAAACACCACTGTCTTGATTCTGAACAATCAGTCTAATAAGCTCACAAAGATTGTCAATATAAATCATACTACGTTCATTCTGAACCAAAGGGAAAACTGGTAGTTTCTGAGCCAACTTTGACAGTCGCTTATAGTTTCCTTTAGCTTGATGACCATAAACCATAGGCGGCCGTAAAACTGCCAATTTGAAATCTTCGCTCTCCAATTCCGACAGAAGTTGCTCAGCAGCTAGTTTGCTTTTGCCATAAAAAGAATCAGGACGCTCTTGTGTGTCTTTTGTGATAACCCTGCCTCCCAAAACTTCGCCATAGACACTCATACTGCTCATAAAGATAAACTGTTTGACACCTTCGCGTTTAGCCTTTTGAGCCAATTCATAAGGTAGCTGAGTATTGACTTGATTATATACCGACTCCATCTCTTTTGATGGGTTGGAGATATGGACAATCGCCGCCAAATGCAAAATTACATCAAAAGACGAAAAATCTTTCTCCTTCCAGGTTTCTCCGCGGACGTCCAGCTCATCAACCTGAACATCCTCCCGTGAAGAAACATACCTCTTAAAGCTCCGGCCGATATAGCTACCCTCTCCCGTAATTAATATTCTTTTCATCAGCCTTTAATCTTTCTTTTCCATATTTCCCGTGCCGCCTTCGACAACACCTTCGCTCTTGGCCACACTCTTAATGGTGCCAAAGAAACAGCGGACATCCAATCCAAAAGATAGATGCTGGACATAGTAGCCGTCCAATTCAGCTTTCTTGGCAATCGGCAACTCATCTCGCCCGTGAATCTGGGCCCATCCTGTCAGACCTGGCAAAACATCATTTGCTCCATAGCGGTCTCGCTCTTCAATCAAATCATACTGATTCCAAAGAGCCGGTCTTGGGCCTATGATACTCATGTCACCGACAAAAATATTCCAAATCTGAGGCAACTCATCCAGAGATGTCTTCCTAAGAAACTTCCCAACCTTTGTAATCCATTGCTCAGGGTTTTCCAGCAAATGAGTTGGGGTATCCTTAGGGGTGTCAATTCGCATCGTTCTGAATTTCAAAATATAGAAGTGTTTCTTATGCAGACCGACCCGCTTCTGTTTGAACAAAACTGGTCCTTTTGAATCCAATTTAATAGCGAGTACTAGAAGCAGAAAAAATGGTGATAAGACAATCATTCCTAAGAATGACAAGACTATATCTAATGTTCGTTTAAAAAATTTATACATGATTATCCTAAAAACTTATTGCTGTGCAAACTTTACCAGGCTATCCTTGAGGTCATTTGCACCAAGAGTCAGAAGAGAGTCCACATAGGAATCCACCTCTATCTTAGGCAGCGACTGAACATTCCCTACAAAAATCTTTTCATAGACTTGATCATTGACCTTTTCCTTGGCAGACAAGAGCTCTTCATAAAGCTTTTCGCCCGGTCGAATGCCTGCTTCCTGAATCTGAATCTCCTCTTCAGTATGGCCACTGAGCGTGATCATCTTTTTAGCTAGGTCCAATATTTTCACAGGCTCGCCCATATCCAAGACAAAAACCTCTCCCCCTTGCATCAAGGCTCCAGCCTGAATCACCAAGCGGCTGGCTTCTGGTATGGTCATGAAATAACGTGTCATTCGAAAGTCCGTCACGGTGATAGGACCTCCCTTGGCAATCTGCTCCTTGAACAAAGGAACAACACTACCTCGGCTGCCCAAAACATTCCCAAAGCGGACGGCTGAGAAAAGAGTCTTTCCTTCTTCATTTAAACTGGTCACGACCATTTCTGCCACACGCTTAGTTGCCCCCATAACATTAGGCGGGTTGACTGCCTTATCTGTAGAAATCATGACAAATTTCGCGACACCAGCTGCCTTTGCTGCTTCTGCTACGTTTCGTGTACCATAGATATTGTTTTTGACCGCTTCTGTCGGATTGTACTCCATCAAAGGAACATGCTTGTGAGCCGCTGCATGATACACTCGATCAGGTCGATAGGTTTCCATAATATGGAAAATCCTCTCTCTATCTTGAATATCTGCAATGATTGGAATCAACTCAATATCATCTTTATAACGGCTTGACAGCTCCTTGTGAATCAAATAAATCGAATTTTCTCCATGACCTAGAAGCAGGAGCCTAGCTGGGCAGAATTGAGCAATCTGACGGCAAAGTTCCGAGCCGATTGACCCACCGGCCCCCGTAACAAGAACTGTCTTGCATTTAATATTGGACTTCAAACTTTGCTGATCCAGCTTAACTTCTTTACGCCCTAACAGATCTGCAATATCAATTTCCTGAAGTTTGCTGACAGATAGTTTCCCCGTAATCACCTGTTCATACTTAGGCATAGCATTGACCTTGACCTCCGTCTGTTGGCAGTACTCTACGATTCGCTCGTAGTCATCCGGAGCCAACGAAGGAATGGCAATGACAATTTGTTCGACTTCATAATTCCCTACAATTTCAGGTATCTGCTCAGTTGTTCCTACAACTTTTACTCCATGAAGATACGTATTTTGCTTATTCTTATCGTCATCTACAATCGCGACTATCTTTAAATCTTTTGATTTTTGCTGGGCTGTCTTGATAAAGAGACTAGCACCATCCCCTGAACCAACAACAAGGGTCTTCGTCCCATCTACTTTCTTACCCAGTAAGGCTGAAGGGTGCTGCACAAATTCATGAATCTCCCGCCAAGTCAGCCTTGAAGCAATAACCAACAAAAACGATAGCAGCATAGAAAGGACAATATATCTACTGTTTGTGGATTCATAAAAGATTTTCTCTACAATGTATACAATCGAGTAAGCTCCCAAAATTGAGCCCCCCACTCGAAACATTGTTTTGTAATCTGTATACCTTGTAATGGTAGAAAAGACATTCGACAGTGTTGCAAATGTCAAATACAGTACAATAATCCCCATTAAAATAGAGATAAAAGACAAATCCGTTATCCCGACATATTTTGCTAAGAAGAATTTTGAAATCCCCTGACTTATACTGAGCAAAATAATATCAACAATAATTAAGATGACTCTTTTTCTCGCTCTTGTCATGTTCCTAATCTCCCAATTATCCTAAAACTCTTTATTCCCTATTTCCCATAATTGCCATAGCTGCCGTATCCTCCATAAGTTCCGTAGGCACCATAGCGTTCCAAATCAATGTTATATTTATTGAGGACAACACCCAAAAAAGGAGTTCCCGTTTGTTCCAACTGCTCTTTAGCTTTCATGACTGCTTTTCGTTTGATATGTCCTGCTTGTGTCACCAAGAAGCTAGCATCGCATTTCTGAGCGATGATGGCCGCATCAATGACCAGACCAATCGGTGAAGTATCTACGATGATATAGTCATAGCGGACACGCAGGTCAGTCAAAAGCGCTTCAAACTGCTTGCTTTGCAAAAGCCCAGTCGGATTAGGTGATACTGGACCAGATAAGATCACATCTAGGTTGTCCAGATCTGTATCGTTGATGACTTCATGCAGGGCAGCCTGTCCTGACAGATAGTCCGTCAGTCCTGATACTTTTCTCTGACTGCTAAACACACCGGACATGACTGAGTTGCGGATATCCGCATCGATCATCAAGGTCTTATGACCAGCTCTGGCAAAGGCGGCCGCGAGATTCACTGAGGTTGTAGACTTTCCTTCATTTGCCGTCACCGAGCTTATTTCGACCATCTTGATATTGGCGCCGCTCAGCTGTACATTAGTACTTAGAGCATTGTAGTATTCCTCGGTTAGTTTGACAAGGTTCCTTTTTTTCCTAACTAATTCTAAGGTTGCCATTTTCTCTCCCTTACATTCTGTTCATATCTGGGATAACGCCCAATAGCGTCAAGCCCATGACTTCTTCAATGTCCTCTGGCTTCTTCACCCGATCATCCAAGATTTCTACCGCGATGATAAAGATCGACATCAGGACGCTGCCCCCTAAAAATCCTAAGATAACATTACGCCGAATATTTGGTGAAGAAGGCTCTGCTGGGACTGTTGCTTCTTCCAAAGTTGTCACATCAGAAACTTTTGTCACCTCGATAATTTTCTCAGCAGCAATATTACGGAAGGCATTGGCAATGCGAGCCGCTTCCTCTGGGTTGTCATCTTTAACCGTAATCGAAACGATACGAGTATCCGCCGGAACGGAAACGGTGATGTGACGCGTCAGCTCTCTTGGTGACGTTTGCAGTTTCAACTCACTAATTGCCTGTGACAGAACCGCCTGTGACAGAATGATTTCCTTAAAGTCCTTAACGAGGTAAGCCCCCGCCTGCAGGTCCTGATTGGTCAAAGCTGCCTGTGTTTCATTCTGACGGCTGACCACATAGATGCGCGTGGTACTCTGATACATTTTCTTAGCAATAAAGACGCTGTACCCAAAAGCCAGCAAAGAAAAGAGCACAGCTCCCAATACGATAGTAAATTTCTTCAACCATAAGGCTCTCAGCAAGGACAGAATATCGATTTCTACGATTTGCTTTTCTTGTTTTTCCATTTTTCCCCTAAATCAATTCATTTTTCAATAATAATGCTTGGTTGCCGCCAAAGAGGGCTTCTGCCCGGCGGGAACCGTATTTCTTAGCGACGATGTCAAAGGCCTCCTTCATAAAAGGCGGTCTCTGACTTAGATTGTGCATGTCGCTGGCAACAAAGTGGACCAAGTCCTTCTCCAAAAAGAACTGAGCCCGTTTTTTCATAAATTTATGCGAGTCTCCAAACAGCTTAGGCTTTAGAACACTGGAGCTATTAATCTGAGTATAGCAGCCCATATTAATGAGTTCCTGCACCTTCTTTTCATCATTTTCCAAGCAGTGATAGCGCTCGATATGAGCCACGACTGGGGTTAGACCTAAGCGCAGAATCTGAGCTAGACCTGTATGGATGTCTTTATAAGGCGTCGCCATGCTAAACTCAATCAGCACATAGCGTGTGCCTGCTAGACTGGGGAAAATCCCCTTTTCCAACTTATCCGCCACATCACTGGTGTAGTAAATCTCTGCCCCATAGAGAACCGTCAAGTCAGGCGCTACAAGCTCTGCCAGTTCTTTTACCATTTTAAAGTTAGCGCTAATGGTCTCTTCAGGCGTTTCAAACATACCCTTTCTGCGATGAGAAGTAGAGATGATGGTCCGAACTCCCTGTCGATAACTTTCTTCCAGCAGTTTTTTGGAATCCTCAAAATTCTTAGGGCCATCGTCCACATCAAATATAATATGAGAATGGATATCAATCATGGTGTTTTCCCTTCCATTACCTGCTGAATCGCTGCCTTAGCATTATCAAGGCTTTCCGGTTGGATTTCCATCATGTAGAGATTGGAATCTGGCATAGCGTAAGATGGTAGATCCATACGGCCGTTTCCGCTGATGGCTTGTGACTGAACTTGATAGCTTCCCCCTGACTCCAGCTGGGTATTGACCAGATTCATAAGAACAGGCAGCTCCATATTGGTCTGGATAGAGTCCTGCAAGCCGGAAATAATCTCGTTGTAGTTCTTCAAAGCACTGGTTGAAGTCAGCTTTTTAATGACTGCTTCGATAACCTTTTCTTGATTTTTCCCGCGGTCATTGTCGCCACCCTGAAGAGAGTATCGCTCGCGAACAAAGCCAAGCGCCTGATCTGAGTTCATATGGACTTTCCCTACTGGGAAATGATGATTGCCGTGTCGGCTGGTAAATTCTTGGTCATTTTCAACATCAATCCCACCCAGCAGGTCTACCAGCTTGAGGAAGGAAGTGAAGTTCAGACGAACATAGTAGTCAATGCGAATGCCGTATAGATTTTCCAGAGTGTGGACAGAAGCATCCACTCCGTAAATCCCTGCATGGGTCAGCTTGTCCATCTGCCTAGCCCCTCCGTCTGCAATCGCCACATAAGAATCACGAGGAGTTGTTGTCAAGAGGACTTTCTTGGTCTTGCGATTGACCGTCATGATGATATTGACATCTGAGCGTGAGACAGATGAGATAGAGCCATAAGTATCGATACCGCTGACATAGATATTGAAGACATCCGCATTGGCATCATCCCTGCGTTTGCCGGTCTCTACTTGACGAGTAATTTTATAAGTATAGATTTTCTTTATCTTTGAAGCATAGTCAGCATCGTGAGAAGCCAGCATATCTCCAAACGAACTATTGAGGGCAATGGCCTCAGTCTCTTGATTGATGAGGGCCTTGTAGGCTGCGATATAAGATGAGCTGTTTTCCACTGTGAGTTCAGTCTTTTTAGTATTCTTGATGTGCTCCAGAAGAGCCGTTACATTGTCCTTGTCTCCATTTTCAGTCGGAGCCGTAAGCTTCTGCAGCTGAGTCACATCTGATTTGTCGCTGTCTGCTCGGACATAAACCGCCATTTCAATTTCAGAGTAATTTGAAGTAGAGTTCACACCTCTAGATAAGTCCATCAATTCCTTGACCCCGTACATAGCTCCTGAGGATACCAGCAAAGTCACAAGCAAAAGCACCGTGGTCAAAACTTTGAACTTATTTTTCCATATAAAGAAGGCTGCCAGTAAAATAACAGCCGCCAAAAGAGCAGACAAAATAAGGTTCAGGTGATGAAACGCCAGAACATTATTTTTAAATATAGAAAAAACCAGCAAACCTGAAACCAAGCTTACCAATGTCAGTAAAGCTGCATTAAAGAGCCTCAGCTTCTTCCCCTTTTTAGAAGCAGGCACATTTCTCCTATGATGATTCATAATTCTCCCTTTTTCTCCCCTGAGATATAAATACATTTTATTATATCATAAATGCATTATGATACACTAAAATATTTAAAAATATTTTAGTTTTTTTCAAATTTTGTTGACAAAAAAGGACGGTCTGTATTAATTTTCAGTAAATTCCTTCTCCCTTCTCGAAAAAGCAATATTTTATACTGTTTTTGGCAACAGAAAAAGAGGTGAAACCTCTTTTATATCAGTATTTTGCTTGTTTTTTAAAGCATCTTATCTCTGTCAACTTGCTCATAGGCCTGCAAGCCATCATTGAGCTTCTCCCAGATGATAACCTTGCCTGCCTCAAGGGATTTCTGCACATCGATGATCCGCTGATTGGAAGAACCGCGGAACTGCAACATGAGATTCTTCTTGGTAAGGTCAAAACGGCCATCCACCAGAATGTCAATCAAACTCAGCAGCTCCAGCTTATCCTCCGTTTCCAGCATCATCTCCTCCCAGGTGTAGCCCGTCCAAGACCAGATATCCTTGTCTGGAAGCTCTCTCCGAATCCGCTTGACCAAGGGCAGGAGAATGCCTGTATTGAGAAAAGGCTCGCCGCCTAGGAGGGTCAGCCCCTGCACATAGGGTTCCGCCAAGTCTTTCATAATCTGATCCTCCAACTCTTGGGTATAAGGAATGCCAGCGTTAAAAGACCAGGTTGCTGCATTATAGCAGCCCTCACAGTGAAACATACAGCCACTGACATAGAGGGAGTTGCGGACACCTTCGCCATCTACAAAGTTAAAAGCCTTATAGTCAATGATTCGCCCCTTGCTCAGCTCCTCACTTTTCCATTCTTGAGGTTTAGGATTGTTCATGACACCTCCCCATCTAACTCTATCCAGTAGCGCTGACTTCTGTCGATTGTATTTTCGTAAACACCGCCAGCAGAGAGAATCGTGCGTCGACTGGCTTCGTTGTCTTCATCGCAGGTAATCAGCACTCGTTCCAATCCTTGTTGCTTTCGGGCCTCTGCCAGCCCTAGCTCTAGCTGCATCTTAGCCAAGCCCTTTCTGCGTTGACTGGGGCGGATAGAATAGCCAATATGCCCGCCCTCCACAAATAATTTGTCATTCAAAGACAAGCGCAGAGCTAAAAAGCCCAGAGGCAAGCCGGTCTCATCAAAGGATAAAAATTGAATGGCAGGAACCCAGCCTGCTAGCAAATTAGCAGCATCCTCCTGCTGCTCTACAATCTTTAACCAATCCTCATAATCCTTTGCTCGTTTCCAAGTGGAGCCCATGCCACCGTGCATATAGGATTTTGCTGCATCGAACTCAGCAATCATCTCTAAAATCGCATCTTTATCTTCCAAAGTTGGTCGTCTTAGCTCCATGCTCCCTCCTTAATTGACATCAATCCAGTAGCGCTGACTTCTGTCGATTGTATTTTCGTAAACACCGCCAGCAGAGAGAATGGTGCGACGACTGGCTTCGTTGTCTTCATCGCAGGTAATCAGCACTCGTTCCAGTCCTTGCTTTCGAGCCTCTGCTAGTCCTAGCTCTAGCTGCATCTTAGCCAAGCCCTTTCTGCGTTGACTGGGCCGTATAGAATAGCCAATATGCCCACCCTCCACAAATAATTTGTCATTTAAGGACAGGCGTAAAGCTAAAAAGCCCAGAGGCAAGCCGGTCTCATCAAAGGATAAAAATTTGATTGCAGGAACCCAGCCTGCTGGCAAATTGGCAGCATCCTCCTGCTGCTCTACAATCTTTAACCAATCCTCATAATCCTTTGCTCGCTTCCAAGCGGAGCCCATGCCACCATGCATATAGGATTTTGCTGCATCGAACTCCGCAATCATCTCTAAAATCGCGTCTTTATCTTCCAAAGTTGGTCGTCGTAACTTCATAGGCTTTCCTCAATCTATATCAATCCAATAACGCTCTTTCCCGCCTCGAATATCCTCTAAAGCCCCGCCATTCGTCAGAATCACTGACCGGCTGGCAGCATTATCACAATCGCAAGTCACTAGGACTCGTTTAATATTTTTACTTTTGGCTACTTGCAATCCTTGTCGCAGCTGCTCTTTGGCCAATCCTTTCCCACGCGCAGACGGACGGATACTATAGCCGATATGCCCGCCTTCTTGGAGCAAATAGTCATTGAGCCGCAAGCGCAGATTGAGAAAGCCCACAGCCTGACCATCCGCAGCAAAAGAGATTAGTTGGATGTAAGGCACAAAACCTTGCGGCAAGCCTAGACCTGCCTCAGCTAGCTGAATCGTCTCCAGCCAGTCCTCGTAGACAAAATCCACTCCTCCAAAGAAGCCGTCCTGTCGGCTGCCAACCGCTTCAAAGTCAGCTAGCATCTCTAAAATCTTTTCCTTGTCTTCTAGCTTCGGTCGTCTCAGTTCCATACTTCCTCCTGATACGAAGAGAGTGAGACCGCCTTGCGCCCCACTCTGACTTCTATTGCTTCTTGTTTTTTTCTAAAAATTGCTGACGCAGTTTGGCCAATCGTTCTTTCTTGCCGCTGCCTCCCTGCGAATGTTTTTCATGGAAACGCTGCACCTGAGCCTTTCCTTTGTCGTCCAATTGATACTTTCCCATCTTAATTTCCTTCGTACTTAATAGTCGAGCCATTCATGTGCTTGACCCGAGCTGATATTTCCTTGTGTCGGCCGTTAACCATCGGACGGGCTTGTGGATTTCCTAAGTAGCCGCAGGTCCGCTTGACCACATCGACCGTCTTGGGATCGCTGTTGCCACAGTTTGGACAGGTGAAGCCCCGCTCGGTCGGCGTGAAGTCTCCCTCAAAGTTACACTTGTAACAGCGATCAATCGGCGTATTGGTTCCCAGATAGCCAACCCGATCATAGGCATAGTCCCAGACAGCCTCCAGTGCTTTTGGATTTTGCTGCAGCACAGGATATTCACAGTAGTGGATAAAGCCACCAGAAGCACCCACTTCAGGATAAATTTTCTCAAAGTCCAGCTTTTCAAAAGGCGTTGGATTCTTGCGCACATCGTAGTGGAAGGAGTTAGTATAGTATTCCTTGTCAGTAATATCCGGAACAACCCCAAACTTCTCTGTATCCAAACGGCAGAAACGGTCAGTTAGGCTTTCAGATGGTGTCGAGTAAACAGAGAAATGATAGTCATACTGATCTGACCACTCTTGCACCCGACGCTTCATATCTTTGACAATGGCAATCGTAAAGTCCTTGGCTTCAGGATTGTTCTCCCAATTACCGCCGTAAAAGACTGCTGCCACTTCATACAGACCGATATAGCCTAGGGAAACCGTCGCACGACGGTGAGTAAAGAGCTGGTCCACCTGATCATACTTGCCCAAGCGTTGGCCAAAAGCCCCATACTGATAAAGAATCGGCGCATTGGCTGGACTGGCTTCTTTGGTCCGCTCCACTCGGTAGACCAAAGCGTCCTCAGCTATATTCATCCGCTCATTAAAGAGTTCCCAGAATTTATCCAAATCCCCCTCGGACTCAAGCGCAATCCGCGGCAAATTGACAGTAACGACACCTAGATTCATACGACCGGAGTTGACTTCCTGACCATTTTCATCCTTCCAGCCTTGTAGGAAAGAACGGCAGCCCATCGGTACCTTGAACGATCCAGTCAAGTCGATAATCTTGTCATAGGAAAGGACATCTGGATACATGCGCTTAGTGGCACACTCCAGAGCCAGTTCTTTGATGTCGTAGTTAGGCGTCCCTGGCTCGAGATTGAGTCCACGCTTAAGGGTGAAAATCAGCTTAGGGAAAATTGCTGTGCGGTGCTCGCTTCCCAGTCCCTTGATACGGATATTGAGAATGGCCTTCTGAATTTCCCGCTCAAAACGATTGGTGCCCAGACCAAAGCCCAGCGAAGTAAAAGGAGTCTGACCATTAGAGGTAAAGAGAGTATTAATCTCATACTCCAGCGACTGCATGGCATCGTAGATGTCTTTCTTGGTTTTCGCCCAGGCGTACTCTTCCTGCTTATCAGGCAAAACCCATTGCTCCGCATCCTTGAGATGCTTTTGATAATTAAGCTCAGCATAGGGCGCCAAGACTTCATCAATCCGATCGGCTGAGCAGCCACCGTACTGGCTGGAAGCTACATTGGCAATGATTTGCGAGATTTGCGCTGTCGCAGTCTGAATAGACTTGGGACTCTCTACTTCTGCATTCCCAATCTTGAAGCCATTTTTCAGCATGCC
>NZ_CAURVL010000022.1:0-27465 GCF_963528215.1 uncultured Streptococcus sp.
AAAAACACCCCAAAAGTTAGATTTTTTCTGTCTAACTTTTGGGGTGCGGTTCACATTAACCTCTTTTTTATAGCTGAAATTTTATTTTCAATGTTAGTTGTTTGAATCAATTATTTTTTACTTTGTTTTTTCTCTAATGTATGACCCAAGTCAATGATATACTGCTTCAAGGAGTCTTTGACCTGCGGATGCTTGAGGGCGTAGTCGATAGAAGTCTTCATAAAGCCGAACTTGTCACCGACATCATAGCGATCGCCCTTGAATTCGCGAGCGAACACGCGCTGCGTCTTGTTAAGAGTATCAATCGCATCGGTCAGCTGAATCTCATTTCCAGCACCTGGCGCTTGCTTTTCCAAGATTTCAAAAATTTCTGGTGTCAGCAGGTAGCGGCCGATAATAGCCAAATCACTCGGTGCATCTTCAGGTTTTGGCTTTTCGACGAAAGTTTCCACGCTGTAGAGACCTTTGACACCTTCACCTTGAGGGGCAATCACACCATAAGAAGAAACTTCATCATGAGGGACCTGCATGACAGCGATGGTAGAAGCGTGAGTAGCCTCGTAGTCATCAATCAATTGCTTGGTCAGCGGCACAGCCTTATCATTGGTGATGTCCATAAGATCATCGCCCAGCATGACAACGAAAGGCTCGTTTCCTACGAAAGCCTTAGCCTGAAGGACAGCATCTCCCAGTCCGCGCGGATGGCTTTGACGGATGAAGTGCAGACCGATACCAGTGGTTTCATCAACCAATTTGAGCAAGTCGTCTTTACCCTTTTCTTTGAGGTTATATTCTAATTCAAAGTTTGAGTCAAAGTGGTCTTCGATGGAGCGTTTTGACTTACCTGTGACAACTAGAATATCTTCAATTCCAGATTTGAGAGCTTCCTCAACGATAAACTGGATGGTTGGCTTGTCAACGATTGGCAACATTTCTTTGGCTAGTGCTTTAGTAGCTGGCAGGAAGCGGGTTCCGAGACCAGCTGCAGGGATGACGGCTTTCTTAACTTTTGACATAATTATTTCCTTTCTATTAGAACGAAGTCCATTCGTTCTCAGCCTTAAATTCATTGTTCATGATTTCATAAATGGCTTCTTTGATATTCCAGTTTTGATAAATAACCTTATAAATAGCCTGGGTGATCGGCATATAAACATCCAGCTCTTGGGCCAGTTCATAGGCAGCCTTGGTGGTAGAAATTCCTTCGATAACCATGCCCATATTGGCTTCAATATCAGCTAACTTCTCGCCGCGTCCTAGAGCATTGCCGGCCCGCCAGTTGCGGGAGTGAACAGAGGTTCCAGTTACAATCAGGTCACCGACACCAGATAGGCCGCTGTAAGTCAGAGGATTGGCTCCTAACTTGACACCTAGACGCGTGATTTCGGCCAGACCGCGTGTGATAATAGCTGCCTTGGCGTTGTCACCATAACCTAGTCCATGGAGAGCACCAGCTCCGACTGCGATGATGTTTTTCAGAGCGCCTGCAGTCTCCACTCCGATAACATCGGTATTAGTGTAGAGGCGGAAGTAGTGATTGCTGAAGAGCTCCTGCACATACTTAGCTGCTTCCAGATCCTTAGAAGCAGCGGTAATTAAGGTAATATCGCGTACAATGGTTTCCTCAGCATGGCTGGGACCTGAGACAACGACAATCTCGCTACGTAGCTCTGCAGGGATTTCTTCTTCCAGGATAGTTGAAATCCGTTCGTGGGTGCTGGGCTCCAGTCCCTTGGAGGCGTGCATGATTTTCACCTTATGGTCCAGAGCTTGAGCTACTTGTTTGGCTACCAGACGGGTTACCTTGGTAGGAACGACAAAAAGCACAGCATCCGCATCTTTTAAAGCTTCTTCTAGGTCATGATAGGCCTTGATCTTTTCGTCCAGTACAATATCTTTGAAATAGCGTTTATTGGTGTGTTCGTCGTTGATTTCGTTGATTTGCTCAGCGATATTTCCCCAAATACGAACCTCGTGTCCGTTGTCATTTAGCACTTGTGATAAGGCCGTTCCCCAAGAACCAGGACCAATCACAGCAACTCGTTGTTTATCCATATCTTCTCCTTATGATGAAATTCCGAGTCTGAATTTAAATCAGTTTTAGAGTTCTATATCTCATTTTACCATATAATATAAGAAATTTCTTGCTTGACATTGTTTTTATCTGTGATATAGTAAGGAAACTAAGTCAAATATGAAAAAAGTAGGAGGAAGCATGTTTTTTAAAAGTCTATTACGGTATAAATGGTATGCCCTGAGTTCGTTTTTGATGACCTCGCTGATGATTGCCAGCTCTCTTTTACTACCCTGGTTTTTAAAGCACATCTTAGATGCTCTGCAGGAGCAAAATAGCCAGACCATCTACAGTATGGGGGGGTGGCTGATTGGCATCGGTTTTGTCGGACTGGTGGCAGGAGGGATTAATGTGACCTTGGCGGCTTATATTGCCCAAGCTGTCTCATCAGATCTCCGCGAGGAGACTTTCCGCAAGATTCAGACCTTTTCTTATGCTAATATCGAGGAATTCAACTCCGGCAATCTAGTCGTGCGGATGACCAATGACATCAATCAGATTCAAAATGTGACTATGATGCTCTTTCAAATTCTTCTTCGCTTGCCCATCCTTTTTATCGGTTCAGTCATCCTGGCCATTGTGACCATGCCCTCTCTCTGGTGGATTATCTTCTTGCTGATTGTGCTCATAGCTGGTCTAACGGCTGTCATGATGGGGATGATGGGGCCTCGTTTTAAGAAATTCCAGACTCTTTTGGATAAGATTAATGCCATTGCCAAGGAAAATCTTCGTGGTGTGCGAGTGGTCAAGTCCTTCGTTCGGGAGGAAGACCAGTTTCATAAGTTCAGTCAGGTGTCTGATGAACTTTTGTCAGAGAATCTCTATATTGGCTACGCTTTTTCAATCGTTGAGCCAATGATGATGTTGGTCGGCTACAGCTCTGTTTACTTGGCTATCTGGACTTTATCTGGCATGATTCAGGCGGAGCCAGGACTGGTCAGCTCTATCGCTTCTTTTATCGGTTATCTGAGCCAGATCATTTTCACCATCATTATGGTTGGCTTCTTGGGAAATGGTGTGACGAGGGGGATCATTTCTATCCGTCGGATCAAGGAAGTATTGGCAACGGAGCCAGCTATGGCTTTCCCAGACTCGCTAGATGAAGAACTAGAAGGTAGCCTCAGCTTTGAACATGTGACTTTTTCCTATCCCAACGATGACGAGCCAATACTAAAGGATATCAGCTTTGAGGTTGAGCCTGGGCAAATGATTGGCGTTGTCGGTGCGACAGGTGCTGGTAAGTCTACCTTGGCCCAGCTGATTCCCCGTCTTTTTGACCCGCAGGAAGGTTCTGTCAAGATTGGCGGCCGGGATCTGCGAAAGCTTAGTCAGGGAACTCTTCGTAAAAATGTTTCCATCGTGCTGCAGCGGGCGATTCTATTTAGCGGGACCATTGCGGACAATCTCCGGCAGGGCAAGCTCAACGCTTCGCTGCCTGAAATGGAGCGAGCGGCTCGTATTGCCCAAGCCAGTGAATTTATCAGCCGTATGGAAGAAAGTTTTGACAGTGAAGTGGAGGAGCGTGGCAGCAACTTCTCTGGCGGTCAGAAGCAGCGGATGTCCATTGCCAGAGGTGTTGTCAACAATCCCAATATTTTGATTTTAGATGATTCGACCTCAGCCTTGGATGCCAAGTCAGAAAAGTTGGTTCAAGAAGCCTTGAATAAAGAGCTGCAAGGAACGACGACGATTATCATTGCTCAAAAGATTAGCTCCGTTGTTCATGCAGATAAGATTCTGGTCTTGGATCAAGGACGGCTGATTGGCCAAGGGACGCATACGGAATTGGTCGCAACTAACGATGTTTACCGTGAAATCTACGAAACTCAGAAAGGAAAGGAGGACTAAGATGCGGACGATTGCATTTTTCTGGCAATATTTTAAGCGTTACAAATTATCCTTTGTCATTGTGCTCTTGATGATGATAACAGCGACTGTTTTTCAGGTCCTTTTTCCGGTTTATGTCGGTCAGGCTGTTCAGCATTTGGTTGAGTTGGGACGTGCTTTTGCAGAGAAGGGTGAGACTGATCAGATTCTGTCGACTTTTGGCAGTGTCATGGGCAGTGTATTGGTGTCCTTTGTCTGCCTGTCTGTTTCTAGCTTAATTTACATGGTTTTGATGACCCGAGTTATTGCCCATTCGACCAATGAGATGCGCAAGGGCCTGTTTGGCAAGCTGTCCAAGATGACAGTTGCTTTCTTTGACCGCCATCAGGATGGAGACATTCTGTCGCGCTTTACCAGCGACTTGGACAATATCCTGCAAGCTCTAAACGAGAGCATGATTCAGGTTATGAGCAATGCCTTGCTTTATATGGGTCTAGTGATTATCATGTTTGTCCAAAATGCTAGATTGGCCTGGATAACGGTAGCCAGCACACCGGTTGCTTTTCTTCTCCTAGTGGTCATTGTTAGGCTGGCTCGGAAATACACCAATCTTCAGCAAAAAGAAGTCGGCCGCCTCAATGCTTATATGGACGAGACTATTTCCGGTCAGAAGGCTGTTATCGTTCAGGGGATGCAGGAGGAGGTCATCAAAGGGTTCATTGAGCAGAATGACCGAGTACGCTCAGCGACCTTTAAAGGCCGAACCTTTTCAGGCCTTCTCTTCCCAATCATGAACGGGATGAATTTGATTAATACAGCCATTGTTATTTTTGTTGGATCGGCTGTCTTACTGAGCGACCCTAATGTCGAAACGGCCGTTGCGGTTGGCCTGATTACCACTTTTACTCAGTTTTCTCAGCAATATTATCAGCCCATCATCCAGATTGCAGCCAGCTGGGGAAGTTTGCAGTTGGCCTTTACAGGGGCTGACCGGATTCAGGAGATGTTTGATGCACCAGAGGAAGTCCGGCCAGAGAATGCACCTGCTTTCACAGAGCTTACAGACTCCGTGGAGATCAAGCATGTGGACTTCTCTTATGTAGAAGGCAAGTCTATTCTCAAAGACGTATCTATTTTAGCCCCTAAGGGCAAGATGACGGCTGTTGTTGGCCCGACTGGATCAGGTAAGACGACCATTATGAACCTGCTTAATCGCTTTTATGATGTGGATAATGGTAGTATCGAGTTTGACGGTCGTGACATTCGAGATTATGAGCTGGATAGCCTACGGAGCCATGTGGGGATTGTCTTGCAGGATTCGGTGCTCTTTAGTGGTACGATTCGGGACAATATCCGCTTCGGTGTGCCGGATGCTAGTCAGGAGATGGTAGAAACGGCTGCGCGTGCGACTCATATCCATGACTATATCGAAAGTCTGCCAGACAAATACGATACCATCGTGGATGATGATCAAAATATTTTCTCAACTGGGCAGAAACAGCTGATTTCCATTGCTAGAACATTGCTGACGGATCCGCAAGTCTTGATTTTGGACGAAGCGACTTCTAATGTCGATACGGTGACGGAGAGTAAGATTCAGCAGGCCATGGAAGCCGTTGTAGCTGGCCGAACTAGCTTTGTTATTGCTCACCGCCTCAAGACAATCCTCAATGCCGACCAGATTATCGTCCTCAAAGACGGAGAGGTTATCGAACAGGGCAATCATCACCAGCTCCTCAAACTCGGCGGTTTCTATTCAGAACTCTATCACAACCAGTTTGTGTTTGAGTAGATGGTTGGTTTGGCAGCTGGATAATCAGCTAGGCTTTTGAAGAATCAGATAGAAAATTAAAAAAATCCAGCAGGTTTCTGTTCCTGCTGGATTTTTAATTAACATCAAAGTAGTGATTATTTCACATGTTTAGCTAGATCCTCTTGGGCCTTTTTATTGGATTCCTCTTTTTCTTTTTTCCATTTTTCTTGGGCCTTCTGATAGTCTTTAGTCGTGACAATCTCATCACTGATTTCCACGTATTTATGATAGTTGGCGTCTTTTGTACCTGTCTGAGCATAAGAGTTGGTAAATGGCACAATCCGAGAAATGAACGGTGCTGCTCCTCTGCTGCTCATAGTTGGCACAACGAGGGCGCTATCTGTCAGCCATGCTTGAGCTGCAGCATATTTTTCATAGCGCTTGTCAACATCTTGTGTTTCGTTTCCGGCCTCTTCGATCAGCTTGCTGTACTCATCTAGTCCTACAGCTTTAGCAGCAGCATTGTCTTTGTCTTCAAATCCAAGGTAGGTTCTGGTCTGAGTGCTGTTACCTGGCACTAAAATGTCCAGGTAAGTAGAAGGATCTTGGTAGTCTGGATCCCAAGCAACGAGACCGTTGATATCCCAGTCTTCCTGGCTAGCAGCTTCAGCATTGAAGGTGATGTTTAGTGCTTCGTCCTCAGCCAGCATCTGCAGGTCTACAGAGACATTGTCCTTGCCTAAAGCCTCTTCTAATGACTGTTTCAGAGATTGCATACGGTTGACGAAGTTAGTAGAATTCTGAGCGACAGGAACATCTAGGTGAATTGGGAATTGTACGCCTTCATTTGCAAGAGCCTGCTTGGCTTTGGCAAATTCCGCCTTGGCTTTGTCAGTATTGTGGAGACCGTCTTGACCGTCATCTAGCTTGATACCTTTCCACTCGTCACCATAGGAAGCCAGTGATTCTTCGACCAGAGTGCCAAATTCCTTGCCATTGGCTTGTACGAAGGTTGGCGGAACAAAGAGATTACGGACAGCTGGCTTAGCTGCATCTTCTCCGTTGACCTGAGCCGAATAGCTTTCGCGGTTAAGGGCAAAGGCTAGAGCTTGGCGGAAGTCCTTGTTCAGCAGAGCTTTTTTGGTAGCTTCTTTTTGTTCATCGCTGGTTTTAGAAGTATGGTTATAACTTTGACGGTCAATGTTAAAGCTGATTAGACCGACACCCGCTCCTGCTTCTGTCATGAAGATATTATCTTTGTATTTCTCAGCGATTGAGGAATAACTGGAAGTGGCTGGGTAGAGTCTTGCCAAACTGTAGCCGCCATCTCCGAAGGTCCGCGCTAATGAATCTTGGTCAGAACCATCGTAGTAAGACAGTTTGACACCATCAATCTTGACCTTGTCCTTATCCCAGTAGTTAGGGTTCTTCTCAAATTCAACAGAGGATTTAGAAGTAATGGATTTCATGATAAATGGACCGTTATACAGAATGGAATCTGCCTTGGTTGCCTGACCGAATTCCTTGCCTTGCTTTTCTAGGAAGGCCTCGTTGACCGGCATCATAACACCTGATGTTGTTTTAGAGTTCCAGTAGGTTTCAGGCTTGTTGAGTGTATATTGGACCGTATGATCGTCCAGTGCCTTAACTCCAACAGCTGAAAAGTCCTTGTTGGTACCAGCTGCATATTCACTCAGCCCCTTGATAGAATCTTGGATAAGAGGGAGAGCGTCTGATTTGATATCAGCAGCATGTTTGATACCTGCCACAAAGTCCTGAGCCGTGACATCTGCGTATTCTTCGCCATCAGCGGTATACCACTTGGCATCTTTGCGCAGCTTATAGGTATAGACGAGACCATCTGGAGAGACTGTCCAATCTTCTGCGATAGACGGAGCTAAGTTTCCATATTTATCATTTTCCAGCAAGCCATCTACACCATTTGTAGTCAGCTCGTGGGTAGACCCCTTTGCCGACTGGATGTAGTCCAAAGTCGTTGGATCAGACGTAAAGACATAGCTGTAGATTTTTTTGCTGGATTGGGAACTTCCGCCTCCAGAGCAAGCTGTAAGTAAGCCGACAGAGAGCAGAGTGAGCCCTGCGGCAAGAAGAATATTTGATTTTCTCATAGGGACCTCCAAGTCATGAGTTTTTACACTGCTTATTATAACAAATTTCTGCCAAAAGTAAATAATTTTCTGATAATTCTGAAATATTTTTCTAAATTTTAAAAAAGAGATTTATAGTGTTGCATATTCTGATAAAAAATTTTTATAACCAGCTTTAAAAAAATCTATTGGACGGCTTCGCAGAGGAGTGGTAAGATATACTATATCAAAATAAGGGGGAATCACGGTATGTGCAGAACTATTGTTGGAATTTCAGCCAATCTTTGTCCAGTCGATGAAGCTGGGAAAAATATTCACACCTCTGTCTCACGCAAGTTTGTGGACGGCGTACGAATGGTTGGTGGCCTGCCGATGGTGATTCCCGTTGGGGATAAAAGTTTAGTTCAGGATTATGTAGAAACGATTGACAAGCTTATTTTGTCAGGCGGGCAAAATGTTCACCCACAGTTTTATGGGGAAGAGAAGACCATTGACAGTGATGACTACAATATTGTCCGCGATGAGTTTGAGTTGGCACTCTTGAAAGAAGCCCTGCGCCAAAATAAGCCAGTCATGGCGATTTGCCGCGGTCTGCAGTTGGTAAATGTTGCTTTTGGCGGCACTCTTAATCAGCATATCGAAAATCACTGGCAGGGCTTGCCATTTGGTACTTCGCACTCTATTCGAACGGAGAAAGACAGCGTTGTGGAGCGTTTGTTTGGTCAGGCTAGCCAGATTAATTCGGTTCATCGTCAAAGCATCAAGGACTTGGCACCTAATTTCCGCGCGACAGCTTTTGATCCAAGAGACAATACCATCGAAGCGATTGAATCGGTTGACAATCATCGTATCATAGGCCTTCAATGGCATCCGGAGTTTTTAATAAACGAAGAAAAGGGCAATTTGGAGCTGTTTCAGTACCTCTTGCAAGAGCTGTAAAAAATTATTTCATTTTTTTAAGTTACTTTTAGGAAAATTTAAGATAAGTGTTCTATACTAAGACCATAAACAAAGACCTCCTAACTTTGTTTAGAAATCCTAAAACTTTTCTTTTTCATAATAATCTCCCTATAAGAACCGCCCAATTGGCGGTTTTTTTGCTTGAAAGGCTGAGAAATCTAGATTTTCATCAATTTGATGTCTTTTATGTTATAATGAGTCACAAGTAGGCCGAGCGAATTGGTTGGTAGATGGAGGAGCAGAGATGTCAAGAGCGGAGCGAGTTATTTTAACAAATATGTGTATGGTTTATGATGAGGACCGCATTTTAGTACAAAATAAAGTAAATGATGATTGGACCGGCCTTTGCTTTCCAGGCGGCCATGTTGAAAATCGTGAATCCTTTGTCAAATCAGTGATACGGGAAGTCAAGGAAGAAACGGGTTTGACTATCTATGAGCCTCGCTTGTGTGGTGTCAAGCAGTTTTATACTGAAAAAGATGAGCGCTACATCGTTTTTCTTTACAAGACCAATCGTTTTGAAGGAGAGCTAGTTTCATCCGACGAAGGCGAGGTGTTCTGGATTAACCGTGAAGATTTTGACAGCTACTCGCTGGCTGTGAGCTTTAAGGAAATGTATCAAGTTTTCACATCAGATTTGACAGAGCAGTTTACCTATCTGGATAATGGAGAGATCATCAGAAATCTATACTAGGGAGAACCGCCCAATTGGCGGTTTTTTTGCTTGTTTTTTACGAATTTAGTATAATAGGGACAGCAAAAATAGAAAAGAGAAATGCATGAAAATTCGCGGATTCGAGCTGGTTTCCAGCTTTACAAATGAAGATTTGCTGCCTAAGAGAGAGACGGCTCACGCAGCTGGCTACGATTTGAAAGTGGCAGAGCGCACCCCTATTGCGCCAGGGGAGATTAAGCTGGTTCCGACTGGTGTCAAGGCCTATATGCAGCCGGGTGAGGTGCTTTATCTTTATGACCGCTCATCCAATCCTCGTAAAAAAGGCTTGGTCTTGATTAACTCCGTTGGGGTCATTGATGGCGACTACTATGGCAATCCTGGAAACGAAGGGCATATCTTTGCCCAGATGAAAAACATCACTGATCAGGAAGTAATCCTCGAAGTTGGCGAACGTTTAGTTCAGGCTGTCTTTGCACCATTTCTGATTGCAGATGGAGATGAAGCGGAAGGCGTGCGGACCGGCGGATTTGGATCGACAGGACATTAATATGAAAATCATTTTTATCCGCCACGGAGAGCCAGATTATTCACTTTTGGAAGAGGCTGGTTATACTGGCTTTGGATTAGATTTGGCTCCCTTGTCGGCTGCTGGTCGTCGGATGGCGACAGAGGCAGCTGCTAATCCTTTGCTGGAACAGGCGGAAATTCTGATCTCTTCTTCTGTGACGCGAGCTTTGGAGACGGCTTCCTATTTGATTCGAGACCGCCAACTGCCGCTTTTTGTGGAGCCTTTGCTGCATGAATGGCAGGTATATGAGAGTGGTATAGAAAAGTTTGAGCAGGCTCGGGAGTTGTTTTTTGAAAACAATGGTTGTCTCCCTGCAAGAAGTCCTGTCCAGTATGAAACGGTTGAGCAGATGAAAGCCCGCTTTTTCAGTGCCTTAAGCAAATACAGAGACTACGAGACGGTAGCTCTTGTAGCCCATCGCATGCTCATCCGCCAGTTTGTAGCTGATCAGCAGATTGATTTTTGCCAGTTTATTGAATGTGAACTGAAGATTTGATGTTTCGTTGTAAAAAGAATCTTAATAAAAGGATTTTGAGATAGAAGAAAATATGAAAGAATTTAAGAACAAGGATTATGCAACAGAAATTCGTCAGAAAATACCAGGCTACGATTTGATGCTAGATGTGATTTTCCGAGGAGTATTGCTTAGATTAGCCCCCAGTTTAAAAGTCGATAAGGTGTTAGCTTTAGCAAGCCAGACGGATGAGTTGAATGGTTTGGCATCCTTATTTCCTAAGGCAGGGTTGACGGTTGTGGAGCCAAGTGAGGCGATGCTGCAAGAGCTTAAAAGACAGGTTTATCTGCCTCAAGCGGAGTATCTTAATAGTCGATTTGAAGAAGCAATACTGCCCTCTGATTATCAGATTTGTTCTTGCTTGCTAGTGTTGCAGTTTGTTGAAAATCCCAGCTTTTTTCTTCGAAAAATTTATGAGTCTTTAAGTGAAGATGGCCTTCTGATTCTTAGCTTTTTTTCCAACCAGCAACTGGGCTATTGGAAAACACTTGCTTCAGAGCTAGGAGCCGATCAGCAACAAATTCAGCGTACTTATGAGAATCAAGCCAGTTTGATGAATTCCCTCTCTCCTCAAGAAGTTGCAAACCTACTAGAAGAGGCTGGCTTTACTAACATAGAGCAAGTTTGTCAGGTCTTATCTGCTTTTGTTTGGATTATTAGAAAATAAGGAGAATCACCATCGCTAAGAAAAAAACGACCTTTGTCTGTCAAAATTGTGAATATCATTCGCCCAAGTACCTCGGCCGCTGTCCTAATTGTGGAGCGTGGTCTTCTTTCGTTGAGGAAGTAGAAGCTGCAGAAGTCAAGCATGCCCGTGTTTCCTTGACAGGCGAAAAGACCCGGCCCATGAAGCTGGCTGAGGTCACTTCGATTGATGTCAATCGGACCAAGACGGAAATGGATGAGTTCAATCGTGTGCTGGGTGGTGGAGTAGTGCCTGGTAGTCTAGTTCTGATTGGCGGGGATCCTGGTATCGGGAAGTCCACCCTGCTTCTGCAGGTATCTACCCAGCTTTCTCATCAAGGCACAGTCCTTTATGTCAGCGGGGAGGAATCAGCTGAGCAGATTAAGCTGCGGGCGGAACGGCTTGGTGATATTGACAGTGAATTTTATCTCTACGCCGAGACCAATATGCAAAATATCCGTGCAGAGATTGAGAAAATCAAGCCAGATTTTCTGATTATCGACTCCATTCAGACGGTGATGTCGCCGGAAATTTCTAGTGTTCAAGGGTCTGTTTCTCAGGTCCGAGAGGTGACAGCTGAGCTTATGCAGCTGGCTAAGACTAATAATATCGCGACCTTTATCGTTGGTCACATGACCAAGGAAGGAACCTTAGCTGGCCCCCGAACGCTAGAGCACATGGTGGACACAGTGCTTTATTTTGAGGGCGAACGTCAGCACACTTTCCGTATCTTGAGAGCAGTTAAGAACCGCTTTGGCTCAACCAATGAGATTGGCATTTTTGAAATGCAATCTGGTGGGCTAGTTGAGGTTATCAACCCCAGTGAAGTCTTTCTGGAGGAACGGCTGGACGGCGCGACAGGCTCTTCCATCGTTGTAACCATGGAAGGAACGCGGCCGATTTTAGCAGAGGTACAGGCTTTGGTGACACCGACCATGTTCGGCAATGCCAAGCGAACCACGACTGGTCTAGACTTTAACCGAGCCAGCCTCATCATGGCAGTTCTGGAAAAGAGGGCAGGACTCCTCCTGCAAAATCAAGATGCCTACCTCAAGTCTGCTGGCGGCGTCAAGCTAGATGAGCCAGCGATTGATTTGGCAGTAGCAGTAGCCATTGCTTCCAGCTACAAGGATCTTCCTACCAATCCTCAAGAGTGCTTTATCGGTGAAATTGGCCTGACAGGCGAAATCCGTCGGGTCAACCGCATCGAGCAGCGCATCAACGAAGCAGCAAAGCTGGGCTTCACCAAAGTCTACGCTCCTAAAAACTCTCTGAACGGCCTCAAAGTTCCAGACAATATCCAAGTCATCGGTGTGACGACGATTGGGGAAGTCTTAAAGAAAGTATTTTCCTGATTTAACAGTATTGCGAAAAGTTATTGCGCGTGCTATAATATTGCTAGAAAAAATTAGGATTTGTCTGGAAAGCTCCTATAAGTTGTTTTTCCGGACTTTTTAGGAGGTTCATTAACTATGGTAGATCATCGTATGAATGTTTCTATTACCAATAATGCTCAATTTCCCTTGGCGGAGATTGCCTTAGATGTATCAGAGTCTGTTCGTATTCAGACTGGGAGCATGATATACCACACTCCCAACGTTGTCCTGAATGCCAAAGTGAATGCAGAATCTCAATCAATCTTTGGCAAGGCAATCCAAGCTGTAGGCCGTTCTATGGCTTCTGGCGAAGGAGTGTTCATCACTGAAGCAACTGCCCAATCAAATAACGGTCGTCTAGCCTTAGCACCTAATGTACCTGGTCAGATTGTTGCTCTGGAGTTAGGAGAAAAGCAGTACCGCCTGAATGATGGGGCTTTTCTGGCTATGGATGGCTCTGCCTCTTATACCTTGGAGACGCAGTCGGTAGGTCGAGCTCTCTTTGGTGGTCAAGGAGGCTTTTATGTGATGAGTACCCAAGGTCAGGGGACACTCTTGGTAAATTCCTTTGGCTCGATTCAAAAGGTCGAGCTGCATAATGATAGGATAACGATTGACAATGCTCACGTAGTAGCATGGAGTCGAGAGTTGGAATATGATATTCATTTAGAAAATGGTTTCTGGCAGTCCATGGGGACTGGTGAAGGAGTGGTTAATACCTTCTATGGAACTGGGGAAATTTACATCCAAAGTCTCAATATTGAAACCTTTGCTAATGTTCTTCGCCCACATCTACATATTGACAATTCTTGAAAAATTTCAGAAGAGACTGGAGGGTCTCTTATTTTTTTGATGCTTCAGTTTTCCTTTGTCCAAAATATATGAAAATGTTATAATCAAGTCATAATAAGAAGGAGGTATTTATTATGCGATTTTCTATGGATAGTAATATGCAGTTTCCTTTGGTTGAGTTGTCGCTCAATCAAGGTGAAACCGTCTTTATCCAGCGTGGCAGCATGGTCTACCACACGCCTAATGTGACTCTGAATACTCAGCTAAATGCCAGCGGTTCTGGTTTGGGACGTTTTGTCAAGGCTGTAGGGCGGTCAATGGTTTCTGGTGAAAGTACCTTTATTACTCAGGCTGTTGCCCAGTCTGATAATGGTTACCTTGCTTTAGCGCCAGATTCTCCTGGTCAGGTTATTCCTCTTCAGCTAGGCGAAAAACAATACCGGCTCAATGACGGTGCCTTTCTTGCCCTTGATGGTACGGCTTACTATACCATGGAGCGCCAGTCTGTTGGGAAAGCACTATTCGGCGGCCAAGGCGGTCTCTTCGTCATGACAACCCAAGGCCAGGGGACTCTGTTGGCCAATGCTTTTGGATCTATTAAAAAAATTGAGCTTCATAACCAAGAAGTGACAATTGACAATGCCCATGTAGTAGCTTGGAGCCAGTCTTTGAATTATAATATCCATCTAGAAAATGGCTTCTGGCAGTCTATCGGAACGGGTGAAGGAGTGGTCAACACCTTCCAAGGTACTGGTGAAGTCTATGTGCAAAGTCTCAATCTTCAAACCTTTGCAGGCTCACTCAGCAAGTTTATTCCAAAAAGCTCATAAGAAATAAAACTAGGACAGAAGATCAGGCTAGATGCTGGATTTATCTGTCCTAGTTTTTTATAACAAAGCCGACAGCTGACAAATAGCAGAAAAGATGGTAAGATAATATAAAATTATTTGAATATCAAAGTACCAGTAAGGGGAAAGAATGTCATATTTTGAAAACTTTATGAAGGCCAATCAAGCTTTGAAAAGTCAATGCTGTCTTTATAATGTAGCTGTTCGCATCATCGGACACGAACTTGTTCGTGGCATTTTTGGCGGATTAAAGAAAGGTTAGGGGAATAAAGTGACAATTACTATAAAACCTTATCAGAAATCGGATAAAGAGGCTGTTTTAGAATTATCAATTCAGGCCTGGTCTCCAGTTTTTCCAAAAATGGAAACAGGAGTTCCTAAGTTTGTTTATGACAATTTTTATCCTCAAGGGTGGGAAACAAGGCAAATCAATGACCTAACAGCGGTCTTAGATGAAGAGAGTCAGTTTGTCTGGTTAGCTTTTCTGGAGGAAGAATTAGCTGGTTGGATTCACATTCGCTTGCACCCTGAGGATAAGATGGGTGAGATTTATATCCTAGCTGTTGCTCCAAGATATCAGCGTCAAGGTATCGGAAAAGCGCTCATGACCTATGCTTGTGATCAGATTAAACAAAAAGGAATGAAAATGGTCATGGTTGAGACGGGTGGTGATCTAGGTCATGCACCGGCCCGTAAAACCTATGAGAACTTTGGTTTTGAACAATGGCCCGTTGCTCGCTACTTTAAGAAGTTATAACTAATGGGTATTTGTCAACAGTAGTGGGTGATAACAGCTAGCACAGAGAGCAGTTCATATAGGTTCTCTCTTTTTTGAAGTTAGGGAAGTTCTAAAGCCAAAACCTGGTATGATAAGGTTAATTCGTTTGGATGTCAAACAATATAATTAGTCAGGAGTTAAAATGTCATATTTTGAAAATTTTATGAAGGCCAATCAAGCTTATGTTGATCTGCATGGAACGGCACATCTGCCGATCAAGCCCAAGACCAAGGTAGCCATTGTAACCTGCATGGACTCTAGGCTCCACGTGGCTCAGGCTCTAGGACTGGCACTAGGAGACGCCCATATCTTGCGCAATGCCGGCGGTCGGGTAACAGAGGACATGATTCGCTCGCTGGTTATTTCGCAGCAGCAGCTAGGAACGCGGGAAATCGTAGTTTTGCATCATACAGACTGCGGGGCACAGACATTCAAGAATGAGGAGTTTACGGTCTATCTTCATAAAGAACTAGGTGTGGATGTCAGTGATCAGGACTTTTTGCCCTTTACAGATGTAGAGGAAAGTGTGCGCGAGGATATGGTCTTGCTGCGGCAGTCACCGCTGATTCCAGCTGATGTAGAAATATCTGGAGCGGTTTATGATGTAGATACTGGTCGGATGACGGTTGTTGAGGAATAGTTAGGAAGTCAATTTCTTTGTCTGCGCATCGGCATTGAAATTGGCTCCTTTTTTATGTTAAAATAGAGAAACGATTTTAATTAGTTAGGACAATGTTATGATACTTTCCATTATTTCTCAGGGATTGGTTTGGGCCGTCCTAGGTCTAGGTATTTTTATGACCTTCCGGATTCTGGGCTTTCCTGATATGACGACAGAAGGCTCCTTCCCCTTAGGCGGGGCGGTGGCAGTTACCTTGATTACCAAAGGAGTCAATCCTTTTCTAGCAACAGCAGCAGCCGTTTTGGCGGGCTGTGCAGCGGGTGCAGTGACAGGTCTGCTCTATACCAAGGGAAAAATTCCGACGCTGCTTTCTGGGATTTTGGTCATGACCTCCTGCCACTCTATCATGCTGATGCTGATGGGCCGTGCCAATCTGGGGCTTTTAGGCAGCAGTAAGATTCAGGATGTTCTGCCCTTTTCAGGGGAAGTCAATGCCCTCTTGACTGGTTTAATTTTTGTCAGCCTAGTGATTGCAGCCCTACTCTTTTTCTTGGATACTAAGCTCGGGCAGGCCTATATCGCGACCGGAGATAATCCGGATATGGCTCGCAGTTTTGGTATCAATACTGGCCGTATGGAGTTGATGGGACTGATTCTGTCAAATGGCTTGATTGCTCTGGCTGGGGCGCTGATTGCCCAGCAGGAAGGCTATGCAGATGTTTCCCGCGGGATTGGAGTAATCGTTGTCGGTCTGGCCAGCCTTATCATCGGCGAGGTGCTCTTCCAGAGTCTGACCTTGGCAGAGCGTCTGATTACCATTGTAGTTGGTGCGATTGCCTATCAGTTCTTGATCTGGGGCGTCATTGCTCTCGGGTTTAATACCAACTATCTCCGTCTTTACAGCGCGGTGATTCTGGCCTTCTGTCTCATGATTCCAACCCTGAAAAATAAATTCTTTAAAGGAGCCAAGTTAAGCAAATGACAGCGATTGTAGAATTAAGAAATGCAACCAAGCTTGTAAAGAGCGGCTTTGATGAAGAAAAAATCATCCTAAATGATGTTTCTTTAGACATTCACGAGCATGATTTTATTACGATTTTAGGTGGAAACGGTGCAGGAAAGTCAACCCTGTTCAATGTCATTGCCGGCACTCTCCCTTTAACCAGCGGCAGCATTCATATCTTGGGTGAAAATGTCACTCATTTTTCACCAGAAAAGCGGGCCAAGTACCTGTCCCGTGTCTTTCAGGATCCTAAGATGGGAACAGCTCCTCGTATGACAGTAGCGGAAAATCTTCTTATCGCCAAATTCCGAGGCGAAAAGCGTGGCTTGGTGCCCCGCGGACTCAACAGTTACAGGGAAGAGTTTCAGGCGACGATTGAGAAAATCGGCAATGGTCTGGACAAGCATCTGGATACACCGATTGAATTTCTTTCTGGTGGGCAAAGACAGGCCTTGAGTTTGCTCATGGCAACGCTCAAGCGTCCAGAGCTTTTGCTTCTGGATGAGCATACTGCGGCGCTGGATCCCAAGACCAGTGTAGCCTTGATGGAGCTGACCAATGAATTTGTCAATCGTGACCGCCTTACAGCTCTTATGATTACCCATCACATGGAGGATGCCCTCAAATACGGCAACCGACTAATCGTTATGAAAGACGGGCAAATTATTCAGGACTTAAACAAAGATGAGAAAGCCAAGATGACTATTGCAGATTACTATGGCTTGTTTGAATAGGCTTGCTCAGAGTTTTGTAAAAACAAGAGAAAGAATACGTACTAAATAATGTACTGCTCCCACAAAGTTAGACAATTAATGATCAAAAGGCTCTAGTTCTCTATTAAATAGGACTATGTCCTTTTGCTTCAAATTGCCCTCATAGATGAATAAAAAGGCTCTATAATTTCTGTAGTGGGTAAAACCACTATAGGAATAATGGAGTCTATTTTGTTGTAGAAAAAAAGTCCCATAAGACCTATAATGAAAAGCGACCAAACCATCATTAGAAAGACTCTTATGGAACAGTTCAATTTTATCACAAACTTACTAGGAATTAAAGACAAGAACATCATAATCTTGGATGTTCTAGATGCTGGAACGCATAAAGAAATCATGGCTAAGCTAGATTATCCAGCACCTAAATGCCCTCACTGCCAAGGCCAGATGGCTAAATATGACTTCCAGAAAGAATCTAAAATCCTCTATCTAGACTGTGCAGGCTACAAGACTCTCATTCGATTGAGAAAACGGCGCTTCCGTTGTAAAGTCTGTAGGAAAACGGCTATCGCTGAGACTTCCTTAGTCAAGAAGAACCACCAAATTGCAACCATCGTCAAGCAGAAAATAGCCCAAAAATTGATTGAGAAAGTCCCTATGACTGCTATCGCTGAAAGTTTATCTGTATCTACTTCCACCGTCATTCGTAAGTTGAAAGAATTCGAGTTTAAAACGAACCTCAACTACCTTCCAGAACACATGAGCTGGGATGAATACAACTTTAAGAAAGGAAAGATGAGCTTCATTGCGCAGGATTTTGACTCGCTCAAGATCGTCACAATCCTCGACGGACGAACGCAAGCAACCATTCGCAATCACTTTCTGCGCTATTCCAGACAAGTCCGAAACCAAGTCAAAGTCATTACTATGGACATGTTTAGCCCCTACTACGATATTGCCAGAAAACTATTTCCTTCTGCTAAAATCGTCCTCGACCGCTTTCACATTGTACAACATCTCAGCTGGGCTATGAACCGCCTTCGCATCCAAATCATGAATCAGTTGGATAAAAAATCGCACGAATATAAGGCACTCAAACGCTACTGGAAACTCATCCAACAAGATAGTCGGAAACTAAGTCATAAACGATTTTATCGCCCAATTTTTCGCATGCACTTGACTAATAAAGACATTCTTGAAAAGATTCTCTCGTACTCTCAAGAACTCCGAGAACATTATGAGCTTTATCAACTCTTACTTTTGCATTTTCAAGAGAAACGGGCTGACCATTTCTTTGGACTCATTGAAGAAAGAATTACTTGTATAAATCCTATCTTTCAGACTGTTTTTAAAACATTTTTTAAGGAGAAAGATAAAATTATCAACGCACTTGAACTGCCCTACTCAAATGCTAAACTAGAAGCAACTAACAACCTTATCAAGGTCATTAAGCGCAACGCTTTCGGATTTCGGAACTTTGACAATTTTAAAACTAGAATTCTCGTCGCTTTGAATATCAAAAAGGAGAGAACCTATCCAGTCCTCTCCAGGGTATGACTTTTCGTTAACCCACTACAGTTGACAAAGAGCCAATAAAAACCGCTAAATTGCGGTTTTTTTGTTATAAAAATAGTCTAAATCACTCATCTAAGCGAATAAACATCATTGCGTTAAGTAAGGAGATGAGTGCGACCGTATTAATATTATTGGAATAGATCAGTCTCTTGTTCTCAATGGGTGGAATAATAAAATTAGAAATGATGATATCGTAAGGTGATTCTTTTAAAGAATCGATTGATAGTTCTAATTTATTCCAAACTTCAAGTTCAAAATTGTTGCTGCAATAATAAGAAAGTGTCTCTGCTACTGATTTTGCATGATACTGATCAAAATTACTCATCACTAATACTTTTAATTTAGGCTGATTTTGTAAAAGATTCAGCACTAAATGTTTGCTGTGAGTGATAAAAGTATATGATAGATGGTTGACTTTCATTGGTGTGCTATGGATATCCAAAGTCTCTAGATAATGTTCAATCCCTTTTTTAATATCTGAAACAAATTGAGGGAAAATATTTTGAAAGTTCTTGATTGTATTGCCTTTTTGATCAAATAGGATAAACTCTGTAGATAGTTCCTGACGGTGCAGATGTGCTGTATTATGCAAATGCCAAATAAGATTGTCATTATTGTCTATTTTTAGATTATATTTGCTTTCTATCTGATCAATTAAATCACTTAATAATTGATACGAATTTTTTACATAGCTGTCTGTTTTTGCGCAGCTCATAAATAGATTTTCATCAATGAAGAACATTTTTTGAAAATAGGAGACAAATAGTTGACCTATCACTTCTTTATTCAAAGAGATATGATATTCAGAATCAAAGCTCGCTACAATGTCTTCGATTCCTTCTGCCTGCATAAAAGATTCTAACAATTGATTGTTAAAAGAATCTTTCTCAACTTCTAAGAAATGACCAAACTTTATTCGATATAAATTTGTAACCAGGAGCAATTTTAACATTCTTTGAGTTGCGAAATTGACAGGAAATGCAGTTTCTTTATAGACCAGTGCTAACAGCTTACACAAAGGTTCTATTGAAAAATCTGTAAAGGGCCATTCAAGGAAATAATATTTTTCCGAAAAATATTGTGCAAAAAAATAACGGATATCAATCTCATTTCCAATAATCCGAGCAGGATTGAGACTAATTTTAAAATCATATTGTTTTTTTATGATTTTGTTAATATGACTGATTATACGATAGAGTGAAGAAGAGCTTATATAAAATTCTTTACAAATACTCTCAGTTTCATATCCTTCGTTAAAGAAGATGAATTCTAAAATTGAAAAATGGGTTGAATACTTAAAAAAATGGTGATAGACCATCTCAATATCACTATCATCGGTATTAATGATACGTATGCCATTAGTAGACGAGTGAAAAATCAATTGAGGAAAAGAGGACTTGACATGGGATAAATCATCTTTTACTGAACGTTCTGTACAATTTAATAGTTCAGCTAGCTCAGAAATATGAAACCAGCGTTTGTTTTTAAATAGTAGTTCTAATAGTTCTAATTGTCTGTGGCTCTTTTTAGACAGTAATTCCCGCATTAAAATATTATCTTTCTTTATATAGTGTTTTTATTATCAGGCAATTATACCATATTTTATGCATTTAACCTCATTTAACAACTCAAAAATATATCTAAAAATACTGATAAAAGCTTATAGAACAAGGAATTATTAATTTTATGTATCTACAATACATAAATACAGAAAGAAAACCAAGCCGAATTATTATGCTTTCAAGTTGGGAAATTATATAATTATATTAATCAAAAAATAATAGTAAAAAATATTATTAAACAATTTTGATTTAGAAAAAATTAGAAAGGAGAATCAATATGCTTTGGTCTATTATTGTTGGAGGTCTTATTGGTCTTATTGCTGGATCAATCACTAAAAAAGGCGGCTCAATGGGTGTTATTGCAAACGTTGTTGCAGGTTTAGTTGGTTCTGCTGTTGGTCAGTCGCTTTTGGGAACTTGGGGTCCTAGTTTGGCTGGTATGGCCTTGCTTCCTTCTATCATTGGTGCGGTTATTGTAGTAGCTGTTGTATCATTTTTTGTAGGTAAAAAGGCATAAATTGTCTTTTTACTTTCAAAATACAATTTAAAATTTAATGATGTGAGGATTCAATATGTCAAAATCAAGAAAAATACTTTCCCTTATTTTCTGTATTTTAATCTTGACAATTTTGATTCCTGTTTTACTAGATTTTCATAAAGTTAGCGGTCTGGGGCTCCAGATTTTCGGTTGGAAATTATTCACTTGGAAGCAGATTCCTTTTGTGGGCTACTATCTTTCTAGGTATGTTTTCTGGGGCACTGTGGTTTTAGCAAGCTTAATCTTACTACTGATGTTAGTGATAGCTTTTTATCCTAAGAGACGTTTGGAAATTCAGCTAGCTGATGCGGATGGGAAACTGATGCTGAAAAATTCAGCCATTGAAGGGTTTGTTCGTAGTCTGTTAACAGAACACGGTTTAATTAAAGATCCTACAGTTTCAGTAAATAGCCGTAAAAACAAATGCATGGTTTCCGTTAAAGGGGCAATCGTTCCTTCGGAAAACATCATCAAGAGAAGTCAGTTGATTCAAGAAGAAATCGCGTCTGGATTGACAGAATTCTTCGGAATCAATCATAATGTCAAGCTTAAAATCTCTGTCTCAGACTTCAAGCCAAAAGAAGCGGCTAAAAAAACTACTAGCCGTGTAAAGTAAGGAAGTAAAAAATGGAATGGTTTAAAAAATATCAATATCCAATCTTGTCTGGATTAGCAGGCATTATTCTAGCGTGTTTTATCCTATCCTTTGGCTTCTTTAAGACTCTATTTGTCTTTATTTGCGCTACTCTAGGGGCAGGAATCGGATATTATATTCAAAACAAAAATATATTTAAATAAGAATAAAGGAGTTTAACATGTCAAATAAAGATGTTAAAGATGTTGCAAAAAAAGAAGTTGCTCAAGCAGCTCACGAAGTAAAAGGTGAATTGACTTACGATGATAAGGTCATTCAAAAAATTATCGGTCTCTCTTTAGAGAAAGTTTCAGGTTTGCTGGCTGTTGACGGTGGCTTCTTCTCTAACATAAAAGATAAATTGGTCAACTCTGACAATGTCACTCATGGTGTCAATGTTGAAGTTGGTAAAGAACAAGTAGCTGTTGACTTGAATGTTGTTGCAGAATATCAAAAGAATGTTCCTGCTTTATACAAAGAAATCAAGAAAGTCGTTGCAGAAGAAGTTTCTAAGATGACTGATTTGGAAGTTGTTGAAGTAAATGTCAATGTTGTTGATATTAAAACGAAAGAACAACACGAAGCTGACTCAGTAAGCCTTCAAGACCGAGTGACAGATGTTGCTGAATCAACAGGTGAATTTGCTTCAGAGCAATTCGAAAAAGCAAAATCTGGCATTAGTGGTGGTTTCTCAGCTGTTCAAGAAAAAGTTGGCGATGGTGTAGAGGCTGTTAAAGACGCTGCATCAAATGAAAAAGCTCGCGTTCGTTAATTCTCTAACTGAGATTAGGAATTCTTATATTCTTTCATTGCTTTAAAAATTGAAACTAACAACGGAGGTATCAAATATGTCTACAGAAGAAAAATTCAACCAAGCTAAAGGTTCTGTTAAAGAAGGCCTGGGCAAATTAACTGGTGATAAAAAAACAGAAAAAGAAGGAGCTGCTGAAAAAGTAGTTTCTAAAGTTAAAGAAGTTGCAGTAGATGCCAAAGATGCTGTTGAAGGCGCAATCGAAGGCGTTAAAAACATGGTTAAAAAAGACGATAAATAAAACCAATAGTTGATTTTCCTTATAAAAAGTCTTTGTTAACTATAGTAACTAAAAAGAGAGAACATTTAATCCTGTTCTCTCTTTTTAGTGTATTTGGCTAGAAAAATTGTTCCTATTCCTTGTTTTTAGTTGGAGTTTCTTTCTTCTCCTTCTCCTTATCAATTTTTTGAAGTTCATAGTCATTTTTATATTGAATAATATACTCGACGATGTCTTTTTCGGTCAATCGTTCATTGGATAATTGTGAAATTTGAATTGAAATATTTTTCAAGCCATAATCGTTTTGTTTACTAAGAATTTCTTTCAATTCCTCATCTGAAAGGTAGTTTCCTGAAATAGTTAACTTTAAAGTATTATCCTCTTTATCATAGTTCTTTTTTAGGATTGTGTTCTCTTTAAACTGATCAGATAAGTATTTATTTATAGATTCATTGATTAAGGTCTCTTTCACTAAGGTAGTCGCTGAAACCAAACTTGGAATAATAAGAATAAGCGAAACTAGAATTAATATTTTTCGCATTTTATAGGCTTCTTGATTGTGTTTAATGTAATGATTTTTCACCATAGTTAAGCTCGTCCCTATGTATGTAGCAAGCATAATAAAACTACAGTTAATGAAAAATAAGTAGGATGCTCCTAACATAAACTCAAAGTTTCCCGTTGCTATAGCATAGCCGACAGTACATACTGGGGGCATAAGAGCTGTTGCGATAGCTACTCCAGGTACAATGTTATTTGCTTCTTTTTTTCGTGCTCCAATAACTCCAGCTACCCCACCCACAAAAGCTATAACTACATCCCAAATTGTTGGTGAAGTTCTGGCAATAATTTCTGAACTTGCATAAGAAATTGGAGAAATAAAAAAATAAATCGTAGATGCTAAGAGGCTTAACAAAACTTGAATAGAAAGAATTTTAAACGACTTTCTGAGCAGTTTCATATCTAGTATTGCTAATGAAAAACCAATTCCAATAATAGGTGTCATTAATGGAGAAATCAACATTGCCCCAATGATAACTGGAGTGGAATCCATGTTTAAGCCAATAGATGCAATCAACATTGCACATAACAAGGTAGCTAAATCGCTTCTTGATAAATCTAAATCATCGTAGAGCCTATCTCTAAATTCAACTAAAGAATAAAGTTTATCCTCTTTTAAAATTTTTCTCATAATAGTATTCCCCTTATTAAAGTCCTCTAAATTATAAATTCATGCAAAGCAATGAATGAAATAAGTAATATTCCAAATAAAATACCGGAAGAGGTATATAACCGCTATTTATTTTAACATAAAAATATTACGATTAGAATCTAATTTCTGAGAAGAGGTTTCTTAACATTCTTGCTGGATTAAAAAAGCAACATATACTGAATTATTAACCAAATAACAAAACAGCATTAGTTTGTCACGGCCTTTTTTCTTTGTGTAACTACTTTTTCAAAAAACTTAAAATATTTTTGTATTTTTAATGTGTAAACGCTTGCAAAAATCTAAATAGAGTACTATAATAGAGTTAAGGAAATAGAAAGAAAGGAAGCCAAATTCATTCGCTTTTAAGTTTACTTTGTTGGTATAGTTGTTTGTAATACATAAGTAGTTGCTTTACTTGACATATTGGTTGAATTGTCAGACAGGCCTGCTTAGCTTGCCTGATTGTAACGATAGTATAGAAAGTAGAAGCTTTTAGATGGTTTTCAAACTTCGAGAATTCAATCAATAGTGCTTTATTATGTTATAGAGATTTCCAATGCTAAGATAAAAAGAAAATCATTAGCGGTTAAAGGAATTAAAAGTTTATAAAAAATAATAAAAACAATAAATAAAAAATTGTTATTCAGTTACACCTTGGATGAACTGATTGCTCTCATACCAGCGAAGTAAACCAGACCTCTAGCCGAGTAAAGCTAGAGGTCGTTTTTTGTAGCCAAGGGCGTGAAGAAGGCACGCTTGACTTTGAAAAAACATGGAAAAATGCTATAATAGGTTAGATATGCGAACCTTAGGTTTGCAAGACTGTAATTCGACTTGGCTAGCCAAGGACCGTTAGTAATAAAATAAAGAATCTTTGATAAAAGTGAGGTTCTGAAAATTGAATAGGAGAAAAAATGAGCAAGAGCAATATTAAACTGATTGCTTTAGGCGGCGTACGTGAAAATGGTAAAAACCTCTACGTTGCCGAAGTGGATGATTCCATTTTTGTATTGGATGTTGGGCTGAAGTACCCAGAAAATGAGCAGTTGGGTGTGGATTATGTCGTTCCCAACATGGACTATTTGTTTGAAAACAAGAAGCGGATTGCGGGTGTCTTTCTGACGCATGGGCACGCGGATGCGATTGGTGCTCTGCCTAATCTTTTGGCAGATGCTAAGGTGCCGGTTTTCGGATCAGAGTTGACGATTGAGCTGGCCAAGCTGTTTGTTAAAAATAACGATGCGGTTAAGAAGTTCAATGATTTCCATGTGATTGATGAAAATACCGAGATTGAATTTGGCAAAACCGTGGTTTCCTTCTTCCGGACGACCCACTCGATTCCTGAGAGTTTGGGAATTGTCATCAAGACCAGAAAAGGCAGTATCGTTTATACAGGTGATTTCAAGTTTGACCAGTCTGCCAGCCCGTCCTACGCGACAGACTTTGGCCGTCTGGCTGAGATTGGCCGCGAGGGTGTTCTGGCCTTGCTCAGTGATTCAGCCAATGCGGACAGTAGTGTTCAGGTGGCTAGTGAGAGCGAGGTTGGCAAGGAAATCGAAGATACGATTGCCGACTGGGACGGCCGTGTGATTGTTGCGGCGGTTGCCAGCAACTTGTCTCGTATCCAGCAGGTCTTTGATGCAGCGGCAGAGACTGGCCGCCGAGTGGTTTTGACAGGCTTTGATGTTGAAAATATCGTTCGTACGGCTATCCGCCTCAAGAAGCTGTCCTTGGTGGACGAACGCCTTTTGATCAAGCCTAAGGAAATGTCTAAGTTTGAAGACCATGAGCTGATTATCTTGGAGACTGGCCGGATGGGTGAGCCTATCAATGGTCTGCGCAAGATGTCGATCGGCCGTCACCGCTATGTGGAAATCAAGGAAGGCGATTTGATTTACATTGTAACAACGCCTTCTATTGCCAAGGAAGCGGTCGTGGCTCGTGTAGAAAATATGATTTATCAGGCGGGGGGCATTGTCAAGCTGATTACCCAAAACCTGCGGGTTTCAGGTCACGCAAATGCGCGTGATTTGCAGCTCATGATTAATCTGCTGCAGCCTAAGTACCTCTTCCCTATTCAGGGTGAGTACCGCGGCTTGGATGCTCATGCTAAGGCTGCCATGGAAGTTGGCATGCTGCCGGAAAATATCTTTATTCCTAAGCGGGGCAGCATCATGGAATATGACCATGGTGATTTTGTGCCGGCTGGTGCAGTGTCAGCTGGAGATGTCATGATTGATGGTAATGCGATCGGTGATGTGGGCAATATTGTCCTGCGCGACCGCAAGGTCTTGTCTGAAGATGGTATTTTCATCGTGGCACTCACTGTTAACCGTAAGGAAAAGAAAATCATTTCCAAGGCTAAAGTACATACCCGTGGATTTGTCTATGTCAAGAAGAGCAGAGATATTTTACGTGAAAGCTCTGACATTATCAATAAAACTGTGGAAGATTATCTGGCGCAGGATAGCTTTGACTGGGGTGAGCTGAAGGGTGCTGTCCGTGACAGTCTGGCCAAATATCTCTTTGACCAAACCAAGCGTCGCCCAGCTATTTTGCCGGTTGTTATGGAAGTGCGGTAAAAATCTGAACACACATACAAGAAAAGTCGGGCTTCGGCTTTTTCTTGTCAGAAAGATACGAAGGAGAAATGCGAATGGCAGTGATGAAAATAGAGTATTATTCTGAGGCTTTGGAGATGGAATGGGGCGTCAATGTCCTCTATCCAGACGCAGCTCGTGTTGATAAGCCGGATGATAAGGATATTCCTGTTTTGTACCTGCTTCATGGTATGAACGGGAATCACAATAGCTGGCTCAAGCGCTCAAATATTGAGCGTCTGGTTCGCTCGACCAACTTGATTGTTGTCATGCCTAATACCAGCAACGGCTGGTACACCGATACTCAGTATGGTTTTAACTATTACGAAGCCATCGCTGAGGAGCTGCCTCGGGTGCTCAAGCGCTTTTTCCCAAATATGTCAGATAAGCGGGAGAAGAACTTTATCGCTGGTCTTTCCATGGGCGGATACGGAGCCTTTAAGCTGGCTCTCAAGTCTAACAGTTTTTCATACGCGGCTAGTCTTTCTGGCGCTTTGAGTTTTCTTGATGCTCGACCAGATAATGCTGAAATGGCAACACCAGCCTATTGGCGGGGAGTTTTTGGAGACTATAAAGACTGGAGCAGCAGTCCTCATTCGCTAGAGAGCATAGCCAAGCAATCTGATAAAAAGACCAAGCTTTGGGCATGGTGCGGCGAAGAGGATTTTCTCTACGAGGCTAATCAGGAGGCAGTAAAAAACCTGCAAGACTTGGGCTTGGATATTACTTACAGCCACAGTCCAGGTAAGCATGAGTGGTATTACTGGGAAAAGCAGATGGAAAATGTACTGGCCTGGCTTCCTATTGACTTCCAGCTGGAAGAGCGCCTATCATAAAAATAGACTGTAAAGTCGTATTCTGTCCTCAGAGTATGGTATAATGATTACGTTTGAAAATCGGAGTGGGAATAATTCCCCGAAACACAAATAGGAGAATGGAACTTTGACAAAAGCGATTCGAGTGCGTTATGCACCAAGTCCGACTGGACTTTTACACATCGGAAATGCGCGGACTG
>NZ_CAURVL010000023.1:0-26246 GCF_963528215.1 uncultured Streptococcus sp.
ACGTCTCTGTACACTTTTGAGAGACCAAAAGTAAAAAGTACCGTCTATCATTATAGCACGACGATACTTCTCTGTCAATACATTTTTTCTATTTTAAGCTTATCTCTGCTTATTAGATTTCTGCTAACTTATTGCTGCGACTGAGCCACTGCTTCTTCTGATACAGCAGCTGGATTTTCATAAACACCAGCCTGAGCCCCTTCTGGGTCAATCAGGAAAGCTATTGCATGAATACGGCTTTGGAATTTAGCCTTAGTAGCTGCATCTTTGACCTTCTCTGCTGCAGTCTTAGCTAGCTGCAAATCTTCCAAAGTTTGCATGGTTTCAAGCTGTTTAACCGCTTCTTCTGCGGCCTGAACTGCTTGCTCCTCTTCCTGAATTTCTTTTTCCTGTGCTTCTTTTTGAGCAGAAGACAGTTGTAAGGAAGAGCTGCTTGATGCGATGCTGGCAGCCGAACTAACTGAATTCCTGGTGGAATTAGACTGACCCTGTACAAAAACCATGCCGGTAATCAGAATCCCAAATAAAATCGACAATACTCCTAAACGAATCCACAGCGGACTGTGGTCAAACTTTTCTAAAACTGTTTTCATCTATAATCTCCGCCCTTTTCCCTAATCAAAAATATTTCCAATTTCCACATCAATGGTATTCGCCTTGACATCAATATTGGTTACTTTCAAGAGCGATTTATAATCCAGATAATCGCGATTGGCCTGCGCGTTGTCCGCAAAGACCGCTACACCTGCCAGCTCAGAGTCGAACTCAGATAAGAGGCTAATCATCCCTGTAATAGTCCCCCCGCCTTTGAGGAAGTCATCCACAATTAAGACACGGCTGCCAGCCTTGAGACTGCGCTTGGACAAGAACATCTTTTCAATACGATCTCCGCTGGAGCCTGATACATAGTTGACACTGACCGTTGACCCTTCTGTAATCTTTAAATCGCGACGAACGATGACAAAAGGTACATTGAGAACATTGGCTACTGCATTGGCCAAAGGTACTCCCTTAGTAGCAACTGTCATTACTGCATCAATCTGTTGATCTTTAAAGCTTTTGGCAATGATCCGTCCGATATTATTCAGAATGGATGGAGTACTGAGCAGATCAGATAGATAAATATAGCCCCCAGGAAGAATCCGATTGCTTTCAGACAGCTGTTCACAAAGACTTTGTACAATGGTCTTAGCTTCTGTATCTGAGATGGACGGGCTAAAAATCACTCCTCCACCAGCACCAGTAATCGTTTCGATAGTCCCAATTTCAATCTCTTCAAAGGCACGCTTAATAATGACAATATCTTCTGAAATAGAAGATTTGGCAGATTCGTATTTTTCTGCAAATGTATTTAAGCTCGTTAATTCATAAGGATGGTTAATCAAATAATTAGAAATAACCACCATACGCTCACTTCTTCTTAATTTCATTTTTTCACCAATTAAAGTTATTTTATTCATTATACCATAACAGAAACAAAAAAACGAACATTCTTTTCCAAGTAATGTCCATTTTTCGTATTTTACTGTTCAAGTTTTGGTTTGTAGAAAGAACGGCCTTCAAGAGCGAATATTTTATTGCTCATTTCACCTGGATCCACAAGTCCTAAGGCAGCAGTCATCATCATCATCTCCGCATCCAGATTATCAATCATGTGCAGAATTTCTGCCTCCATAATCTTAGGCCGTACAGGACTGCCATATTCCAAGAGACCGTGGTGGCTGAGAAGGACATGGCGCAGGACAATAACCTCTTCCTTACTATCGTCAATTTTCAGCTCCATCAGGGTCTTGGTCAGTTCCTCATCAATCAAAGCAATGTGGCCAATCAGATTGCCTCGCACAGTGTACTCGGTATTTTCCGGACCGCTGAGCTCAATAACCTTAGCCAAGTCATGAAGCATAATCCCAGCAAAGAGCAAGCTTTTATTAAGCTGAGGATAAATGTCTCCGATAGCATCTGCCAGCTTGACCATAGTAGCAGTATGAAAGGCTAGGCCAGATTCAAAAGCATGGTGATTGGTCTTGGCAGCTGGATAAGAATAAAACTCCTTGTCGTACTTGCTATAAAGCGAGCGGACCACGCGCTGCCAGACCGAATTCTCAATCTTGAAAATCATCTGAGATAAATAATCTCGGATTTCTTTCTGGTCTACTGGTGGTTTTTCCTTGAAATCCGCTGGATCATTGGGCTCTCCAGCCTTAGGAAGACGCAGGGTCAGTTGATTGACCTGGGGTGTGTTATTGTAGACTTCCCGTCGGCCTTGCATGTGCACGACCTTGCCAGCAGTGAATTCTTCAACATTATGCGGCTGTGCATCCCAGAGTTTGCCTTCAATTACCCCTGTATCGTCTTGGAACGTAAAGGCCAGATAATTTTTCCCAGCCCTTGTCTGACGGACTTCTGCTGACTTGATCAGATAGAAACCTTCAAACAGTTCATCTTTTTTCATTTGATTAATCTTCATTGTTTTCCCTTTCTTCTGAAAAATCAAGTAAGTTCAAATCGAGGTCTTGGTCGGACAGCTCAATATGGCGTAAGGTTCTTTCGATAGCCCCTGTCCGCCGGGTTAAGAGTTCATCAATATTGCCCGAAGCATGCTGCAAGTGCTTTTGCGCCTTGGTCAGAATACCACCGAACTTGTTAAATTCGGATTTGACAGAACCCAGAACCTTGCTGATATCGTCGGCACTTTTTTGAATATTGAGCGTTTTAAAGCCAACAGACAGTGAATTGAGCAGAGCAGAGAGGGTAGATGGCCCCGCAACCACAATCTGCTCCTCCCTCCGCAAACTGTCAAAAAAGGCTGGATTGCGGACAACTTCCGAATAGAGACCTTCCGTTGGCAGAAACATAATACCAAAGTTAGTCGTAGCTGGTGGAGCCAGATATTTACTCTTAATATCCTTGGCAAAGCGTTTAACACTTGCTAAGAGAGACTTGCGATAGAGCTCAATCTCTTCCTTGCTGCCAGACTCATAAGCATCTTCCAAACGGTAGTAATCAGCCAGAGGAAACTTAGAATCAATGGGCAGATAGACATATTCATGCTCCGTCTGTCCTGGCAGTTTAATGGCATATTCGACACGCTCACTGGAGCCAGCCACTGTCACAAACTCTCGCTCATACTGACTGGCCGTCATGATGTCCTCAATAATCTGCCCCAGTTGCAACTCCCCTAGAATCCCCCGAGTCTTGGTGTTGGAAAGGACCTTGTTCAGTGTGCCGACATCTCGGGCAACACTCTGCATTTCTCCCAGACCACGATTGACAGACTCCAACTGCTTAGAGACCGTTTCAAAAGAAGTCTGAAGACGAGTCTGAAGTGTTTTCTCCAGTTTCTCTTCAACAGTCTGCCGCATCTGCTCTAGACGGGTTTCATTGGACTCTTGGATTTGCCGCATACGCTCGTCAGTTTTATCCCGATTCTTGGTCAGGTTGTCACTGATTTCCAAGCGCAGCTCTGTCAAGTTGCGGTGCAAATCTGTCCTGACCTCGCTCAAACGGTCTCCCAGAGCTAATTCCAGCTCTTTCTGAGACGTTTCCTTTTTCTGGCTTTCCTGCTCCAAGCGATAGTCCAACTGATCCGATAGATGATCTGCCTGATTTTCCAAGACTTGCTTTAGCGTCTCGGTCTGCTGACTAAGCTTTTGCCATAAAAGAAAGGTCAGCACTAGATTTCCTAAAAGAATGAGGATGATTATAAACTCCATATCAGCTCCTGTCTTTGCTGTAAATGACGACTGTATAGCCGCTATCAAAGTCCAAATAAATGGGCTTATCTATAAATTCGTTAGAAGCATACACTTTTTTGAAAAAAAAGTTATCTTTATTGAGCGGATATTTGGCGCCCTCAATCGTTAAGGCAGCATCATCCGATGGCAGAAAGGCTAGATAACGCATACCAGTTACCGGCCTGATTTCATGGCGCCCCTTGGGAACATAGGTCAGCAGATTCTGTTCGTCTTCTAGAAAAATCTTTTCCATATATTGTGCAATTTTTTCATTACTGGGCAGGAAGACATTGGCCAAGGCATGATCCAGACGGCCCCCAAAGGCTCCAAAAATAGTCAAACAAGCATCTGGATAGCGCTCAAAACAAGCTAGAACAGCTAACTCCAGGTCCGTATCATCCTTTTCAGGATGGGCCTGAACGACTTCCTTGGCACTATCTTTTATGCGCAGCAATTCTTCCTCGGTCACAGAGTCAAAATCCCCGACAGCCAAGTCAGGACAAACTCCCTGCTCAAGCAGAAAGAGGCTTCCACGGTCTACTCCGACTGAAACATCAAAATCTAAGCTAAAATGCTCCAAATTCCCGCCAGCAAACAGTGCAACCTTAGTCATGCAGGGCATCCCGTAAGGTCTGAACTTGATGATTGACATCACCTTTGAAGACATAGCTGCCTGCTACGAAGACATTGGCACCAGCTTCTTTAGCAATCCCAATGGTCTTATCGTCAATACCGCCATCCACTTCAATATCAAAATTCAGCTGATTGACTTCACGCAGAACGACCAGCTCACGGATCTTATCCATGGTTTCTGGCAGAAAGGCCTGACCGCCAAAACCTGGATTAACTGTCATCACAAGGACTTGATCGACCAAATTCAAAACATTTTTGACTGCTTCGACTGGTGTTCCCGGATTAATCACAACACTAGGCTTGACTCCCGCTGCCCGAATCTTCTGCAGCGCTCCGTGGATATGTGGCGTCGCTTCGGCATGGATGCTGATGATATCTGCACCAGCACGAGCGAATTCCTCGATATGATGCTCAAGATTGGAGACCATCAGATGGCAGTCAAAGACTAGCTTGCTGTGAGGACGCATACTGGCAACAACCCCAGCCCCAAAGCTGATATTTGGTACAAAATGACCATCCATAATATCAATATGGGCGTACTCAGCACCTGTCGCTTCTAACTTTTTTAGTTCTGATTCAAAATTAGCATAGTCCGCACTTAAGATTGAAGGGGCAATTTTGAATGAAGTCATAGTTCTTCTCCTTATTTAGAATTTTTTTTGGCAACTTTTTTATAGGTTTCCCGACGATTTTCAATCTCGCTGAGAAACTGCAGGTAATTATCAAAGCGGAATGACGCTATCTGGCCGGACTCGACTGCTGGCTTAACGGCACAAGCTGGCTCATGGGTATGAGTGCAAGTACGAAATTTACAGGACTGGCTGACCTCAGCAATCTCCGGAAAAGCTTGATTGAGATCTTCAGCTGTAGTCACCTCGTAATCCAAAGACGAAAATCCTGGTGTGTCGGCAATCTTCCCACCGTTTAGATTGTAAAAACTGACAGCCCTCGTCGTATGACGGCCGCGGCCAAGACTTTCAGAAATCTCTCCTGTTTCTAGCTGCAGGTCTGGGGCAATTTTATTGAGCAGAGTGGATTTTCCAACCCCAGTCTGTCCCATGAAAACAGTGATTTTCCCTGTCAGCAATGGCAGCAACTCCTCAGTCGTCTTAATGACCTCATAGCCGATGGACTGATAGGCCTGTACATAGACATCCAAGCTCTGCTCATCTTCAAGCAGGTCTAACTTGCTGATGTAGATAATAGGATGAATCCTCTTATGCTCTAAAAGCACCAGAAAACGATCTAACAGATTGGCATTGAAATCTGGCTCTTTCGCGCTCATGATTACAACTGCCTGGTCAATGTTGACAATCGGCGGCCGCACGAGACTGTTCTTTCGCTCTGCTATTTTTAAAATATAGCCTTCTGAGTCTTTTTCTGCTGAAAATTCGACTTCATCACCGACATAAGGTGTCTGCCCTTTTTTGCGAAAATTACCCCGCGCTCTGGTTTGATAAACCTGTCCGTCCGACTCTACATAATAGAAACCAGCCAGAGCCTTAATGATTTTTCCTTGCAAGATTGCTCCTTAAAAGTTAATACACTCATTATAACAAAAAATGCGAGATTTAGCTTGCTTGTTTTGCATAGAAGGCATTTCTTAAGTTTTGCTTGTTTTTCCATAGAAAGCAGCTACTTTAAAATACTTGAGATGAAACTGATATGATAAAAGCGAACAAGTCCAAAAGAACCTGTTCGCTTTTTTATATCGAATGAGATGCTCACTGTGATTTTCAGTAAGTCACAAAACTGATTAGCTGCGTTTAGCCTTAGCCATCAGCATTCCTCCTGCGAGAAGCGCTGCTAGGAAGCCAAGAATAGTAACAAGGAGATTTTCTTCCTGTCCAGTACGAGGAAGAGCTTTCCCTCCGACTTTCGGAGCTTGACCACCTGGCTTATTAGTTATCACTCCTTCAACAGCCTCTTTCTTAGCAGGGATATGACTGAAGGTCAGCTGAGTACCGTTAATCTCAAGCTTGTAGCCATCAACTGGATCAGCCGCAACACTATAGACAATTTCCTTGCCGTCCTTGTACTTAGGAAGGCCGCTAAAGTCATACTGCCAACCATTTTCTCCTGACACAACCTGTTCTTTGATTGGTTTGCCATCTGCCAAGAGGCGAACAGTAACCTTAGAAGGTCGAACCTTATCTTGATTTTCAGCATCTGACCATACCGCAGTTCCCTTAACAGCAATCTGTGTTGGTTTATAGCTATTAGTCAAGGTGTAGCTGCCATCTGTTGCTTGTTCCTGGCTGCTGCTATAACCCTCAACTGTCACTTCCTCAAGGACTGTGTAGTTTATTTTCTTGCCCTTCTTATTCTTAGGCAAATCCTTGGACTCAAACTTCCAGTCAGTAGCAGCTGTTACTTCCAGCTCATCTACCACCTTATCTCCGTCCAAAATCTTGACCTTGATAGATGCTGGGCGCTTGCCATCTTGGTTATTTGCATCATCCCAAACCTTTTGACCAGAGACTTTAACGGTTTCTGGAGTATAGGAGTTGGTAATGGTGAACTTATCAATCTTAGTTTCATATTGAGCAACTGACACTTCAGAAAGCGTGTAGACAATCTCTTGACCATTTCTATATTTAGGCAGGTCTTTAGATTCAAACTTCCATCCATTAGCAGCTGTTACTTCAAGTGTATCAACAACAGTGCTTCCATCCATTACTTTAACTGTAATAGATGTTGGGCGTTTGCCGTCTTGATCGTCTGCATCATACCAGACTTTCTGACCAGAAACTTTAACCTGCTCTGGAATATGAGAGTTAGTGATTGTCTGACCTTCTACTTTCGGACTGTACCCTTTTTCTTTCAAAGCGGCTACTGTTGCATCATCCTCTTTGACAGAGTAGGTGATCTCCTGTCCCTTGTCAAACTGAGGCAGATTGGTGAAGCTTGCTTTCCAAGTGTTAGCAGCTGTCTCATTATCAGCCGTCAAGGTCAATGTCTTACCTGCAACAGCAATTGGCTCTTCACCATTTACTGAGCGATACAGTTGCACTGTGATAGAAGCTGGACGCTTACCGTCTTGGTTATTAGCATCATCCCAGACCTTCGTAACAGCATACTCCGTACTTTGAGGAGTGTAAGAATTGGTAATGGTGAACTTATCAATCTTAGTTTGATATTCCGCAACTGCTTCTTCAGTAACAGTATAGGCAATCTCTTGACCTGCTGCATACTTAGGAAGGGCTTTAGACTCAAACTTCCAATCGTTAGCAGCTGTTACTTCCAACTCATCTACGACAGTATCGCCATTTTTCACCTTAACCTTAACAGAAGCTGGACGCTTGCCATCTTGGTTATCAGCGTCATCCCAGACTTTTTGACCGGAAATCTTAATCATCTCTGGAGTGTAAGAGTTGGTAACTGTGAAATCTTTGATTTCTTTAGTGTAGCCAGCTACATCATCTTCCTCGATAGAGTAATCAATCTTCTGACCATTTTCATAGACTGGCAGATTTTCAAATTTGGTTTGCCATTGATTAGCAGCAGTCACTTCCTTGCTAGCGACTTCTGTCTTGACACCGCCGACGGTCTTCATCAGCTTAATGCTAATCTTAGTTGGACGCTTACCGTCTTGATTATCGCTGTCATTCCAGGTCTTGCTGGCAGTGATTTCTGTCTTTTCTGGTGTATAAGAGTTAGTGATATTGTAGCCGTTGAGATTGGTTGAGTAACCCGGTACAGCTTCTTCCGTTACTGTATAGGTAATTCGTTGGCCATCCTTGTAGACTGGCAAGCCAGTAAAGTTGTAAGACCAGCCTTCTGCCTCACCGACTGTTTGTATATTGACTTTTTGACCATCAGCTAGCAGATTAACTGTGATAGAAGCTGGACGTTTGCCATCTTGGTTATCGCCATCTTCCCAAGTCTTGCTTCCAGACACAGTCGTTGTCTCTGGAGTGTAAGAATTAGTGATGTTGTAACCATCCACTTTGCTAGTATAACCTGGAACAGCTTCCTCACTTACAGTATAAGTAATTTCTTGACCTGCTGCATATTTAGGCAGAGCCTTCGACTCATACTTCCATTCGTTAGCGGAAGTCACATTTTGCTCGTCAACAACCGTATCACCATTCAGAATTTTAACCTTAACAGAAGCTGGACGCTTACCATCTTGGTTGTCCGCATCATCCCAGACTTTCTGACCAGAAATCTTGACCGTTTCTGGAGTGTAAGAGTTGGTGATGTTGTAGCCGTCCACCTTGCTCGTGTAGCCTGAGACAGCTTCTTCTGTAACAGTATAAGCAATTTCTTGGCCAACTGCATATTTAGGAAGAGGATTAGATTCATATTTCCAACCGTTGGCAGCCGTCACTTCCTGTACATCGACAATATCTTGGCCTTTCAAGATCTTGACTCTAACAGCATTTGGACGCTTGCCGTCTTGGTTTTCCGCATCTTCCCACTTCTTCTGACCAGAAATCTTGATTGTTTCTGGCTTGTAAGTGTTGGTCACTACAAAGCCGTCAGCAGCATTGCCAGTTACCTGAGATTGATAGTGAGGGACCGCATCTTCTTCAATAGAATAAACAACTTCTTGTCCCTTTTCATATTTGTTCAAGTTGGCGAACTCGGTTGCCCACTGGTCAGCTTCAGTCAGAGTTCGGTTCACAACTTCTGATTTCTGACCGCCGACTTCTTTATAAAGTTTGACAACAACATTGGCAGGACGTTTGCCGTCTTGATTCTCGGCATCATCCCATTTCTTGCTGGCTTTGATAGCGATTTTCTCTGGCGTACGAGTATTGGTAACAGTGAGATTCCCCTGATCTACTTCTGGAGCATCGTAGCCATCAAGCTGATCTTCACCGATTGTATAGGTGATTTTTTGACCATTTGTATCAAAGATTGGTAAATCAGTTGTCTGAGCTGTCCACTCCGCATCTGTACTTCCGCCAGTTACAGTCACTGTCTTATCAGCCAACTTTTGACCGTTAGCGTAGACATCTACAGCAATAGAAGCCGGACGCTTGCCATCTTGATTGTTTTCATCTTTCCAAACTTTCTTGACTGTCAGCTTTTTGCTGGCATTTGGATCCACCGTATTCTTGACTGTCTTAACCGCTCCATCAGCCTTGATAGTCACCTTCATCGGATTGCTGTCCAGTACATAGCCTTCCGGAGCTGTTACTTCTTCTACTGTGAATTGACCTTTCTTGATTTCTTCACTTGAGAAAGGCTGTGTAGAAACCCGACCGTTAGCATCTGTCGGCGGCAGAGTAATCTCTTCACCGCTAGGAGTTGTCACCTTAAAGACAGCACCTTCCAGCATTTTGCCAGTCTTAGAATCTTGCTTGTAGAGAACCAGACTGTTGCTGATGTCAGCTGTAATGACACCGCCCTCTGTAATCCGGCTACTACGTTCTATTGTAGAAGACGTAGCACCAGGACGATCATCTCTGAATGGCAGTTTTTCATTATCAACTTCCATCTCAGCCGTATTCGACACCAAAGAACCATCAGCTGGTGAAGTTGTCATATAGTTCAACATAAAGGCGTGGTTGCCTGGGTTATTGATGGTTAGAGTAAATTCTGTATAAGTGTCATTATAGGCAACCGTATAATCTTGACCTTCTTTCAAGATAACAGAATTCGCAATACTTGATAAACTCTGTGTGTACTCCCCTTGGCGAAGGACAAATTGCTCCGGAACGAATTGCATTGGCGCACTGCTATCTGGAATTACATCCTTGATAACAATCGGCGAATTATAGGACTTTTGCTGAGTATTGATACGTACAGTCCAGTTGTGTGAGTAGTCACCGCTCTTGCCTAGAATAGCCGAATTATAAGGTTTCTTGGCAATAACTCCGCCAATTTTAGCGTAGTTTTCACCGGCTGTTGAAAAACTGCTTTGTTTGCGCTCGTTAATGGTTACCTTATGGCTCATCGCGCCTTGAGTTTCCTCGGGATTATAATTCCAGTCCTGATCAGCGCCTACTGTCGTCGCCTGAAAGTCAAAGAAGAAGCTCCCTCTTACTCCACTAGCAGTTGTCTTAGACTTGTAATCTGCCAAATTCTGAATAGTAACCGTGATCAGACCGCCCTTACCTGAACCATTCGATGTCATCTTAGCAGCTCCGAGCTGGACCTGCGTTTCATTATCCGTCAGAGTAAAAGTTGTACCATCAGCAATGGTTGCACCGTTCGGTACTGTAAAGGTAAAGGTATCCCCATCCTTGAGCTGGTTATCGTAAGCAGACAAATCAAAAACTAGCTCATAGCGATAATTTCCCCCTTGAACCAAATTGTAAGCACCATTAACCTTAGTTGCTTCGCGGCCATTAGAATGGTCCCAGATTTTAATATCTGTGATTGCATTCTTCAAAGCATCGGCTTGAGCAGTTGCTGTAAATAGCTTCAAATCCAGCAAAAACAGAAGGGGCAGCATCAAAAATAGCAGCCATTTTTTCAGTTTCATAACATTCTCCTTTTTTATTTCGTTACCTAAATAAGTAATTAATCTAATTGTAACAAATACTTGCTATAATGGCAATATTATAGAACTATTTTAGTAAAGAAAAAATAGAAATTTTTCTGCTTTTTTCATACAGTGAAAAAAACTGATATTCTCTATTGGCATTTTCACAAAAATAAGTTATAATAGAATCTCAAGCGGAGGTGGTGGAACGGCAGACACGCATGCTTCAGGCGCATGTGCCCGTACGGGTGTGAGGGTTCAAATCCCTTCCTCCGCATAAAAAGCAATCCTATCATGATTGATAGGATTTTTTGTTATTATGAAGTAAAATTACACTGCTGAGAAAAGCCAGAAAGGTCAGTCCCCCTGTTAAATACTTCTCTAATAGACTAGCGGTAACAAAGAAATTGAAAACAGTGGCCAAAAAGAGAAAAACAGTTCCGCTTAAGATGATCTTTCTCAGAACAGAAGACTTTAAGCTACTTCTTAGCCAGCCTCCAAACGATAAATAACTGAAACTAAAGAAACCCCACAGCAAGAAAAGCAGGAAGTTGACAGGACGCAGCCATAAAGGAAATACTATATAAGCGCCGCCAAATAACAAACGTCCTAGCAGTAGAAGGAAATGGAGTAAAGACTGCGAAAACCAGAGCAAGGCAGAAAACAAAGACAGACATTTCACTTTCATATTTACCTCATTAGCAAAATAGAAGACCAGCTATATAGAGCGGATCTTCTATTTTTTTATAATTCTTCAGACTTCAAAGCGTCTGCCAAGCGCGCAAATTCCTCTAAACTCAGAGCTTCTCCCCGAACACTTGGAGATAAGTCAGCTCGTTCTAAAGCTGCTGTTAGTTTGCCTTTAGTCTCCTCTGACTTTCCAAAACAACTGGTCAGGTTATTCCATAGGGTCTTCCTGCGGTGGACAAAGCTGGCCTTGGAAACCTTGAAAAAGAATTTCTCGTCCTGTACCTCAACAGCTGGCTGGTCTCTGCGCACCATCTTGAGAATAGCCGAATCCACATTTGGCGCAGGCACAAATACTGTTCGCGGCACAATAAAAGCAACCTTGGCCGTCATGTAATACTGTACCGCAATCGACAAACTACCGTAGGCCTTGGTATTAGGCTGAGCTGATATCCGATCCGCTACTTCTTTTTGCATCATAACGACAAACTCACTAAAAGGAATCCCGCTTTCAATCAAATGCATAAGAATAGGCGTCGTAATGTAGTAGGGCAGATTTGCCACTACCTTGATAGGCAGGTCTGGATTTTTAAACTCTGCTATGTACTGGGCCAAATCAACCTTGAGAATATCCTGATTGACCACTGTCACATTGTCAAAATCGCGCAGAGTATCCGCCAAAATCGGTACCAGCCGATCATCAATCTCAAAGGCCATGACCTCTGCAGCATTTTCCGCCAAAAATTCCGTCAAAGCCCCAATACCAGGCCCAATTTCAATGACATTGACATTTTTATCAATCTCGGCTGTATCCACAATCTTCTGGAGGATGTTGGTATCAGTCAGGAAATTCTGACCGAAAGATTTTTTAAAAGTGAAACCGTGACGCTCCAGAATGGCACGGGTCACACTATGGTCTGCAATTCTCATTTTATTACGAATACAGTCTGCTGTATTCTTCCTTTCTTTTCTTCTATACCAGCATGTTTCAGAGGACTTGGATATGGCTCCAGTTCTCCTATTGAATCCTTATATTTGGCTTATAGAGCCCTTTATCTAAATTTTATCATAGATTTTTTAAACACAATATCCTTATCCAAGAGTTTCAACAGGGGAGTTACGTATTCAGGATTCGGAAACTTAGGACCAAAAATGACTTCACCGATTTGAATTGGATTTTCCCGTTCTACATAAAGTTTACCCATTCCAGAAGACTTATCAATCTTGATTTCTGTATTCTCAGAATCTAGGTTAGCATAGCGTAAGATACGCAGTTCGTTCTCATATTTGTAATCTACAGACTTAAATAAGTAACGAATTTCCTCAATACAGTCAGAAATAGCTTTTTGATAAAATTCATCCTCCTTATTGAAATTCTCTAGTTTTCCCTTTAAACCATTTAACGTTGTCTTTAACTCTTCGATTTCATCGCTATCAAAGAGTTCTGTTTGTTCTAGTTCAAAACTATTATCTGTATAACTGACGTAAGCTATTCGGTAGAGATAATCAACATTTCCTTTTGAAACACTATGTTTCTCTTCAAAATTCAGTTCAGTTACTTCGTCATTAACAGTATCGGCTGAATCATCCTTCTCACTCTGAAACATAGATTTTTCAATACCACTATTTAATTCAGATTTGATTAAAGACATCTTATCAGAAAATTCTAAAGAGATCTTTTCTTGACGCCAAGAGACATCATTGAAGGATGTAAATCTAGAAAAGTCATCTTCCCGAAGTACAATACAAACACCTTGGGCATCATCACCATACTGGGACCACATAGCTAAATCATCCGTTTTACTAGTAAAGCTCATTAGGAACCATGAACTTGGCTCCATAATATCTCGTCTATCTAAGCCCAATATCCTTTCTATAACGATACCTTCCTCAGGATCATTCATATAATTCGCATTATTCAAACGAGTTTTTCCAGATATGGAAATGTTTGATTCCTCCTTCTGATCCAATAGACTTTGAAGCACACTCCCTTTGGTGTAGTGCCCAAATTTAAAATTCTTCTTTTTTCTTTTATCTTTCAATCCTAGTTGATACTTAATTTTTTGAACATACTGGTAAATAAACATTAAGTTTTTTAGTTCATCCGAGTCTTCTTTATAACGCTCTGCCCAAGTTTGTAAAATAGCATATTTGGTGTTCTTTAAAAGACCTTCTTTTAAGATAAAGTCGAGTAGCTTGTACCCCTTACTGTCACAAACATTATCACCACGAAAAAATAGATCATCAAAAGTTTGTAACATAAATTTGGAGAATTGTCCATAGAGTTTTTTTATTGTTTCTGTTGTTTGAAGACGTTCATCTACCTCCGTTTGATGATCAAATAATCTTGCTAAGAACACACCATATATACAAGCGATTGCTTCAGATTCTTGGAAGTGTTCATGTAGGTTCTGCAATTTCTCAACACTACACTGCAGTTCGTTCAAATCAGACTGTTTGAATGATAAATTGAGCAAAACCCTAGCATACTGTAATGCTATTTCAGATGAATCTGGAAAGTCTTCATGCAAGGCTTGCAATTTCTTAACAGCGAACTCCAGCTCACTCAACTCAGACTGCTCGGTTGATAACTTGAACACCCCCCTAGCATACTGCCATGCTATATCAGATGAATCTGGAAAGTCTTCATGCAAGGCCTGCAATTTCTTAACAGCGCACTCCAGCTCACTCAACTCAGTCTGCTTGAATGATAAATTGACCAAAATCATAGCATACTGCCATGCTATATCAAGTAAATCTGGAAAGTCTTCATGCAAGGTCTGCAATTTCTTAACAGCGCACTCCAGTTCACTCAACTCAGTCTGCTTGAATGATAAATTGAGTAAAACACTAGCATACTGCCACGCTATATCAAGTGAATCTGGAAAGTCTTCATACAAGGCCTGCAATTTCTCAACACTACACTTCAGTTCATGCAATTCAGTCTGCTTGAATGATAACTTGAACAAAACACTAGAATACAACAATCCAATATCTTCTGATTCAGGACAATGTTCATAAATAGATTTTGCCTTCTCTGCTATAGATTTACAAGATGCTTCATCTGTTTGGTCTACTAATAAGTCAAGAAGTTCGCCTAATTCTTCTAAACCTTGTTCTAAATCATATTCTTTTTCGTTCATTTTTCATATCTCTCCATCGCTTCTTCCACTTCCGCCAAAGTCACCCCAAACAATTCCAAGCGTTTGAGCAGTTGCTTGCCGTTAGAATAGCCGATACGGATCTGCTCTCCCAGATACTCTCGGCGCTGACGGCTGTCGCTTCCCATAAGCAGACCTAGGCGCACAAGATCGCTTTTGGTAATGTCAAAATTATCCTCATCATCAAAATATCCGACTAGACCAGCCAATGCCTGTTGTAAGTCCTCAAATGAAGCGTGCTCGACTCCGAGCGACCGACCTTTGTTCTTAGACTTAGGAGTCGCCTCATCTCGACGGAGAAAAGCATGCTGAGCAGTTGGCACTGCCTCCATAATCATTCGACGGATACGCTCGCCATTGTAGTCTGGATCAGTAAAGACAATAACCCCACGCAGCTGGTGCAGTTTCTCAATCCGCTCTAGGTCTTCTTCATTGATAGCGGAACCTCTCGTCTCGTAAGTGTCAACTTCGTAAAATCGCTGCAGATTGGCTGTATCATCCTTGCCCTCAACGACAATCACCTGAGGAATTTTTATCTTCTCAGTCAAGCCCAAACACCTTCTTTGCATTTTCATAGGTAGCTTGCGCTACTTCTTCGACAGTCAGCCCACGAAACTCCGCAATTTTCTCTACAACATAGCGAGTATAGGCCGTTTTATTTTCTCGACCACGCTTGGGAACGGGCGCCAGATAAGGAGCATCCGTCTCGACAAGGATTTTATCCAAAGGCAGGTTCTGCGCAGCCTCCTGAACATCTGTCGCTTTTTTAAAAGTGACGACTCCAGAAAAGGAAATCATCATCCCTAGCTCGATAAAGCGCTCTGCCATTTCCAAAGAACCCGAATAAGAGTGCATAATACCACCTCGAGGGCCCACGCCTTCACTCTTGATAATCTCATAGGTATCCTCCAAAGCATCACGTGTGTGAACGACAAAGGGCAGGTTCAGCTCTTTGGAAAGCTGGATTTGGCGGCGAAATACCCGCTCCTGAACATCCTTTGGAGCTGTCATCCAGTGATAGTCCAGCCCAATCTCGCCCAGAGCCACCACCTTGGGGTGACGAAGCTTGTCCAGTAGATAAGCTTCCACCGCCTCATCATACGTCCCAGCCTCAGTCGGATGCCAGCCAATCGTAGCATAAAGCTGATCATAGCTGTCGGCCAGCTCCAAGGCGCGCTCAATAGTCGGTCGGTCAAAACCGACAATATTTATTTTGCTGACGCCCATTTCTGCAGCCAGCTGCAGCTCCTCTGCCTCTCGACCAGCAAATTCTTCCACATTTAAATGCGTGTGTGTATCAAAAATCTTCATGTTTTACTTCCTTGTATTTCCTGTTTTTCATTATACCAAAAATGACCTGAAAAATCAGAAGTCTCTTCAAAGCAGAAAAAATAAGATAGCTGCCATTCAACAGCTATCCGAATCTGCCTTCAAGTTATCCATTGGAATAATCAAGTAGAAAGACAGTGCCAGCATTAACACAAGCGGGAGGAGAATATAAATAATTCCCATGCTGCTGGCAAGAGCTATTACCAGCATGGATAAAACACTCGGAACAGCCATACTAAATAGATTAATAGCCGACTGGATGGCTCCCATCGCTTCTTCTGGAATCATACTGAATACAGATTTCTGCAATCTTGGACTCAGCAGACCAACTGTAACTGAGCAAGCAAAGCTCGCTATCAGGACAAGTAAAAAGTTTTGCCAGAAAAAACCGCAAAGAATAAAACCTTCACATACTTGGCTACTATACATAGCAAGCTTAGTCGAAAAGTTTTTCAGCAAACTGCCACTCAAAATATTCCCTAAGATCAGACCAGCGGAACTTAGAACAATTAACACGGCAATGGACTGACCGATCTGCAGATTCCAAAAAGGCCTTTTCAGCAATAAAAGAGTCGCTACTGGCGTCAGAATATTCAGAGTGACTTGCCCAAAGATTGAAACCAATAACAACCTCACAACGTTTTTCAATCCCAGTAAGACCTTAAGAGAATCCAATAAATGCTGCCAATAATTCTCTTTATTTAGCTTTTTGGCACTGCTGAGCTCCGGTTCTAAGTTCTGTAAGCTTTTACTAATATGCCAAAAACCAAGGTAAGCTATCAAGAATGTCAGAGCATTCAGTCCCGCCAAAGCTCCAATACTCATCCAAGAAATGAGAAAACCGCCAGCTAGATTCCCCAAAATATGAACCAGACTCATACTAGCCTGCCGAAAGCCCATTGCAGAGGTCATATCTTGCTCAATCACCTTTACATAAACCGGCGTCAGCATGGCACCTGAAAAATAACTCAGACTATCCGACAGAAAGTTAATCAAGCAAATCACAAGCAGAGTCAAGAAAGAGAAATCTTGTCCAAGAAGCAAAAATGTTACCAAGCTATATAAGAGTACCTTACTAAACTGTATAAGCAGGTATTTATGGATACGATTCTTCTGAAAGTCCGCCGCGACTCCAGTAAAAACTTGAATTAACTGAGGTAGCGTTTCAGAAAGAGAAATCAATAAAACCGCAAGTGGAGCAAAAGAATAAGCGGAGACATAGTTCATCAAAGCCAAATAAAAAACAATGTCCCCAAACCCTGAAATCCATTGATTGATGAGCAACTGGCGAAAATTTTTATTTTTTGCAAAAACAATCATACGACATCTCCTTTACTCTTGTTAGATTTTTGTTTAACAAATCATAACAATAAATTAGTTAATTGTCAAATTTTTATTAGATTTTCATTTTACAAAAAGAAAGACCTAGAATGAATCCAGGTCTTCTGAAACTATGTTAGGTCTTGTTTGAACTTCTCTATAATCTTTCGAATCAGTTCTTTATTGACCGTGTATTTAACCGAATCATCATCCATCACAAGCTCCAGCAAGCCAGAATTTAGCAGCTTTTGCGTATGGAATGAGATAGAGGCTCTTGTAAGCCCCAGTTTTTTAGCTATATCTTTATTCTTGGCATGCGGCTGAATCAATTCAATCAATACTTTATAGCGGGTTTCATCTCCAAGAGTTTTTAAGGTCAGAGCCAATGTTTCATCGTTAAGCTCCGATTCCGCCTTTGATAACTGGGAACTTCTCGTCGAAAGGACTAAGGAATAGGAGGTGAAATCAGGAACCTTTTCGAGAAAAGAGTCAATAAACATGGGTGACAGAACAAAGACTTGTGTATCCTTTTCAAGGAGCTTGGCATTCTGCTCATCATCATTCATCACATCAGATAGGCTAAATTCTTGTTCAAAAGCTCGAACTTCCTGCTCAAACTGCTCATAAATAGGCTGATAGAGCTCGAACACTCTTTCCAGCAAGGAAACTAATTGATCCCGAAGCTTCTCTGGATGCTGAATAGCTTGGTACCAGTACCATTTATTTTCCGGAGACTTGTCACTATTCTCTATAAAAGCCAGCAGAGCTTCAGGATGTCCCTTGATGACTTCCCCTTTAGAAAGCTTAAGTGATAAGCAATAGATGATTTGCTCTGCATCTAGTTTTTTCAGACATTCTAACAAGTCATGCGGATTGGCCGGATCTTCTCCTTTTTCTAGCAAGTAGAGGTAGAGGAGCGGAGCCAGTCCTACCGTAGCTCCTTCAAATAAACTAACCGCAACAAGCTCGTTTTTCAAAGGAAGTAAATCCTGATAGAGCTTATCATAATGCGGCTGTACATCAAGAAGCAGCTCCTTTTGATTCTGCCGTAAATCCCTCCACATATGTTTATCATCCCTTGAAACGATGGCAGGCACCATGAGAAATTCATATAACTTACTACGATAATGAACAAGCTTTACACCCACAGATTCTTCCCTCCTTACACATACTCCGCTTCTAACCAAAAAGAGTATACAATTCCTGTCCTTCATTATACCAAAAATCAAGCAAAATATTCATCGTCTTCTGCTCTGTTCATCTCCTGACAAAAATCCATCTCTATACAATAAGAACTTTTTTAGAAACTTTCATCTAGTCCTTAAGACCGATTTTATCTTTTTTCGATATTTTTTTATTGATTATCGATAAGATACGTGTTATAGTTACTAAGAAATGAAACGTTAGTCGGAGGAAATTATGACAGACAAAATGAAAAAGACTGCTGAAGATATGAGTATTACTCTTACAAAAATCAGTATCAGCCTTTTATTTATTGCTTCCATTATCCTGATAACCCTAGGACCTTGGGTCGTCAATCTAGTTATCGAATTTCCCTCTCCTTTCTTTCAAGGGGAGACGCGCTTTTGGGTCTTATTATTGCTCGGCTATGTCCTCGGCTGCCTGGCTCTAGCCTGCATTGTCCATCTCTATCGACTCCTTAGTCGCATCGGTAAAAATCAGGTCTTTATCACACAAAATGTTCAGTACATGCGCTACCTTGGCTGGGAAGTGGGTACTGTGGCTCTTATCTCTCTTTTTATGGGGCTGACAGCCTATTTGCCCATGCTCTTAGTCACTGTTTCTTGTAGTATCTTGACCCTGATTATCCGTGTCATCCGCAATGCCTTTGGCAAGGCCATTGAGCTGCAGAATCAAGTGGACTACACTATTTAGGAGGTCTTATGATTCAGATAAATTTAGACCTTGTCATGGCGCAAAAGCGCATCAGCGCTGGCCGTTTAGCAGAGTTGATTGACCTAACACCAGCCAATCTATCTATCCTAAAAAATAATCGAGCCAAGGCTGTCCGCTTTTCAACACTCAATGCTCTCTGCCGTGAACTAGACTGCCAGCCTGGCGATATTTTGGAGTATATCCCTGACGATGAGGAGGAGAAATAATTATGGAATATCCAGTACAAGAGCAGATGAATGTCCACCCTTGTCTGCCCGCAGAAGAAGAAAGACAGACCATCTTTACAGGCCTAGAGGATAAGCAACTGCGATTCTTTAAAATCAGCTATCCAATCCTCTATCTCTTAACCTACTTTTACTCTGCTGTATTTTTTAATTATCAAACTGCACCCTTTTTCCCTTTTGCAATCGGTCTTATATTATTAAGCGAGGCCTTAATCAGGAAATTAGCCTATCCATCACTGCAGATAAAGAATCTTGACAGCAGATTAGAGGCTAGAAGCTTTCTGATTATGACGCTAGCTCAAGCCCTAGCTTTAAGTCTCTGGGGGCTTCATCGCCAGCTAGAATTTTTCCAATTTCTAGCCATCCACATCTCATTCGCCTTCTATATTTTGTCCCGCACCGGCTGGTTAAGCCAAGGGCGTTTGGGTATCCTGGTCTGGTTTGATGCCATTCAAGCCTTCTGCATCCTGCCCTTTAAAAATTTTATTGCTGCTATTCTAGTCTTTATAGAAGGCAAGCAGCAGGACTCTTCCGACAGCTCTGACAGTATGTCTTCAAAGAAAGCTCAACAGCTCGCTATTGTTGTCAGTAGCTTCTTTGTCGCGGGAATCTTGGTCTACTTTGTCTGGTCCCAGCTAAGTCAGGTTTCAGACAGCTTTGCCTCTTTCTTCAGCAATACCGCTGATGTTATTGAAAATCTACTTGACGCCCTCTTTTCAAGTCTTGATAGCAGCATGATTTTCTTCAAGGCCTGCCTGGCTGTCCCTGTCAGTCTGTACTTGTACGGCCTCCTAGCCGGCAGTCTGTTAGGTAAAAAAGATACTAAACTTAGCTATAAAAAATTTCAAGCAAGTATCCGCCCTTTGCGAGTAGCACCCGCTTTAGCAGCCTACATTATCATCGGTAGCCTCTGCCTGACCTATGCGCTCTTCTTCCTGACAGGTTTAGGTGAGCTCGGTCAGCTTCTGAGCGCCGGAACAGTAGCTCAAGCTATTTCTCCGCAGAATGCTTCAACTGTTGCCGTAGCTGGCTTCTGGCAGCTGGTTCGGGTGTCTATCCTTAACTTTGCAGTTCTAGGTGTCTTCTATCTGATTGCCAAAAAACCGCTCTGGGATCAGAAAGGGACGCGATTCGCAGCTACTATCCTCTTTATCTTTACGGGTCTGCTGGCCTTGCTAGCTGGCTGGAAATTATTTGGCATCTACATCTACCTTTACGGACCAACACCGCTGCGCTTGATTTCAGCATGGTTCATCCTAGTTCTCTTGGTTTGGTGCCTACTGACCCTGATTCGTTTCTACAAACCTATCCAAGCCATTCGCATCGGCATCTTTTATGCCCTGATAAGCTTTTCCTTGCTCTGCTATCTGTATCCAATGCTTTTACCAGTGGCAAAATAAGCAACCGTGCTTAACTATACACAAAAAACCAGAAAGAAACTGATTTTCTTTCTGGTTTTATTCTCCTTTTTATATCATTTACCGGCATTCAATAATAGACTGCTCACCTTTCTCGTTCAAAGGAAAAATAATTATATTCTAAAATCACAGGTCAGCAAATGATCATTGACCATTCCAATTGACTGCATAAAGGCATATATAGTCGTAGAGCCAACAAAAGAAAAACCTTTCTTTTTGAGTTCCTTGCTAATTTTATCGGATAGATTTGTTCGAGCGGGTACCTCTTCAATATGAGACCACGAATTGACAATCGGCTCATTATCTACAAAAGACCAAATATAAGAATCCAAACCACCATATTCTTCTTTTAGTTTTAAATAGGCTTTAGCATTTTTTATAACTGCCTTTATTTTCAGCCTATTCCGTATTACTCTTTGATCACTAAGCAATTCTTCACTCTTCTGCTCGTCATAATTGGAGAGTATTTCAGGATTGAAGTTGTCATAAGCCTCTGTCATAGCATCCATTTTTGACAAAATAGTTTGCCAGCTCAAGCCCGCCTGCTGGCCTTCCAAAATCAACATTTTAAAGAGTTTATGCTCGTCATGCACAGGTCGCCCCCATTCATGGTCATGATAATTTCTCTCAAGCTCACTATTTTCAGCCCAGTCGCATCTTTTTATATCAAGCATCTATTTTCTCCTTATAGTTTAATTTTCTCAACTTGATTATTATCTAAGACCAAGACAGCGTCAGAAAAAGATACTTCAAAAAGTTGCAAGGAGTTGCTATGCTGCTCAATAATAGCTTGATAATAAGGGTACTTCTGGATAAAAACGCTTCTTATATCCTCAATAGAAAGCTGACTTTCTTTGACTCTCCCTTGAATCCGGATATACCTCCCATCACCTTTCGGGATTGTTGTAAGAGCTATACGATTATTGGCTGCCAACTCTTGGATTTTATGACTATTTTTAAATGAGATAAAGAACAATTTCTTTGCCTCCTCATCATAATAAAAATTGACAATTCTTACATTTGGGATATCTTTTACAGAAGTAGCTAGGGCCATTTCTGTCTGTTCTGCCAATAAGGCCTTAAAATATTGATTCATATTTGACTCCTTTATTATTTTCTCTAAAACTAGTATAATATAAAAAGGTGTCATTATTTGAAACCATTTTATAAAATATGGAGCTTAGCATGAATAAATCTCAAAGAATTAACGATATGCTTATTTTTCTCAATAAGAAAAGACAATTCAACCTAAAAGATATTATGAATCGATATCACATTTCAAAAAGTACTGCCCTTCGTGATATTGCCAGCCTTGAAACGCTAGGCATTCCAATTTATTCTGACTTAGGTCGGAATGGCAGTTATAAAATTCTTAGCAACGACTTGTTATCTCCTATTATTTTCTCCATAGATGAAATTTCTGCCTTGTATTTTTCCATGCTGACTCTGGAAAACTACAATATGTGCCCTTTTGATATTGACCTGCAAAAATTAAAAGAAAAATTTGAAAACTCGATTTCAGAACAGCAGTTAAGCAAGATCACAAAAATTGAGAAAATCCTTCAACCAGAAGTCAGAAAAACAATCAGCAATTCTCAACTGAGAATAATTCTCGATATTCTATTGAACAGGCAGGAAGAATTTTTCCCAATTAAGTATGAAGAGCAGTCTCTTCAAGTTCAATTTATCAAACTATTTAGCTACAAAGGAGACTGGTATGTAGAAGTCATAAATAAAGACACTGGCCAAAAAGAGGAACTTTCCTGCCAGTCTATTGAATTTCACCCATAATTTTAAGACAAAAAAACCAGCGGTCTCGAGTCTCCGCTGGTTTCTTGATAAATCGTTTGGATTAAGCAGCCAAAACTTTGCGTCCTTTACGACGGCGAGCTGCCAATACACGACGACCGTTTTTAGTTGACATACGGTGGCGGAAACCATGTTTACGCGCACGACGGATTTTACTTGGTTGATAAGTACGTTTCACGATGAATACCTCCTCTTAGATTCTTGTATTCGTTTAGCCGGCTAGTTGTGATCAGTTACTAAACATACTTTACTATTCTATATGATTCCGGGGCTTTTGTCAACACTTACTTAAATAACTTTCTCTTTGTAAACGTAATCATATGTTCCGAGTCGCTTCATAAAAGGGAATCAGGGCAGTCATTGCTTCTTGTAAATTAGACAAGACTTCTTCTCTAGAATTAGCCCCAGATAGATTAACATCGTATTTGGCTAAAACCTTGCGAACCTGACCTTCTTGGACCTGTTTCATAAGTAACCTGCGATTATCTTCTGTGCCTTCAAAGCGGTGACTCACACCATCTATCTGAGCAAAATAATAAATGGGTCTATCAATAGGTACTTGCAAGATTCGATTTTGCTTTGAGAGACTATCTTCGTCTTTCTTACGCTCCATAAAGCTCACCTCCAGTGACACTCCAAAATCTTCTGCACTTCCATACAAGCGCAGGGCGAACATAGGTTCTGTGATTTCCCCATAGCCTTTTAGATAATTCCAAAAATGGGGTCGCAGGATTTGGGCTTGGTTCATCCACTGGCTGGCTCGCTCCAAGGTCAGCTTAGGATAGAGGCTCTGAAAATCCTTGACCAAGTCTGCAAACTCCTTGCGTGCCTCCTGACCCTTAGCTCTCAACTCCAACATAGACTCACGCAGTTGCCCTGCCTTGTCTGGAGATATATACTTAGCCCCTTGATGAGGCAGATAACTTTCAATAGCTGGAAAAAGTGACATAAAAATCCTTTCTATATGCAAAAACCAGCATCTCTGCTGGCTTTCTTTTTATTCGCTGTCAATATCCACAACGACATAGCGGTTTGGCTCGTCGCCTTCGGAATAGCTAGTCACGCCATCAATGCGAGAGATGATGCGGTGGATAATTTTGCGCTCGCTGTTAGACATAGGGTCTGTGTGCTGACCACGTCGGTCTTCCAAAGCCCGCTGAGCCAGTTTCTGCGCATAGCTTTGCAGCACTTCTGCCCGATGCTCAACATAGTCATTGACATTAATGGAAATATAGAAGCTCTTAGAATATTGGTTATAAAGATAGTTTTGCGCTAATAGCTGCAGAGCTTTCAAGACTTTTCCGTGGTAGCCAATCACGCGCCCCGGTTCATTGGTATCAATCTGCATGTTGATAGTTCGGCGGTTGTGGCTGCTGGAAATGCCCGCTTCAACATCCATCTCATCAACAATTTTCTGAACATAGTTCGTTACGTTTTCAACTACTTCTTCAATATCATAGTCTGCTTCGACTTGGATGCCTAAATCAGCAAAAGAGCTTTCTTCTGTTTCTGTCGGCTCAGCCTTGTCTTTAGCAGCTTGTTCAAAAGAGATAACCTTGCTATCGTCCGCTTCTGCTTGAGCAACTGCCTCATCAATAGCTTGGTTGGTCTTGAGAAGATCAATAGTGCCAGTCTCTTCTAAAATCGTATTGGCTTGCTTGTCATTTTTGAGAATTTCAGCCTTGACCTCATCCGAGATAACTTCGCCTTCTCCTTCGACCTTCTTGATGGCAGCTACCACACGGCCTAAATCAACCGTTGCTTCACTGACAGACTGCACAGGCTCATTCTGAGCATTAATCTCTTCGGGAACACCTTTTACAGCCTTTTGATTGGCCTTGACAACTGTCGTCTCAGCAATAGGCTCGACATCCACCTGAGCTGGCTTCTTGCCAAACAAGCCTAAAAAGCCTTTTTTCTCACGTGAAATAACAGTGATATGCGCTCTCATACGTGGAATATCCAACGTTTTCAAACCATTTTGAATGGCTTCTTCAACACTTGCTCCTGTAAAAATAACCATTGCAAGAGTCCTCCTTCTTACTTACTTTTTCTTTTTCTGTGCTTTTTTCAGGGCACGTTTCTTTTTCTGTTCCAATTGACGCTCTGATCGTTCCTTAGCTTCCCGCTCGGCGATGATTTTAAAAGGATTGCTCAGCAGCAAGGTCTGAACCACCTGATAAGCATTTGAGACCGCCCAGTAGAGGGCTACCCCGCTCGCCGCATAGAGGGCAAAAAAGAAAATCATCACTGGCATCAGGTACATCATGACTGTCATCCCGCCATTTCTCTCAGGCAAGGCCTTGTTTGAAAGCCAAGTACTGAAGAAAGTGAAGAGAGCCGCTAACAGAGGAAGAATAAAGGTCGGATCTGTCGCTCCTAGATTGAGCCAGAGGAAGTGACCTGTCTTCATAAAATCAACCCGAGTCAAGGCTTGAAACAGAGCCAAGAGCACTGGCATCTGGATAAAGAGCGGAATGAATGAGGCATAAGGATTAACACCCTTTTCTTTGTAGAGCTTTTGAGTTTCCTCAGCCAAGGCTGTTCTGCTCTCCATGTCCTTGCCAGGATACTTTTCCTGCAGCTGCTTGATATGGGGCTGTACTTCCTGCAGCTTGCGCGAAGAAGTGGTCTGGAATTGGAAGACAGGCAGGAGAACTGTCCGGATAATCAAGGTAAAGAGAATAATCCCAATTCCCTTGCTTCCACCAAAGGATAGAAAACGAATAGTGTCCGCAAAGAAATAGACCAACTTCTCCCAGAAGCCATTTGAATCGGCCGTTACTTGACTGGTTCCGCAGGCTGTGAGAAAGAGTAGCGAGGCAACCAGCAAAATCCCTAATTTACTTTTCTGTTTCACAAATGAATCCTTCCTGATAAAGTTTAGCAATTTTCAATACATGCAATAAATTTTGTTCAACTTGGTGGTAGTCCAGCTCTTCCACTCCTTTGCGAGCAATAACGACGAAGTCTGCCTGGACTAACTGTTTCTGATGCTGCATCAAGACATGGCGGATTTTTCTTTTAATACGATTACGAACTACTGCATTCCCTAGCTTTTTACTGACGGAAATTCCAACTCGAAAATGCTTCTGATCTTTTTCTAACATATAAACGACAAATTTTCGATTAGCAAAACTCTGTCCTCTTTTAAAAATCGCATTAAAATCTTTTTCGCTCTTGACGCGATAGTTTTTTCTCAAAACTCAACTCCATCCACCAAAATTATATCTATTATACCATATTTTTCGAAAATGCCAATAAGTCCTGCTATGACGCTGTTTTTACAAATATTTAAAAGGTCGATTCACTTAAAAAACACCGCAATTTCCTTGCGATGTTCCCTATATCTTATTCCTTTTCCAGCTGTTTCTTCGCTCTTTCCAACTCCTGACGGATCTGTGCAAATCCCGTTCCGCCAAGGGAATTCCGCTTTTGTACAGCAGTCTGCGACTCAAGAGCTTGATAAATATCTTCCTCAATCAGCGACGACACTTCCTGATAGCGGTTCAGCGGGATGTCCTGTAGATAATAGCCTGCCTTGCTGCATTCCAGCACCAACTTTCCGACAATCT
>NZ_CAURVL010000024.1:0-24231 GCF_963528215.1 uncultured Streptococcus sp.
AAGTCAGCTTGTCCAGCACTGTCACATGGACATCTGGAAAGTTATTGTAAACATAATGGACAAAGTTAGAACCGATAAAACCAGCTCCACCTGTCACGATAATTTTTTTGTATTCAGTCATAAAATTCTTTCTATTCCTTCGTTTTTTATAGAACAAGTACTTAGTAATACTTAAATATCAGTCAGTCATTATCAATATTAAGGAAGTTTTTCTCAATCCAGTCATAGGAAAAAGCAATAATAAAGTTAATAGGTAAGGATATAAATAATGAAGATGAAGCTATTTCAATCCACAAAATCAAGCCATTCCATAATAACATTAAATATTGAGGGATATTTACTAGTAGAATATATGCATTACGTAACAAACCTGATTCATAGATAAATAAATCAACGGTATTAAGACTTGGTACTAAGAATTTATCAAAAATAAAGTAGTTTAATAAAGATAAAGTTATTAGTGCAACAAGCCAAATTATTTTCCTTAATCTAGACCAACTCTTAATTCCACCAATCCATATGTCAAAGTTCTCTTCACTGGTAAAGAGTCCCATAAACATTATAATAGCAGATGTACTAGAAATTTTAAAAATTTCCAATACTGAAACTTCATAGGTATTCTTACTCAATGATGAGAATACTTGGTTTAAAGAGAGCAATGTTACTGATAAAAGTAAATTCAACATCCATTTCTTGTTTTCTCTCTTATTTAAAAATTCACCACCTAGCATATTACAAATCCTCTTTACTCAAAGGTTTAACATCTTTGAGCAACGGATGGTTCTTGTCTGCTTCTGAGACTTCTGCTTCTTCTAGGTTTTCCCACTGGATGCCTAAAGCTGGGTCTGCATAGTTGACAAAGGCATACTTAGGTTTGAGTTCCAAAGCCCAATAGTCATTCACCAGATAGCTATAGGAAACCGTGTCAGAAAGGACTTGGAAACCGTTAGCGACGCCACGCGGCACAAAAATCCCTTTGCTGGCATCGATTACTGTCTGGTAGGTATTGCCAAAGGTCTCGCCCTCACGCAGGTCTACCCAAGAACCCAGCACCTTGCCGTCATCAGCAACTGAGATGTACTTGTCCCAGGGCTCTGCATGAAGACCACGCAGGACATTTTTACGAGAAAAGCTGACATTATTTTGCAGTTTTCCTTCTGCAAAGAAGCTTTCAGGAAAGCCTAGCGGCAGCATTTTTTCCTTTTGGAAATTCTCCTTAAACCAGCCTCGATTGTCCCCACGAACAGGGATATCAAACTCCAGCATTCCAGGAATTCCAGGAACCTCACGCGCTGCTAATTCCTTATCAAAAAATTGTTCCGTCATCTTCTTATTCTTCTCCAATCAAGCGCAAGAGATAGTGGCCATATTCATTCTTTTTCAATGGCTGCGCCAATTCGTGCACTTGCTCTTTAGTGATATAACCCATACGATAGGCAATTTCTTCCAGATTCGCCACCTGAACGTTCTGCATCCGCTGAACTGTTTCGATATATTGAGCTGCCTCTAAAAGACTTTCATGAGTACCTGTATCCAACCAGGCAAAACCACGTCCCATAAGCTCAACAGACAAATCACCACGATCCAAGTAAGCCTTGTTAACATCAGTGATTTCCAATTCACCGCGAGGACTTGGTTTGATGTTCTTGGCAATTTCGACGACATCGTTATCATAGAAATACAGTCCTGTCACTGCATAGTTAGAGCGCGGCTGTTCTGGTTTTTCTTCGATAGAAATAGCATTCATATTCTCATCAAATTCTACTACACCAAAGCGTTCTGGATCCTTAACATGGTAGCCAAAAACTGTTGCTCCTTTTTCTTTAGCAGCAGCATTTTGGAGCATTTTACTCAGACCTGGTCCATGGTAAATATTATCCCCAAGAATCAGCGCCACGCGGTCATCTCCAATGAAATCAGCCCCAATGATAAAGGCTTGTGCCAGCCCGTCTGGACTTGGCTGCTCTGCATAAGAAAGCTTGATACCAAACTCAGAGCCATCTCCCAGCAGATCCTCAAAACGAGGCAGATCCGTCGGAGTGGAGATAATCAAGATGTCCTTGATACCAGCCAGCATAAGAGTTGACAGTGGATAATAAATCATGGGTTTGTCATAAACCGGCATGAGCTGTTTTGACGCAGCGCGGGTCAATGGGTACAAACGTGTACCAGAACCACCTGCAAGAATAATACCTTTCATATGAGTTTCCTCTCTTAATGTATTCTCCTTATTCTACCATTTTTGAAAGCGGATGTCATCCTTTTCACTACCCTTAAATAATAAAAGAAAAAGAGTGGATATTCCGCTTTATTCCGCTCTTTAATTCCAAGTTGGCATCATCCCAAAGCCACATCCAAGACCATCATGAGAACAAAGCCCACCATGAGACCTAAAGTCGCCACATCTGTATTGCCATTGGTCTGCGAATCCGGTATCAGCTCCTCTACCACCACGAAAATCATAGCACCCGCCGCAAAGGAAAGAGCATAGGGTAGAATAGCCGTCATGGCCATAACAGCAACTGCCCCCAGAACAGCCCGGATTGGCTCTACAATAGCGGACATGGAACCCCAGTAAAAGGCCTTAAGCCTAGACTTGCCGTCCGTCCGAATCGGAATGGACAGAGCCGCTCCTTCTGGGACGTTTTGCAGGCCAATTCCCAAAGCTAGGCCAATCGCACCGACAAAGGCTTCCGGACTAGGATTGGCGGCCAAAGCACCAAAGGCTACTCCGACTGCCAAACCTTCTGGAAAATTGTGAATGGTAATGGCTAAAAAGAGCAGGGCTGTCTTGGACAGCTTCTTGCGGCTATGCTCAGGAACACTCTCTGCCTCCGAAATGTCCTTGCTCAAGTGCAAGTGAGGCACTACTGCATCAATCAGCCGCAGGAAAAAACCTCCCACTAAAAAACCAATCGCTGAAGGCAGCCAGGATAGCTTGCTATAAGAACTTTGCGCATACTCAATCGACGGTGCCAGAAGCGACCAAAAGGAAGCCGCAATCATGACGCCTGCCGCAAAGCCCATCATAATATCCAGCAACTTGCGACTGACTTGTTTAAAGAAAAATACAACAGCCGAGCCCACAATGGTACATCCCCATGTAAAAAGCCCCGCTAATAAAGCCTGCATAACCACAGGCTGCGATCGTAACCAGTCCATAACTTCTCCTTATCCTCTGAAATCAATCATACAAAATCGTCTTGGTTTCCCCGATACAGTGCTTTTCCTCATTCCAGTAATGAATCCGCTCGAAAGAGCCTTTCCGCCAGTAGAGAGGCAAACGTTCACGTATGTCGTCCTGCATATCTATTTGTCCAAGTTCGGAAATCTTCCACCATTTGGGCTCCCCTTCATGATCGTTTCCCCTAACTTGTCCTTCAAAGGCAGTACAAAGAAAATCGTAATATACATACCGTTCTTCTTTACTTGGATTAGTGAAGCCTGAAATCCCCTTCAATTCCAAGTTTAGAGCAGTCAGCCCCGTTTCTTCTTTTAATTCGCGCCTTGCAGCTTCAAAAAAAGATTCTGGAAACTCTACCTTCCCACCTGGTTGTATCCATCCCTTAAAGTTATCATGTTGGCGATTAAGCAGTAAAATTTCATCATCTTTTTTAACACAAACATTGACCCAATTCAAAATAGTTTCTGTCATATCAAACCTTCTCCACATAGAACTAGTAACTTTAAGAAAACCTCAATCGTGACACTTGCACAACCACAAGCTGTAATTTAAAGCAATACCTAAAAAACTTACTCTAACTTAATATTATGTATTTTGGATAGAAAATCTAACTATCTGATGATTTTGAACAATGACTTCATATTCACCAAATCCAGAATGTTTACTATTTTTTCCGACACTAATAGCCATAAGATAGCGAGCATTTGGTAGCTTAGTTAAATCTAGCTGTTCTTGTAAAATCTGTTTGATTTTATCATCATTCTTCTGGTCTTGACCAATACTAATGATAGTTCCATCTTCCTGCTCCACGTTCAAAGTTACCTTCATTTCGATGGCAAGAGCCTCTTTTTCCAACATATCAGAAATAGGGATTGGATACAAGCCCTGCAAAGGCCGGCCTTGTTCCAGATTCTTTTTTATAAGAGCCTCGTATTCATCAATATTTGGCGCATCTTTATCTATCATAAAATCAAGGGATTCTAGATGCAACTTCTTCTTATCAGCCTTTGTGAAGCTATCTTTTACAGTCTGTAAAGTTTCACTAAAACCCGGACTCAGCTCAAGTCCTCTATAAGCGATACTAGGGAAAGCTTGATAAATTGCGTCTCCATTTTCAAGCTTTAGGTCAATATCCGTTTTTCCCTGTTTCTTATCCTGAGAGGTGTAATATTCAATTTGGTCACCAATCTTAACCGTTTTACCATTAATTTCCTCAGAATACTCGACACTGATTAAATAACCATCAAAAGTGGTGTAGTTCTTCTTAGCATCTACAACTCTGACCTTTCCTTCAAAGCCACTCTGCTCATAAGAGCCTTGGACAGCCAGTTCCATTTTATCTTTCGGAACTTGCGAAAAAACTCCCCACATGTCTGTGAAACTCAGAAACATAGAGACAAGAGCTAATAAAACAATGATTACCACACTAGATAGAAAACAACCTAAGACACCGAAACCTATTTTATGTTTGGTATTCTTTACTAGTGCCTGATTTTCATCATTATTCTGAAAAACAAGAGGATGTTGAGAACGACTTTTGCGTCTAGTAAATAGAATAAGTGATATTGATAATACTAGTAAAATGAAAAATATTAAAAACATTTATCTTCCTTAAGCGCCTTCTTCTTCACATACCGCTCAATAGGATAGTCAGCTGGATTCAGCAGCCCCGCTTCTCCTAGAGCCATCTGGGCCAATTGGCGTCCGATAAGCGGGCCAGTTGTCAGACCAGAAGAGCCTAATCCGCTGGCAGCGTAGACATGCGGTAAGTCTGGAACAGCTCCAAAGAAAGGTGCAAAGTCGCTGGTATAAGCCCGTGTTCCCACGCGCTCACCTAAAATCTCTGCAGTAGCTAACCTCTGCAAGTAAGTTTCCGCTTCTTGCTGCAACTGATTCAGCACTTTCTTATCTACCGTCAAATCAAAGCCCTGATCATTTTCATGACTGGCACCGACGCTGACCTTGCCTGCCAGAAAGGGAATGATATCCAGCTCGCCCTCAGGCATAACAACTGGGTAGTCATCCGTCTTTTCAGCCAGCTTGAAATCACGTAGCTGTCCCTTTTGCGGCCGAACATCTGTCTTATAGCCCAGTGGCTGCAAGATTTCTCCTAGCCAAGCTCCCACAGCCAAGACAACACAGTCAAAGTTACAACCATCAACCAGAAGTTCCTCCCCTTCCACTATCAGACTTACCTTTTTCTCAACCAACTCTGCCTTGCTGGCTTTCAGAAGCGTCTTCGTCAAGAGTGCTCCCTCCACCCGGGCCCCGCCGGAAGCATAGAGAAGCCGCTCAAATCCTTGTAAGTCTGGAAATTTCTCCCAGGCTTCCTGACGACTGAGAAGACTCACCTCCCCAATTAGAGGCGACTCTTCTCGACGATTAGCAGCCAAATCATAAAGCTCCTGCAGCTTGCTCTCATCCTTTTTCAGCAGATAAACACCTGTCTGTTGGTAAAAGTCTGTCTTGATTCCAGCCGATTTCAGTTCCGCAATCAAGTCTTGATAAAAATCAGCGCCCAGACGCGCCATCCTGTACCAAGCCTTGTTGCGACGTTTGGAAAACCAAGGACTTATAATGCCAGCTGCTGCCTTGGTCGCCTGCCCCTTGCCATCATCAAAGACAGTCACTTCCACATCTGGGGATTTGGACAGATAGTAAGCGGCTGTTGATCCGACAATTCCAGCACCAATTACTGCTACTTTTTTCATGTCGCTCCCTCTCAAATATGTCGGAAAGGATTGGTCGAAGCCTGACTAGCCAGAATCTCAATCTCCCATCCCTCTTCTGCCTTCCACGTATCAAGCTTTTCTTTTAATTTTTCCGTAAAAAGAACCTCAATATGGTGTCCAGGATCCATCGCTAAAAGTCCTTCTGTCAGCATTTCCTGAGCTGTGTGATAGTAAATATCACCTGTAATGTAGACCTGCGCTCCCTTGGCAATGGCCTCTTGATAAAAGGACTGACCGCTGCCACCGCAGATAGCTACACGCTCAATCACGCGTTCGAGATCCTCTTCTTCATAAGCGACCATACGCAAGCTATCTAGTCCAAAACTTGCCTTGACCTTAGCCGCAAATTCCCCAAAGGTCTGAGGAGCAATCTTCCCTACGCGGCCAATACCGTAATCTGGCCCCGTCTGACTAAGATAACTTGTCTCCTCAATCTCAAGAAGCTGGCAGAACCAGTCATTAAGACCGTCCTCCACAACATCGATATTGGTATGGCTAACATAGACAGCAACATCATGCTTGATGAGATCTAAAATGATTTGATTTTGTGCCTTATCTGCCACTAGGTCCTTGAGCGGGCGAAAAATAGGCGCATGTTTAACGATAATCAGTCCAGCACCTGCCTCAATAGCCTCCGCCACAGTCTGCTCCCGAATATCCAAAGCTAGCAAAACCTTGTACACTTCTTTGTCCAAAGTCCCGATTTGCAGTCCTGAAATGTCGCCCTCCATGGATAGTTCTTGTGGGCAATAGGCTTCATAACGGGCGATGATTTCACTTGCTAGCATGGAGTACCTCCTTGATACTTTCGATTTTTTGGGACATAGCAGAGCGTTCCAGCTCATTCTTTTCTGGGATATGGGCTAGAGCTCCTTCGAGTTTTTTCAGTTCTTTCTGCCATCTTAACTGAAAAGCAGGTGACTGTTGCTTCATCAGGAAAGGACCAAAACGCTTTTCTTGCTCTGTCAAAGTTTGCTGGCCAGCTTCTGCTACCAGGATTTCATAAAACTTTCCAGCCTCTTCTAAGATATCCTCAGCCAGCAAGCGAAAACCATTAGATATCAACCAGCTGCGGAGCTCATCCTCTCGATTATTGGGCTGCAAAATCAAGCGGGAAATAGACGCAAGCTTAGCTCTGCCATTTTCCAAAATCTCTGAAATCAAGCGACCACCCATGCCAGCGATAACGATGGTAACAATCTGATCTTCTGCTTCAAAAGCCGCCAGACCGTTGGCCAAGCGAACTTCAATCTGCTCTGTCAGTCCATGTTCTGCAACATTTTTCTGGGCAGACTGAAAAGGCCCCTCTACCACTTCACCGGCCAGAGCCTTCTCAATCCGTCCCTCCTGAATCAGGTAAATAGGCAGATAGGCGTGATCGCTCCCAACATCTAGCAACTTTGCCCCATCTGGCACAAAAGCAGCTACTCGCTCCAAGCGTTGGGAAATAGTCTTTTTTTGCATTGCTTACTCTTTTCTATACATTCTCCTATTCAGTATATCATTTTTAAGGGTTTAAAAAAAGCAGCGGAGGAAAAATCACCCTGTTGATAAACTGATTTTGTCTCGCCACTTGATGATGGGGTGTTCAACCCATCACTTTTTTATTTGATTTCCTGATACTCGGCAGCTAAACCACGCTGGACTGCCGGACGAGCTGCAATCTTCTCCGCCCAAGCAGATAGATGTTTGTAGGAGGTGGCATCCAAGAACTCAGCTGCGCCTGGATAGAGCTTATCCTGGACCAACTGACCATACCAAGACCAGATAGCAATATCAGCAATACTGTATTCATCTCCTGCAATATAAGATTTCTTGGCCAATTCTTTGTCCAACAAATCCAGCTGTCGCTTGGCTTCCATCGTAAAGCGGTTGATGGGGTAGTCTAGCTTTTCGGGAGCATAGTTAAAGAAATGACCGAATCCGCCACCCAAGAAAGGAGCTGCTCCTGTCTGCCAGAAGAGCCAGTTGAGCACCTCAGTCCGCCCAGCCAAATCTGACGGAATGAGCTTTCCAAACTTCTCTGCCAGATAGAGCAGGATATTTGCTGATTCAAAGACAGAAATCGGCTTATGGGCTGACTGATCCAACAAGGCCGGAATCTTGGAGTTGGGATTGATTTTCACAAAATCAGAGCCAAACTGATCACCATCCATGATGCTGATTTTGTATAGGTCATAGGCTGCTTCTGTCACACCTGCCGCCAGCAGCTCTTCCAGCATAATCGACACCTTAACTCCATTTGGAGTCCCAAGTGAATAAAGCTGAAAAGGCTCTTTACCGACAGGAAGCTTCTGTTCAAAGCGCGCGCCTGCAGTAGGCTGATTGATACCTGAAAATTTCCCTTGGTCGCTGTCCGCAGCAGACCAGACTTTTGGCAATTGATAGGTCATACTTTTCTCCTTTTTTATAAAATCAAGGGCCTGTCGTATCTAACAGGCCACTGCAAATCTAATAAAGTCAGTCCTTCCACAAATTCATGGCATTGAGGAAATCATCTGAAACTGTCACATTTTGAGGATTAGCTGCTTCACGTTCTTCCCGCTTGGCTTCTACCTGAGCAAGTGTGGTGATACCTTCTTTACGCCAATTGCGCAAGATAGCCTGAATATACTTCCAGTTGGCCTTGCCATTAAACACAGCCTCACGAAGGGCAGCCTTGACCAAGTCAGGATTGGTTTTGTCGTCTTGAACAGTCTTGGTCAAGTCCTCAATTTCAAAGGGTGTCAGGAGACGGCCCAACTCCTGCTGGAAGGTCTCCACCAAGTCTTTCAAAACATTCTGAGGTGTCTTTGCCACAGTCTGATGACCGCTTTTTGCTGCCAGCAGTTCATCCAGCTTTTCCAAAGCCGGCGAAGCATCAAAGATAACCTCTGTCTCTCCATTCAGCTCAATGGTCTTATACTGCAAGAGACCTTTCTCCGTCAAATGGGACATAGAGCGATTGACTTCTGACAGGGTCTTGCCAATATGCTCAGCAATCTGACTAGGCGCTAACTCTTCCAGAGAAGTCGTATTTTGAAGATAGAAAAACTGCCAGACCAAAAAATCATCGCTGGAATCAAAGATATCCTTAAAATGTAAAAGAAGAGCACTCGGGATTACTAGATTACCCGATTTAAAAGCTGATAAATAAGTCATGTCACCTCTTATAGATAAGCAAAAAACGATACATCATTTTCAGGGCTCTCCCAGTCGAAAGGTGTCTCCTGATAGACAGCATAATTGACCCAATTGCTGAAAAAGAGTGCCGCGGCCGAACTCCAACACAAGGCCGGTATCGCATGGACATCATCGTTTTTGAAATAATTCTCTGGAATATGTGGATTCTTCCCTGCCTTCAAATCGCGGAAATACTCCTTGGATAAAGTATCACGGTCGTACTCCATGTGACCGAAACTATACACCTCTCGCAAGTCACGGCTAGCCAGCACAGAGAGACCCGTATCCTCTCCATACGAAAGAATTTCCAGATTGGTCAGATTGACAATATCTTCCTTCAGAACTTCGGTATGACGGGAATGCGGCGCATAAAACTCATCGTCAAAACCACGAAAAAGCAGATTGCTGCTGTCAGCTGACTGGCTATAAACACCCGATAATTTGCGTGTCATCTGGTGTTTGTCAACGCCGTAGCGAGCGTAAAGTCCAGCCTGAGCTCCCCAACAGATATGCAGAGTCGAAAAGACATGGCTCTTGGACCATTCAATCACTTGCTGGAACTCTTCCCAATAGTCCACCGCTTCAAAAGGCAGATGCTCTACCGGTGCACCAGTGATAATCAAGCCATCAAAATAGCGATTTTTAACCTCATCAAAAGTCTTATAGAAAGTCTCCATATGCTCTGCACGTGTCGTTTTAGACTGATGAGAGCTCATGTAGAGGAAGTCAATAGTCAACTGCAGCGGGGTATTAGCCAAATGGCGCAGTATCTGAGTCTCCGTCACCATTTTCTGGGGCATGAGATTGAGTACCAGAATATTCAGAGGGCGGATATCCTGATGGTCCGCCCTGTCGTCATCCATGACAAAGATATTCTCAGAACTTAAAATGTCAACAGCTGGCAGTTTCTTATCAATCTTAATTGGCATGAAAATATCTCCTTCAATCGTTAGAAAGGCTTGGAAATACTTTTCCAGCCTATTCTTTGTTTATCCAATGTACTTTCATTATACTGAAAGGAGATATAGTTTTCAATTATACTTTTTCTCTAACTAGATATAGCTAGAAACTATGTATTAATAGTGCATCAGAACCTTGTAGTCGTAATCACCGATAACTTCGCGACCCTTGAGCTCATCCAGCTCAATAAGGAAGGCGCATCCAGCTACTACACCGCCAAGGCGCTCAATCATCTCAATTGTTGCCTTCACTGTTCCACCAGTCGCAAGGAGATCATCGACAATCAGAACGCGCTGACCCGGCTTGATAGCATCCGCATGCATGGTCAGGGTATCCATACCATACTCTTTTTCATAGTCAGCTGAGATAACTTCACGAGGAAGCTTGCCAGGCTTGCGGACTGGAGCAAAGCCGATTCCTAACTCAAAGGCAACTGGACAGCCCACGATAAAGCCACGAGCTTCTGGCCCAACAATCATGTCAATCTTCTTGTCTGTCGCATATTGAACAATCTCACGAACAGCGTAGCTATAAGCATTTCCGTCTGCCATCAATGGGCTGATATCGCGGAATGTCACGCCTTCCTTTGGATAATTTTCGATTGTTGCAATGTAGTCTTTTAAATTCATGATATACTTTCTTTCAAAAAATTTTTTTACTCTCTATTATATCACTTTTTCATCCAAATGGTAAGAGAAAAACTTACTTTTTAAGCCTATCTATTATTTACATAGAAAAGCCAATTTCACATTCATTTAAGGTAAATCTCACGAAAGTTAAAATCCTTTCCATCAAGTGGAAAGGATTAGATTGTTTCATAGAAGATGAGATGATTTCAAATCTATCGAACAGAGAGAAAAAATTCAGTTTTGACGCTCAGGATAATTTCATTCATCTAAAATGTTCTCCTTTGCAAGACTTAGGCTTAGTCTGGTACCATCTCATCTCTCCATCAAATAATCATAAATCTCCTGCACGGTGCCCAGAGCCATGAGTTCTTGTTCTTTGACCATGCGCTTGAGGTCTTGGTAAATATGACTACTGTCAATTTCTTTCTTTTCAGCTTCCTTATTGACCGTCATGACGCCTTCTGTGATGCTGACAAAGCCCAGCTCTTCAAAAATCTGAATCATTTTGACCAAGAGAATAGGATCAATTTTCAGATAAACTGCTAGGTCCTTGAGCTTATAGCGAACGTCAAACTCGGGGAACTGATAGATTGTCTTATATAGTTTGGCAAACTGCTCACGGGTACCATAACCTGTCAGATAGTATGGCTTGGCAATCTCATTCTTAAAGTAAATCGCTTCGAAATCCTGAGATTGAAGAATCTTCTTCAAGTCCTGCAAATCATCGGGAAGGTCATAAACCACAACTGCTCTGCTATTTGTCAAATCTGGCAATTCCTCTGTGAAACGTAAGACAGGAACCTTGTCAGGCAGCGTCGCATTTTTGCTGCGGATATTGAAAAGCTGAACACCGTCCACACGGGCATCTACCAGCATGAGCTGGAGACTGGTCTGTCCATTCCATTTATTGACAGAGAGGCTGACAGCCAGCTCCATATTCTTGGTCTGGGCAAACTCTGTCGCCAGGTTTCCTTGCCCAAAAGCTACTACTTCAAAAGATGCATCTTCCTGAGAAATTTTTAACTTGAGATGGCTATTGCCAGCCCCCATAGTCCGAGCATTGTCCACTTTAAAGTCCTTGAGGTAAAAAAGCGGCTTCTTATTGTCCATACCAAAAGGCGCAAGTTTTTCAAAGCTTTTGAGCGTATCCAGGGTCAGTTGTGGCAGGTGCAGCTCCTCATCTAAATACAGGGCTGTTTTGCCAGTCAAATCCAAATCATTGTCTAAGATATACTCTGTCAAGATATCAGCAAGCTCCGCCAGCTTGTCTGCTTCAAGAGTCATTCCAGCTGCTCCAGCGTGGCCACCAAAGGCTACAAAGAGATCACGATGGCTGTCCAAAGCCTCAAAAATATTGACCGCTTCAATACTGCGGGCGCTACCCTTAGCGATACCATCCTCAATATTGAGCACTATAACTGGCTGGTGCAACTCTTCCAGCAAGCGCCCAGCGACAATCCCTAGCACACCGGGATTCCAGCCTTCCTTGGCCAGCACCTGCACTGGTCTCTTAGGGTCCAACATGGTTTGTGCTTCTTCATAAATCTGCTGGACGATTTCCTTGCGCTCGTCATTTTTCTGGTTGATCATAAGCGCAATGTCACGAGCTTCTTCGTCATCAAAGCCAGTCAAAAGCTCAACCGCTGGATTGGGATCATCCAATCGTCCCAGAGCATTGAGTCGAGGAGCAATTTGGAAGCCAACCGTTTCTTCGTCCAGTTCGTCTGGCTGAATGCCAGCAATTTTGAAGAGTTCCTGAAGTCCTACACGCTGAGTGTTTTTAAGAACAGAAAGGCCGTATTTGACTAGAATCCGATTTTCTCCCGTCAGACTGACCATATCGGCAATGGTACCGATAGCAACTAAGTCCAAAAGTTCGACTTGGACTTCTTCCAGCAAGGCTGTTGCCAGCTTAAAAGCCACCCCACAACCGGCTAAATGCTTGAAAGGATAATCCTCTCCGCTATGTTCCGGATGGACGATCGCATAGGCGTTTGGCAGCTCCTCAGGCATGGAGTGGTGATCCGTCACAATGACATCCACGCCGAGAGACTGGGCCAGCTCGATAGCTTCAAGGCCCGCCACTCCATTATCCACTGTAATAATGAGCGAGATGCCTTGATTTTCAATAAAATACTTGTAAACACTGCTATTAGGACCATAGCCATCCGTAAAGCGATTGGGCAGATAGACCTGACACTCAGCCCCCAGCTGCTCCAATGCTTCCTTGACAATCGATGCCGAGGTCATCCCATCAGCATCATAATCGCCATAGATCAAAATCTGCTCGTAATTCTCAATGGCTGAGCGAATGCGCTCCACTGCCCGCTCCATATCATGCAGGTCATAAGGGTTGTGAAGCTGGTCTAAACTAGGCTCCAAAAATTCCTGTAAAGCCTCTTCAGTCTGCACACCTCTTTGGTAAAGAAGACTGGCAGCGGCGGGTTCTAATCCAGCTTTCTTAGCCTTTTTTAAAAATTTTTCGTCTGTAAAATTAGTGGCAAACTGCCAGTCGTATTTTGAGCTAATCATGATGAGTGAAACACTTTCTCCGTTCAATCTTGTCTGAATATTATAACATGAAAAGACTGGATCAACCAGTCTCAAACTTTCTATCTACGAGCAAGGCCCTCAGGCTCACTCATCTAGGTAAAGCCCTTTAGCAACACTTTGATCAATAATTTCCTGAGCCAATTCCCAAAGAGTTTCAGAGGTTTCTTGGATAAAGGATTTCTTAGCAATGACCTGCGACTTAGTCAGGCCATAAGGATTGTCATGAGGCTGAGCGACTTCCAAGTGATTGAGTAGAGGAACCAGAGCGTCCAACACTCGGGCATATTTAGCCTCTATGCTAATGCCGGTCTCAAACTCCTGCCAAAGCTCTAAAAAGGAATCCTGCTGATCTGATGGCAGCTTATCTAAACTGATTTTCAAGGACTCAAGCTCTCTATCATAAGAATCACTCTTTCCTACATCGTCAAAGATAAAGGTATCGCCAGCATATATTTCGCCCAAATCATGAATCAGTAACATAGACATGACCTTTTCCAGATTGACTTCTTCAGGGATATATTCTCGAAAAACTAGCGCCATGAGCGCACCCTGCCAACTATGCTCTGCAGAATTTTCGAAACGATAGGCATCCAAGGTTCGATTGTTACGATGAGTGGCTTTCAGTTTTTCCAGCTCATTGGTAAAAGCCAGCTGCTGTTGTAGACGTTCAAGCATGTAGAACTCCTTTGAAATGTTTTTATAGCTAATTCTATTCAAAATTGATAGTTACTCTTAACGCTCTATATGATCTTCTTCAAAAAAACTAAGCTTTCATTTCTTTTCTGTTTTTTTCCCTCGCCATCGAATCACTAATTCTGACGTCAGATGGGTCAGGATAATCGTCAGAAGGAAGGCCCAACGGCCATTTTCCCACTTGGTCAGCTGCTGGGATTTGAGCAGAAAGAAAGATAACTCAATAAAGATAGGATGGAGAAAGAAATAAAGGATACTTAGATCTTTTAAATGTCGCCAGTTTTTTTCGCGCTTCCACCGAGTTTTTAACAGCCAATTGAATAAGAAAAGTGTAAAGGGAATGAGAGCAAAGAAAAAGTTTTTATCCAGTCCCTGCCTCATGTAAACCAACACTCCTTCGCCTGCTAGGAAAAGACTTGCCAAGAGAAGAGACAGCCAGCGTTTTTTCTGAAATAAGGCTATCTGCCCATAATCAGCTAGAAAGTAGCCTAAATAGATAAAAATAGGCGTATAGAAGAGGCCATTTCTGCTAGTGAAAAAGAGTTTGGCATAAGCATCGTACCAGTCCGTCAGCAGACTGGGCGTAAGGTAGGCGTGATATGTTTCAATAGCACCTAAGGCGTAGAAAACCAGTAAAAGAACAAATGTTTTCTTGGAGCCTAACTTCCTATACAAAAAATGGACCAGCAGCAAGCCTAAGAGAAAGGCAGGGATATACCAGAGCTGGTAGCTCATTCCGATGTAGAAGAGCGCTGCTAAAATAGCCAGAGGAGCTAGGTAGAGGGGCAAATGCAGTGATTGGAAATAAGTCAAAGCATAGGGAAGATAGACCAAACTCCAAAAGCCATAGACCTTTAAAATACCTTTAATATACAGAGTCAATTTCTTATCATGAGGCTCTTGCTTCCAGTTTACTCGGAAAAAATAAGCTGAAGAAACTAAAAAGAAAGGGACCGCCATGCGGCCAAATATACTCTTCTGAATAAAATGTAGAGCTTCATGTTCAAAAAGCCTCTGGCAGTGAACCAGAATTACCAAAATGGAAGCAATATATTGAAAAAGGCTGAGCAGGGCATAATTGACTGGCTGCCTTGACTCTATGACTTCTCTCCTTTGCATCAAGCTTTCTCCTTACGAGGTTTGTTTAAGATGTAAATGAGCACTTTTTCATTCGATTTAGGACTTGACTAGCCAAACATGCTGAAAGGCAGCAATGTCCCGATAAGGAGATTGGTTGCAGACAGCCAGCTCCATCTCAAGCATCTTTTCAGCCCAGCCAGGAGCAGTTTTATAGTTATTGTCTTGCAAGCCATAAAAAATCCGTAGTCCTTGATAATCTTCAACTTCTAATGGAAGACCTGAGATAACTTTCTGAACCTGATAAACCTTTGCAGCTCCCATGCTATGGGTTTGATATTCCTGACCTTTCAAAAGCTGGCGGGCCTTTTCTGGGTCATTTTCAAAAACCACTGTATGTATAATGCGCCCAACCTCGTGATGTTTAACCAGAGAAATTTTGCCGTCCTTTTTTAAGAGACGGGAAAATTCTGTCAAATAGAGAGCAGGGTCAGATACATACTCTAAAACATTATGACAGATGATGACCTCAAAAGACTGGTCTGGCAATTGTTGCAGAAGGTCCAAGCTGCCTTGCAATTGCTCATAGGAAAAGTCCTGCTTGCGCTCGACAATCATTTCTGGGCTCGGCTCAATGGCGGTCACTTGGTTCTTTTCCGCTAGAAAATCAGCCACAATCCCAAAACCACTGCCGAAATCAAGGATTTTCTGGCCATTAAGTGACTCTAGAAAGGCAAAAACAATATCATACTGAAGCTTGCCCCAAGGAGCCTGCAGATGAGCTTTGTAGGCTTGTAGATTAGCTGTCATAAAACCTCACTTATAGTTAAACATACTGGCCGCCATCTTATCGGCAATTCTTGGAAAAAGGGTATAAAGCTTGTGGGCTAGATTGAGAATCCCAGGTAGATTAATTTCCCGCTTCTTTTTGCCAAAGGATTTGACAATTTTGCCTGCTACAAAGTCAGGCTCCAAGATATACTTGTCCACTGCTTTTACATAGGAACCGTCAGGATCAGCCTTATCGAAAAAGGCTGTTTTGATAGGACCTGGATTAACTGTCGTGACATAAACCCCAAAAGACAGGAGTTCCAAACGCAGGGCATTAGAAAAGCCAATAGCCGCAAACTTGGTCGCTGAGTAAAGACTGGACTTTCTACTTGCAATGAGGCCGGCCATACTAACGATATTTACGATATGTCCTCGACCTGCCTGCTTCATGCGAGCTCCAAAGATACGGGACAGGTTCATCAGGGCAAAGGTATTGACCTCAAACATGGCCTCAATATCGCTGGAGCTGATTTTGTCAAATTCCTCAAAAATCCCATAGCCAGCGTTATTGACCATGACATCCACGCGGCCGTACTTACTATCAATCCGCTCAGCAAAGTTTTCCAAAGCTGAGCTGTCTGTGATATCCAGCTCCACTAGGTCAAGATTTTCTTTTTCTCCATATAGTTTTTCCAGCTTAGCCTTGCTCCGTCCGACCAAAATCAGTCGGTCATGGGGCAAGAGCTTAACCATTTCCTGGGCCAGTCCACCGCTAGCCCCTGTGATGATGATGGTTCTCATATCTCCACCTCTTCCAAGTCCTTGACCACATGGACCTTTTCAAAGACAGCGCTGGCATCGCGGCGCATTTGGCTGATGTCCTTAGCTAGAAAGCGAGCACTGATATGATTGAGGAGGAGGCGCTTAGCGCCAGCTTCCTTGGCTACTTCTGCTGCTTGCATATTGGTCGAATGACCATGATTTCGGGCAAGCTTTTCGTCTCCTTTGCCATAGGTCGCTTCATGGACCAGTACATCTGCTGCTACAGCCAAGCGGACGCTAGCAGCAGTCTTACGAGTATCACCTAGAATAGCAATGGTCTTACCTGGGCGAGGGGCTGAAATATAATCAGCTGCGATGATTTTGGTTCCATCATCTAGTACGATATCCTGACCGTTCTTAACTTTACCAAAGAGGGGACCAAAAGGAACGCCCGCTGCCCGTAACTTGTCCGCATCCAGCGTTCCTTCCAAATCTTTTTGCATCACCCGATAGCCCACACAGAAAATCGTGTGATCCAGCTTATCCGCATAAACAGTGAACTTGTCCGTTTCCAGAATCTTGCCCAGACTGTTTTCATCAAATTCATGAAAATCAATCCGATAAGGCAGACGAGATCCAGACACGCGCAGACTAGACAGGACAAAATTCTTAATACCTTTGGGACCAAAAATCTCTAGGTCCGTCTGCTCTTCATTAGCCTGAAAAGAACGACTGGATAAAAAGCCCGGCAAGCCAAAAATATGGTCGCCATGCAGATGCGTGATGAAAATCTTGCTGATTTTGCGCGGTTTAATCGTCGTCTCCAAGATCTGGTGCTGGGTACCTTCACCGCAGTCAAACATCCAGACCTCATTGATTTCCTCCAAAAGCTTGAGGACAAGACTGGACACATTGCGAGCTTTGGAGGGCTGACCGGCTCCTGTTCCTAAAAATTGTAATTGCATGTTTTTCTTTCTAAATGATATAAATCATGGCAGAGCGATTCTGCGAGTGATAGTATTTTCTGCCAGCATAGGACTGAGCCAGCTGACTGACTTCATCTTGATTGTATCCCAGAACCCTCTGGCTGCCATCAGCCAGCTGCTGCCAATCGGTCAAGGCAGTAAGCGCCTGACTGTCCACGACTTGAGATTCAGCTTTGAGAGGTACCATTTTTATGCTCCCAGCTTCTTCGTAGACTAAGTATTGGGGAAAGATTTGAGCGATTTCAAATAGCAAGTCAGCTGTTACCTGCTCTGGCTTTTCAGGGAATACCAAGCCGACTTCCTCACTCTCATAGCAAAAACCATAGGACTTGCCAGAAAGATTGAGTCGGACAAAAGGTTTACTTTCTACAAAGCTAGGATCCGGATTCCACAAGTCCAGCGCCTGACTGATTTCTAAAAAATAGGCTGTCGCGGCTTCCGGACTTTTCTTCTGATAAAGCTCAGCAAAGTAAGCATTGATAACGCTGGGCGGCGGTGTGATGAAGCTAAGCTTCTGCTCTTCTGTCAGGCCAGCCAATACTTGCTCTAAGTAGACCCTATCTAGGCTAGTAAAACCGCCGTATTTCAGGGCCAAGTCAATATAATCAGTCATAAAATTCTTCCAGTTTCCATTTGTTTTTCTCGGCAATCCAGCCTGAAATGACTTCGACATCGTCTATGTATTCTCGATTTCCGATAATTGCAACTTTCTCTAAATCATGAATCTTGTAAGCTTTAGCCGGTGCTACCTTGATGGTAAAAGGCAAAAAGAGCTCTTTCATCCGCTCCAGCAGGACTTGCTGCAAAATAGCTCTGCTATTGTCCGCCTTAGCCGAAATCAAAGAATAAGGAGTCAAGGTCGGGGTGAAATCCTCCGCCTTGTCCGCTTTGTTATAGAGAGTCAGCCGGGGAATATCCAGCATGTCCAGCTCATTCATGATGTCAAGGACGGTCTTTTCATGCTCCTCATGATGAGGGTCACTGGCGTCAATGACATGAACCAGCAAATCGACATTTTTGCTCTCTTCCAGTGTGGATTTAAAGCTGGATACCAGCTCTGTCGGCAAATCCTGAATGAAGCCAACTGTGTCTGTCAGAGTGACATTGAGTTGGCCACTGAGGTTGATGTTCTTGGTCGTAGCGTCTAGCGTCGCAAAGAGTTCGTCTGCCTCATACTGGCTCTTACTGGTCAAGCAGTTCATGATCGTAGACTTTCCAGCATTGGTATAGCCGATGAGGCCGATTTTGAAAATACTGGATTCCAGCCGCTTTTCACGAACGGTTGCCCGGTTTTTCTCCACAGCCTTGAGCTGGCGCTCAATATCATGAATCTGATTGCGAACACTGCGTCGATTGAGCTCCAGCTGACTTTCACCAGGACCACGAGAGCCAATGCCACCTGCCTGACGGCTGAGCATAATGCCCTGGCCGACCAAGCGAGGCAGGAGGTACTTGAGCTGGGCCAGATGCACCTGCAACTTGCCCTCGTGACTCCTAGCTCTCATAGCAAAAATATCCAAAATCAGCTGCATCCGGTCAATGACCTTGACGCCCAAACTTTCCTCTAGATTGACATTTTGGCGGGGTGTCAGGCGATTATTGACAATGACAGTCGAAATTTCTTCGGCATCAACCATCTGTCGGATTTCTTCTAACTTACCAGAGCCAACAAAGGTCTTGCTATCATACTTTTCCCGCTTCTGGCTATAAGATCCGACCACCTCAGCTCCTGCAGTCTTAGCTAGGCTTTGTAGCTCCTCCATGGATAGGTCAAAATTCTCCGTGTCTGCCAGTTCCACACCAACCAAAAAGACACGCTCTGTTTTTTTCTCTGTTTCTATCATCTCATATCCTTACTAAGACTTGGTCAGCCAGCTACTTGTCTAAAAACTTCCTGATGTCTTCTATGACCTGATTTTTATAGTCTGGATTTCCCACCTGATAAAAGGTTACAGACATCCGGTTGCGAAACCAAGTCAGCTGGCGCTTGGCGAAACGGCGGGTATTCTGCTTGAGCTTGTCCACGGCCTCTTCAAGACTTATCTGACCTTCAAAGTAGGGGAAAAGTTCCTTGTAGCCGATGCCTTTGCTGGCTTGACTGGTTGGAGCATTCTCAAACAGCCAACGGGCTTCTTCTAAAAGTCCGGCTTTTATCATCAGATCTACTCGCTGATTGATTCGCTCATAAAGTTTTTGTCGCTCATCATCTAGACAAATCAGCAAGGCATCATAATCTGGAAGATTATTTTCTAGTTGCCCGCCCAGATGGGCAATCTCCAGCGCCCTCATAGCCCTGCGTCGATTTATCTGAGGAATCTCGATACCCAGCTCTGCTATTTTCCCAAACAAATCTTCATCTGACCAACTGTCCAGCTGCGCCCGATAGGCCAGAATCTCCTCGTGAGGGACGGAGCCGCCCAGATGATAGCCCTCGAGCAAGCTCTGGATATAGAGCCCTGTGCCACCGCAAATGATGGGAAGCTGACCTTGAGCCGCAATTTCACGAATAGTCTGAGCTGCTTCAGTAACAAAATCATAGGCTGAGTAGCTTTCTCCAACCGCCCGCACATCCAGCAGATGATGAGGAATGCCCTCTTTCTCCTCCGGACGAATCTTGGCCGTGCCAATATCCAAGCCACGATAGACCTGCTGGCTATCACCGCTGATGATTTGGCCATTGAAGCGCTTGGCTACCTCGATACTCAGAGCTGTTTTTCCAACTGCCGTAGGCCCCACTATCACAATTATCTTGGTTTTCATCTTTTTTCCTTGAAAAAATTTTGATTTTTCGTTACTATTAATTATAACATAAATAATAAAAGTTCAGAAAAGGAGAAATCACATGGCTAAAGGATTTGGAAAAGGCGTTCTTACAGGAGTTGCAGCTACTGTAGCTGCTGTGGCAGGCGCAGTATATGCAGTCAAGAAAAAAGTCATCGAACCTGAAGAACAAAAAGCGGCTTTCATCGAAGAAAACCGTAAAAAAGCAGCTCGCAAACGTGTAGCACACTAAGCTTGCACATTTCACTAAAAAGTCTGGAAAAATCCAGGCTTTTTCTTTTTTGAAAAACAGCAGTCAAATCAACTGCTGCAAACAAAGCTATTAGACTTTAAAAGCTCTTTCTTTCTTGGGCGGTTGAATGCCATAAGAGCTAAAGATATAATTGCTTAAGAGCAAGAATACTAACAACTCAAGCACAAAAAACAAATCGAAAGCAGGCTTGGAAGACAAGGAAACGAAAGGAATCGCAAAACACATAATTGTGACATAAAAGATTTTCAACCGTTTGATATAAAGCCAGAAGAGTTCAAGGCTTTGCCTGCCACTAATCTGCGGTTTAGACTTACTTCCCGAGTGCCAGATGATAAATACTTCCGCAAAAAAGAATAGACCTAGCAAAATGATCATTCTCAAAAAATGAACCTGCAGTAGAATTCCTACTGCTAGCAATAACAAAACACCCAAGCTCAGCGCCACCACTGCTCGCCTAGTATTAGTCATAAAATCAACTCCTCTATTTGACTACGAAGAACAGTCAAATTAATTATTACTAATCGATTAGATTGCTCTAGGAGAACATATTTTATTTCGGCTTTATTTTACCACTTGGCAAGAAAACTTACAAATAATACGATAAAGCATTTGTAGAAGTCATTGGTTACTGAAAATAAATTAAGACAGAGCCTTAGAAACGTGTTATAATAAGGCATTAGCGAAAGGAAGATTTATGAAAAACACCTACAGATTGTACAGACTTCTGCTTAGTCTAGCACTTCTTACTTCATTACTTTGCATCTTTGTTCCTCGTCACATATTGGCCGATGATGTCGAGAGCAGGATTACATCCTATGTAGGACAGCTAGAGCTGCATAGCGATAATACAGCCACTTTTACAGAGGAAGTAACTTTTGAATACGACAGTTCCTACAACGGTCAATATATCACGCTGGGCCAGGCTGGCAAGATGCCTAAAGGCTTTCAAATCGAAGACAATCCTAAGATAGATATTATCACCAATGGACAGAAAAAGTCCCCGCAAAAGATAAAAGACGAGGCTGTAAAAGATGGGAAAAAGATTACAATCTATAATTCTGGTAAATCTGGTGATCAAGTCATTATCACTATAACTTGGAAATTACGAAATATGCTTTGGGTGTATCAAGATATAGCTGAGCTGAATTGGATACCTATTTCTGATTGGGATGCGGATATTCGACGATTATATTTTTCTGTTTCTACGGATCGTTTCGATACTAGTGCTCAGCTTTTCGCCCATACAGGCTTCAATAAAAACCAACCAAAGGTAGAAAAAATAAATCAGATTCTGACGGTTAGATCAAATAATCTCACAAAAGGAACAAAACTTGAATTGCACGGCGCTTGGGACAAGAGTATATTTACAGATATTGATACTGCCAGTATTATCCCTTCAACCCACCGCAAGCCATTTGAAGAGAAGGAAAAAGAAATTGAAGAAAAACAGAAGCAACATAGCTTTATAATTTATGTCCTAGGTCCAGGCATTGCTATCTCGTTTCTGATTATAAGTCTGGCTTGCTTTCTTTACTATTTACTAAGATTTTATTATCTAAACAAGCTTCCTAAAAATACGCGACTCTATGAACCGCCTCAGAATCTTACTCCTCTGCAACTTGCATACAATATCTATAATATATCAATTGAAAAATCTCTTGCTCATACTAGAAAAACAGGAACTCCTAGCTTTTCTAGTTTAGTACAGGCTACTTTAATGGATCTGATTGACAGAGGAAATATAAAATTTCGCATTGGAAGATCAGGAGAGAAACTGGAAATTGTTCACTTAGATAACCTAAGCCGCTACGAGATAAAACTGTTGGAAATGGTCTTTGGCGATAAGGATAAAGTTACTCCCGATACGATGTTCCCAGATTACCAACAAAGCTCCAAGTCTTCTACACGACAGAAATTTCAAGAGGCTCTACGTACTGTTGCGAACTATGTCCGTCAAGAAAGAGTCGATTTAAATCTCCCTATACGATACCGTAAAATAAGCAAAAAAGAAGAAAGACCTGTTTCATTAGCTTATATTTCCTATTACATTGGTATTATTATTCTCTCTTTAGGTTCTCTTTTTTATAATCCTTTTACTACCGGACAGTTTGATTACTCATATTCCTACATTTATCCTTTGCTTCTATTTGTCGCGTGGTTCCTTGGGAAAGCAGCTCAAATAAAATTGAATCGAATGGCAGATAGATACCTAAAAAAGGAATTTAGAGAAGAAGTAATTGAATGGCAGAGCTTCTCCAACATGCTGCGCGATATTGCTCATCTTAGTCAAACTGAGGTAGAGGGAATCATCCTCTGGAATCGAATTCTAGTATATGCGACTCTTTTTGGCTATGCGGAAAAAGTCAGTCAAACATTAAAAGGAAGAGACATTCAATTAGAAGAAACAAATCTTGAAAGTTTCTTCTTCAGTAATATATCTACAGGTTTTGCCACAGGCTTTAGCAATGTTGATATTTCATTGAATCCTCCCAGCTCAAGTAGCTACTTCAGCTTGTCATCTGGTATTTCAGGTGGTTTCTCGGGTGGTGGGGGCGGAGGAGGAGGAGGCTCCTTCTAGCAGACACAATAATACGAAAAGACCGCTCGTTTGGGTGGTCTTTCTTCTTGCTATAATCGGCACAGCATCAAATAATCATCTTCCCTCTCTTCAACCGTGACAAAGCCCAGTCTTTGATAAAAGCCAACGGCGGGATTGTCTTTGGAAACGGAGAGGGAAACACTTGGGTAGCCTTTGGACTTGAGTAAGTCCAGCATGGCCGTCATCAACTGCTGCCCTAGACCTTGACCCCTGAACTCAGGCAGGAATGAAATGGATAGAGAGGGCGTCCGGTCGTTATAATAGCCATAATCTTTCATGATGCGAACCCAAACGGCTCCGACCAGCCGGCCGGCCACTTCTGCCGCTAAAGCCCAATCATCTGGTTGCTGACCAAAGTCCTTGATATACATTTCTAGTTCTGGCTCCTTCAAGATACTTCTGGGCAGCGGCGCTAGACCTTGGGGTATGAAAATAGCTTGGTAAAGAAATTCCTCTAGGAGTGGGATTCCCTCTGATTTTAAAGGCCTAATCTTAGCCATGATTTCTCCTTCTAGATCAACTGATCCTCACCTATGCCGGCCTCAGCTAAGATTTTGGCCACTCGGTCAAACCGCAAGCGGAAATGCTCCAGCTTATGTCCGTCTGATCCCACTGAAAAGCGCTGGCCACCCAGCTCCTTGACTAGCGAAAGAGCATAGATATAGAGTTCCTCGTGTTCATAGAGGTACATGGACTTGCAGTTGAGTTCAAAAGCCAGACCATGATCAATCATCTTTTGAAAAAGCTGTCGCAGCTCTGCTTCAAAAGTTTTCAACTCCTCTACGGTAAGCTCAAATTTGCGGAAACCATAGTCAAAGTGAGCTAGCACATCTGCTGGCACAGCCTCGATAGCCTCTTCCAACTCTTTCAGGTAGGAGGGAATCAGCTCCATCTTATCCAGCTGCAAGACCGGATCTTCCAGATAGTCAAAACTACCATTGTGGTGGACGGACAATAGTTTCAGGTCATATTCCTTGTCCATTAGGAAAGCTAGGATATCGTCCTTACGCGGAGCGTAATAGCCAATTTCAATGCCCTTTTTGATGCGGTTGCCATATTGCTGGTTCAGCTCTGCTATTTTTGCTGAAT
>NZ_CAURVL010000025.1:0-23338 GCF_963528215.1 uncultured Streptococcus sp.
TATGTTTACAATAACTTTCCAGATGTCCATGTGACAGTGCTGGACAAGCTGACTTACGCGGGTAATCGAGCTAATATTGAAGAAATTTTAGGCGACCGTGTTGAGCTGGTTGTTGGTGATATTGCTGATGCGGTCTTGGTAGACAAGCTGGCGGCTGAAGCGGATGCTATCGTTCACTATGCGGCAGAAAGCCACAATGATAACTCGCTCAATGATCCGAGTCCATTTATTCATACCAACTTCATCGGAACTTACACACTGTTGGAAGCAGCTCGTAAGTACGACATTCGGTTCCACCATGTATCTACTGATGAAGTCTATGGCGACCTGCCTCTACGCGAAGACTTGCCAGGTCATGGAGAAGGACCAGGCGAGAAATTTACGGCTGAAACCAAGTACAATCCAAGCTCGCCTTACTCATCAACCAAGGCAGCTTCAGACTTGATTGTTAAAGCTTGGGTGCGCTCATTTTGTGTCAAAGCGACTATTTCTAACTGTTCAAACAACTATGGTCCTTACCAGCACATCGAGAAGTTCATTCCGCGCCAAATCACCAATATCCTGAGCGGTATCAAGCCAAAACTCTACGGTGAAGGTAAAAACGTTCGTGACTGGATTCATACCAATGACCATTCATCAGGTGTTTGGACAATTCTGACCAAGGGTCAAATCGGCGAAACTTACTTGATTGGTGCTGACGGTGAGAAGAATAATAAGGAAGTTCTAGAGTTGATTCTAAAGGAAATGGGACAGCCGGCTGACGCTTATGATCATGTGACAGATCGTGCCGGCCACGACCTCCGCTATGCCATTGATGCCAGCAAGCTTCGCGATGAGCTAGGATGGAAGCCAGAGTTTACCAACTTTGAAGCGGGTCTCAAAGAGACAATCAAGTGGTACACGGATAACCAAGACTGGTGGAAATCTGAAAAAGAAGCAGTCGAAGCAAACTACGCTAAGACTCAAGAAGTGATTAAGTAAGAATAGGCTATCTATGATGAGCCTTGTAAAACTAGCGCTATGTGATTGAGAGGCTGGGAGTATCTGTCCCAGCCTTTTCTCACAGGATTGTTAGCTTTTTAATATGTTTGTTACAGAAAATTATGCAAAAATAGTGTAAAATAAGATAAATCCTTGCTGTGTTTTTAGCTAAAGGTTTTTTCTCAAATTAAAGGAATACAAACATGAAAATGGTAAAAAGAGTAGTGGGAATTGCTTTGGTGCTGTTGTTTGCGGCGGTGCTATTTCTGGTTCCTGCATCTGTTAATCAAAGTGAACAATTAAAAAATGTCCAAGGCAGTGCTTCCTGGATGAGTATTATTGAGCCAGCTTTGAGCAATGCCAATGTGACGGCTCAGGGAGTCAGCACGGAAGTTTCTCTCAATAGCGTCCAGCTTAATCAGGTGCTCAAGTCTTCTCTGACTAACTCTGAGAATCAGGAGCTGCTGAATAGTGTTTACAGTATTGAAGGTAATAAGCTGCGCATCCAGTATCCGGTCAAGCTTCTCTTTATTGATAGTAAGCTGGACCTAGAGGTGGATGTGACGGTGAGGGATAATGTCTTGCACATCACAATCGATAGTGCCAAGCTAGGCTCTCTTCCTATCCCTAAATCTTGGGTGACAGGCATGCTGAAGCAACAAATGCATGCCTCTAATTCATCTATCACAACAGAGGGAGATAGTTTCCTTCTAGCTCTGCCGCAGAGTCAATTCAGCATTAACAAAATCAGCTTCCAGAGCGGAGCTGCTAAAATCCAGTTCAGCATGGGTTATGGAATCTAAAAAAGAAAACTTCATTTGAGGAAGAAGTCTTCCGAATCAAATGGAGTTTTTATACTATTATTTGAACAATAGCATTGTGAGGGAGAAAAGATGCCTACAGAACCACATTTTGTCCAAGGAAGACTATCAGACCAATTGGCTTGATTGGTGTAAGAGAGAAGCTGGAAGATTTGATAAGAGCTGATATCGCGAAGCTCTTGTGTTATAATAGATAAAGGAAATCAATATATTAAATCAGAGGTGAGATGATGCTTTATGAATTTTGTGCGGAAAATGTAACCTTGTTAGAAAAGGCTATGAAGGCGGGATCCCAGCGGATTGAACTTTGTGATAATTTGGCTGTCGGTGGTACGACGCCCAGCTACGGTGTAATTCAAGCAGCGGTGAATTTAGCTCAGCCTTACGGTGCGACTGTGATGACCATGATTCGGCCTCGGGGCGGTGATTTTGTTTACACTAACCTTGAGATTGAGATTATGCTGACAGATATCCAAAAAGCCAAGGAAGCCGGCAGTCAGGGAGTCGTTTTTGGTGTCTTGACGGAGAAGAATGAAATAGATGTTCCGAAGATGCAGCGCCTGCTAGAGGCTTGCAAGGGATTGGAAGTAGTCTTTCACATGGCTTTTGATACGATACCGGCTGAATACCAGTTTGGCGAAATGGATTGGCTGATTGAGAACGGTGTCCAGCGAATTTTGACCCACGGAGGACCTGCTAATGAGCCGATTGAGGAGCATTTTGCTTGGCTGGACGAATTAATCGAGCATGCTGCTGATCGGATTGATATCATGCCGGGCGGTGGCATTCATCTGGGCAATCGTCAGGAAGTTATAGACAGTCTGGCAGTTGACCAGCTGCATGGAACTAAAATTGTATTTTAAGGAGGGGGAAGCTGCGCTAGCAGCGGCTGAGTAGATGTTGGAACTATTTGAAAAATACAAGGCTAATCTAGAAAAGCTTCAGACTTACGGCTTTAAGGAGTCTGATGGAGCTTACCGTTTCTCGCAGAAGATTATGAAGGGTGACTTTCGCTTGGAAGTAACTATCAGAGATGGGAAGCTGGACTATCAGGTCTTTGACTGTGATACTGATGATGCCTATCTGCAGGTCAAGATGGAGCAGGTGACGGGGGAGTTTGTCGGTCAGGTTCGTGAAGCTTGTCAGGAAGTACTGCTGGCTATCCGTCAGCACTGTTTTGACGAGGTTGGCTTTCTCTATGAGCAGAGTAAGCGACTGCGGGATCACGCGGCTGAGGTTTATCAGGGTCAGATAGAGTACCTCTGGGAGAAGTCGTCCAGAAAGAGCTCGACTAAAGCTGGGGTTTTCCGCCACCAGGACAGTAAAAAATGGTACGGAGCCTTTCTGACCACAGACTGGTCTAAGTTTGAAGCAGAGCGAAGCGGCGCTATTGAGGTGCTGAATGTTAAGAATGACCATGTCGCAGAGCTAATTCAGAAAAAGGGGATTTACTCGGCCTTTCACATGAATAAGAAATACTGGCTCAGTCTGCCTTTGGATGATAGCCTGAGCGATCAGGAAATCTTTGATTTACTGGCTGTTAGTTACCAGCTGACCAGTAAAAAATAGAATCGAAGCACAGCGCTCCAATCCGCTGTGTTTCATTTTTCCTCAAAAAACAGTATAATAAAAAGACTAGTAAGAATAGGAGAAATTATGAACCTCATTAGAAAATTAGCCTGGTTTTTTAAGTTGGAAAAGCGGCGCTATATCATCGGTATCCTGGCCTTATCCTTAGTCAGCGTCTTCAATCTGATACCGCCCAGAGTCATCGGTCAGGTTATTGACCGAATTGCCAGCAAACATCTGACTTCTCAAGAACTGCTCCTTAATTTGCTGTTGCTGATTGCTTCAGCTTTTATCATGTACGGCCTGCGTTATGTCTGGCGCCTTTATATCTTAGGGACATCCAATAATCTGGGACGGATTCTGCGCTCTCGATTGTTCGAGCACTTTACTCACATGTCTCCCTCTTTTTATCAGAAATACCGAACAGGGGACTTGATGGCTCATGCGACTAATGATATCAATGCGGTTGTCAGTCTGGCTGGTGGCGGAGTCATGTCAGCTGTGGATGCTTCTATTACAGCTCTGGTGACCCTGCTGACTATGTTTTTCGTTTTGGACTGGCGGCTGACTTTGATTGCCATTGTACCCATGCCCTTCTTGTCCTGGGGCACGGGCTTGATTGGCCGAAAAAATCATGAAAGTTTTAAGGCTGCTCAAGAGGCTTTTTCGGATTTGAACAATAAGGTTCAGGAGAGCGTTTCAGGGATTCGAGTGACCAAGTCCTTTGGCTATCAGGAAGCTGAGACTCAGTCTTTTGCCAAGACAAATCAGGAAGTCTACGAAAAAAACGTTTTGGCTGCCAAGTACGATTCTCTTTTTGATCCCTTGGTTTTGCTTTTTATTGGTCTTTCTTATGTTTTGACCTTAATTTTCGGTGGAATTTTCATCTCCCAAGGGCAGTTTACCATAGGAGAGTTGGTTACTTTTATCACTTATCTGGATATGCTGGTTTGGCCGCTGCAGGCTACAGGCTATCTTTTTAACATCGGCCAGCGAGGTGCTGTTTCCTATGAACGGATTGAGAAACTGCTGGCTCAGGAGTCGGAGGTCAAGGAAGCTGAACAACCCCTCTCACATGCAGAAAATGGTCGATTGGATTATGACATTCAGAAGTTTTCTTATGCCGAGGAGACTAGTTTATCGGATATTCATTTTTCCATTGAGCAGGGACAGACACTGGGAATTGTCGGTCAGACAGGCTCAGGGAAGACCACTCTTCTGCGCTTGCTACTGCGGGAGCAGGATATTCAGGAGGGGGCTATCTATCTGAATGGCCATGATATCCGAGAGTACCGCCTCAAAGACTTGCGCCGTCTCATCGGCTATGTACCACAGGAACAGATGCTCTTTGCTCTGTCCATTCGGGACAATATTCGCTTTGCTAATCCCCAGCTGACAGATAGCCAGGTTCTAGCTGCTGCTCAACTCTGCGGTGTGTATGAGGATATTCAGGCTATGCCAGAGGGGTTGGATACGATTGTCGGTGAGCGTGGCTTGTCTCTGTCTGGTGGGCAGAAACAGCGCTTGGCGATGAGTCGGGCTATTATAACTAATCCTGATATTCTGATTTTGGATGACTCCCTGTCGGCTGTTGATGCTAAGACGGAGCATCTGATTTTGGAAAATCTAAAGTCAGAGCGTGCTGGCAAGACAACCATCATCACAGCTCATCGGCTGTCAGCCTTGGTGCATGCAGACCTGATTTTGGTCATGGAAGAGGGACGTATCAAGGAGCGAGGCACTCATCAAGAGCTATTGGAGCAAAAGGGCTGGTATGCTCAGACTTATCATAATCAGCAGCTGGCAGAAAGCTTGAAGGAGGAAGATTAATATGAAAAAGAAAGCAACTTTTCATCGCCTCCTAGGCTATATGTGGCGCTACAGGATAGTGAGCAGCATGGCCTTGATCTTCATCCTGCTGACGACTCTGGTCACAACAGCATTGCCGCTCTTGGCCCGCTATTTTATTGATCAATTTATCGGCCGTAACCAAGCCTGGGCTGGCCTGCCTTTGCTGGCTCTTTACTATGGTCTTTTCCTCTTGCGGGTACTTTTTACCTTCTTGGGAAAGTATTTCTTTGCGCGTGTGGCTCAAAGTGTGGTTCGGGACTTGCGACAGGAAAGCTTTGCCAATATCCAGCGTCTGCAAATGGCTTATTTTGATAAAACGCCAGCTGGTGCTATCGTTTCCCGCTTGACTAATGATACTCAGGCAGTCGCAGATATGTTCAGTGAGATTTTTTCTAATTTTTTGAGCTCCTTGCTGATTTTAGTTGTTACTTTGAGCGCCATGTTTGCCCTCAACTGGCAATTGTCCCTGATGATTACTCTCTTTTTACCTCTGATGGCAGCCTCTATCTTGCTCTATCAGCATTTATCTAATCGTCAGCTGAAGCAGGTTCGGAATAAGCTCAGTGATTTGAATGTCAAGCTATCTGAAAGTATTGAAGGGATGCGGATTATTCAGGCGTTTGGGCAAGAGAAGCGCTTGCTGCGGGAATTTGAAGAAATTAACGGTCAGCATTTAGGCTTTACTAATCGCTATCTCAATATCAACAGTCTCTTTCTGAGACCAGCCATGTCCCTGCTGAAAATCTTGGCTTATGGAGTGATTCTGACTTACTTTGGCTTGACTTGGCAAGTGGCGGGGATTACGGCTGGTATTATGTATGCCTTTATCCAGTATGTCAATCAGCTTTTTAATCCTTTGATTGATGTTATGCAGAATTACTCTGTTTTACAGAGATCTATGGTTGCTGCAGAGCGTGTTTTTGAAATCATGGACCGCACTGACTACGAGCCTGAGCAGGCTAATCAAGACCTGCAAATCCAAGATGGCAGTATCGAATTCAAGCATGTTTCCTTTTCTTATGATGGGAAGCGTGATGTTTTGCAGGATATCTCCTTTTCAGTCAAAAAAGGCCAGACGATTGCCTTTGTGGGCTCGACTGGCTCTGGCAAGTCCTCTATTATCAATCTTTTCCTGCGTTTTTATGAATTTGAGCGGGGCCAGATTTTGATTGATGGCCGTGATATTAAAGATTTTAGTCAGGCGGAGCTGCGGCGAAAGATTGGTCTTGTTTTGCAGGAACCCTTCCTTTATCACGGCACCGTTGCTTCCAATATTCAGCTTTACCAAGAGCAGCTGACGCGTGAAGAGATTATAGAAGCGGCTAAGTTTGTAGATGCTCATGGCTTTATCAGTCAGCTGCCTCAAGGCTATGACGCCCCTGTGACTGAGCGGGGAGCGACATTTTCCAGCGGTCAACGGCAGCTTCTAGCCTTTGCTAGGACCATCGCGACCAAGCCTAAAATCTTGATTTTGGATGAGGCGACAGCCAATATAGATTCGGAGACAGAAGAGTTGATTCAAGCCTCACTGAGAAAGATGCGGCAGGGTAGGACAACCATTGCCATTGCCCACCGTCTGTCTACCATTCAGGATGCAGATTGCATCTATGTCTTAGATAAGGGCCGCATTATCGAATCCGGCAGGCACGAAGAATTGCTAGCTCAAGATGGAACCTATAAGAAGATGTACCAGCTGCAGGCCGGAATGATGGACTCTTGAAAAAGCTAGATTATAAATGAAAGGTGTAGAATTCCGAATGAATTCTACACCTATTTTAAATAGTCTTTTAATTTCTCTACATTTTCTTCTAAGTGATCGTAAGGCAGCTTGGCATACTGGTAAGGGCAGCTAGCCAGGTAGCTCTGTTCAAAGAAGTCAAGCGGCAGTCTGCTGTGTTTGAGAGCACTGACGGAAGAAAGTGACCTTAAGTCCAGCAGGACGCCGTCCTTGGTCAGATAGTTGGATAGTGGCAGCTGAGCTTGCTCAAGCAGTGTCTGTGCCTGTTTTGCTTCCTCTTCCTGAAGCTGCAGCAGCGCTAGCCTATTTTTTTCAAACATGAGACTATCAATGTAGAGCGATAGGGCCTTCTGCATGATGAGGTTGCTGTCATAGTCCACGGCACTTTTGTAAGCGATGAAGGTCTTTTGAATCTGGGGCGGAAGGAGCAGGGCGGTAATCCTCAGGGCTGGGAAAAGGCTGGTAGAAAAGGACTTGATGTAGATGACCCGCTGGCTATTGTCTAAATAGTGAAAGGTTAGCTCCCGCCGACTATCAAAGTCTGATAGGTAGTCATCTTCTACGATATAGACATTATAGAGCTGTGCCAGTCGAAGAATCTCTTCCTTTTCCTGCCGACTGTAGGAGTGGCCCAAGGGATAGTGAAAGCGCGGAATGGTGTAGAAAAACTTAATCTTTCCGCTTTGAAAAATCTTCTCCAGTTCTTGCAGGTTAATCCCTTGAGGTGTCCTTTCAATGGTTTCATAAGGAAGTTTTTGCGCTAGCAGAAGATCATTAATCCGATGGTAGGTCGGCTGCTCCACCAGTATACGCTCTTTTTGATTGGGAAATTCAATCTGTGAAAGGATATAGAGGGCCTGCTGGGTGCCAGAAGTCAGTACCAGCTGATCCCTAGAAGCATAGACAGCAGAGTCAAGCATTAGCTTTTGCACGGAGCGACGCAAATCCTCCAGTCCTTCCTGTTGAGGGTAGTAGTTGAAGAGATAATTTTCCCGGCCGATCAGAGTTTCATTTACACAGAGTCGGAAATCCTCGTAGGCTTGGTGGCGGTCATCCCTCACAGGCAGCTCCAAATCCTGCTTTTCTTCCTGAGCATTCTCCAGCACATAGTAGCCGCTTTTGGGAACGGCATAGATGTATTTCTGATATTTGAGCTCAATCAGAGCCTTCTGCGCAGTATCCTTACTGCAGTGGTATCGCTCTGCCAGCTTCCGGACAGAAGGGATTTTCTGACCAGTTGCCAGTTTTCCCTCTTTAATATCCTTAGTAATCTTATCAACGATGCGTTGGTATTTTGCCTTTGTCATAAAACTGTCCCCATACAGATTTGATTTTTTCATATTGTAACTCATTTTCAGATATTTTACAATAGAGAGCAAGTAGGAGGAGTCATGAAAACAAAAACAGTCATTCTGGCCACAGATATTTCTGGCTTAGGTAAGGTTGCTGCAACAGCTGCCCTGCCGCTCTTTGCAATTTGCCAGCTAGAGGTGTCCCTGTTGCCAACCATGATTTTATCGTCCCATACAGGCGGTTTTCCTGACGTCTATATAGATGATTACACGCATGGGATGCTTGCTTTTTTGAAACAATGGCAGAGCCTGGAGTTCGACTTTTCAGCTTTGGTAACAGGATATTTGAAATCTGACACACAGGTGGAAAATTTGCTGCGCTTTAAAAAGGAAAAAAGCTTGCCCCTTATCGTGGATCCTATCATGGGAGACAAGGGGACTTTTTATCAGGGATTTTCAGATGCCCATCTAGACCATATGCGTCGCCTCTGCCAACATGCCGATTTGGTTCTGCCCAATTTGACGGAAGCCTGTTTGTTGTTGGAAGAACCCTACGAAGAGAGTTTATCAGAAGATAGATGGGAGGACTTCAGCAAACGTTTGGCTGAGTTAGGACCGAGCAAGGTCTTGTTGACTGGCTTGCCAATGAAAGAGAATCAGATTGGTGTGGCCTATTTTGATGCGGCAACAGAGGAGTTTAACCTCTTTTCTAGTCCAGCTTTGCCCCAGCAATTTTTTGGAACGGGTGATATATTGACGACTCTTGTAGCTGCGGCTTTTGTTCAGGGGTTCGACATTAAGCAAGCCCTGCCTGTGATTTTGAAGTTTATTGAAAAGAGCTTGGTACTTAGCTTTAAAGAGCAAATAGATCCAAAGAAGGGCGTTTTTTACCAGCCCTATCTAGGAGAGCTTTTCGCTGATTTTCAAGCCTTAATGGAGGAAAAAGATGAAGAAACAAACACTTGATTTGCAAACCTTAACCATGATTAGTTTATTTGCTGCTTTGATTTTTCTGAGTATTCAGTTTTTTAAAATTCCTGTCGGAGCTCAGTTTATTCACTTTGGAAATGCACTGGTGGTAGTGGGCTGTCTGATTTTTGGTAGTAAACTCGGTTTTTTGGCGGCTGCTATCGGATTGGGAATATTTGACTTGCTGAATGGTTACGCAGCGGAAATCCCAATTATCTTGTTAGAAGCACTTGCGGTGGCCGTGGTGATTCATTTTCTGTATGAAGGACTCTTTCAGAGAAAGGACCGACTAAGAAATATTCTTGTGACAGCAGTAGCCACAGCTTTGGTGAAGATTGTGCTTAATATCCTCAAGTACACTCTGACAGGAACACTGATTGGCGGGAGTAGTTTACCAGCAGCCTTTTTGCTGGCAGTAGCTAAGATTACTGGTACATTTGGCTCCAGTCTAGCGACAGTCATCGCTGTCCCAATCTTATATCCAATCTTTAAGCAAGTCAGAAAAGCTCACAAGCAAAGAAGGACTCTGGAAAAGCAAGGATGAATCAATAATCAGCAGAAAAAAAGAAACCGTCTGAGAATTCTCGGACGATTTTAGTGTATTTGTCTTACATAAAATAAACGATAGCAAGGTATTGCAGGGCAGAAGCCGCTAGAATGAAAAGATGCCAAATCATGTGGAAGTAAGGCTTTTTTTGAGCATAGAAGCCGGATCCTACAGTATAGCAGAGGCCACCAGCTAGCATGAGCCCCCAGAAGACAGGTCCGGTTTGACCGATAATCTGCGGAATGATAAAGACAACCAGCCAGCCCATAATCAAATAGAGAGCTAAGCTGAATTTTTCATTGACCTTCTTAGCGAAAATTTTGTAGAGAATGCCAAAGATGGTCGTGCCCCACTGGATAGCAATGATGAGATAGCCAAACCAGTTATTCATCAGTGACAGCACGACTGGCGTGTAGCTGCCAGCGATGGCGATGTAAATCATGGAGTGGTCGATAATGCGCAAGATATACTTGTGGGTTGAGCCATAGGACATTGAATGGTAGACAGTTGAAGAGAGGAACATGAGAAAGAGGCTGATAACAAAGATAGAAGTTCCGACAGCAGCCACCAAGCCGTGCCCCTCATAGCTATAAATAGCTGAGATAGGCAGCAGAATCAGCATCAGAACTGCCCCTACCGCATGGGTAACAGCATTGGCAATTTCCTCTCCAAAGGATAGTTTTTTACTGAGTTTAAGCGCGTAGTTCAAGATTTTCTTCCTCCTCATTTGGTACTTGGATTAGGGATAAGGTCTTTTGATAGAGTTTGACCGTCTGGCAGGCTGTGGAAATGATGGGCGCCACCTCTAGCTTATTGCCATTCATGTAGTCAACGAAGTCATCATAGAGTTCTCGCGAATCTGCTTCTTTATGCAGCATATTTAAAGTAGCAGAGATTTCCTGGATAGAAAAGACCGTTTTTAAGGTCGTAATGGCAATCAAGCGAGCTACTTGGCGGCGTTGGTATTTTTTCTTGACTGGCTTGGCAATATAGCCATGCTTGACGTAGTTGTTAATCATAGAAGCAGTCAGTCCCTTGTCAGCAGCTGAAAAGGAAGAGCCACAGACATTGTTTACATAGAGCAGGACCTGATCCAAATATAGGTCTAGTTCTGGTATTTCGTCCCACTTTGGAAAAACTTGTTGAGTGTTCAAATCTTTATCACTTTCTTATCTAGTCTTTATAACTAGATGATAACATCTCTGTAAATCAAAGTCAAGCAAAAAATAGAATGTCCCTTTGAAATTTGATATAATTTTAAAAAGAAGAAAGGGAGGTTTCAGATGAAAAAACAAAGAATCTTTGATATGGCAGCCTTCCTAGGCAGTCTGATTTTTTGGTCTTGGCTCTATATGCGCTTTTTTTATGCCTACGTAGCCGTCGTCTTTTACAATAATCAGCCAGAGTGGAATCTGTTGATACCAGCTTCTATCATCCTGACTTTGACAGCTATCAGTTCGCTTTTTATTCGCGGCCTCTATAGTCGGCACATTCCCCGCTGGCAGGTGGTAGCTAGTTACGCCCTTTATTTTATCATTTTGTTTTATGCTCTCTTTTTGAAAAATATCGGTAAGCAGGGCTTCAGTCTGGACCTGCAGTCTTTTACCTATAATTGGATCTATGGAGATAAGCTGGTACCGACCATGAACATCATTATGTTCATTCCGCTGGGCTTTCTCTGCAAGTTGTCATGGAAGCATGTGGCTTATTTTACCTTGGCTATCGGTCTGGTTGAGGGGAGCCAGTATCTCTTTCACCTGGGTATTTTTGACTTGGGTGATATCTTGACCAATCTGCTAGGCTTCATCATCGGCAGCTATCTACTAGAGACGGCCTTGGGTAAATGGGTTGTCCGCCATATTCACTAAATGAAAGAAGGAAACTATGAAAATTCTTATCCCAACTGCGAAAGAGTTGAATCTAACTGCGCCATCCGCAATCCCGAATCCACCTTCAGCACAAACTCAGGCTGTGTTGGGTGAGTTGGCAACTATGCCAGTAGCTAACTTGGCAACTTTTTATAAAATTTCTCCAGAAAGAGCAGAGGTAGAGTGGCAAGTTATTCAGGCTTTGCGAGAAGGAACTGCGCAGCATGCTCCAGCACTTTATCTTTTTGACGGCCTCATGTACCGCCATATCAAGAGAGAGGGTTATACTGAAGAAGAGAGTCGGTATATCGAGAAGCATCTTGCTATCACATCAGCCCTTTACGGTGTCATCCCGGCCCTGGAGCCCATAGCGCCCCATCGCTTGGACTTTATGATGCCGCTTAAGTTAGATGGGAAGAGTCTCAAGGCTTTTTGGAAAGAAGCTTATGACCAAGCTCTGGCAGAAGATGAGGTGATTTTCTCCCTCCTGTCCAGCGAGTTTGAAACCGTCTTTTCCAAGGAAATCCGTCAGCGCATGATAGGCTTCAAGTTTCTGGAAGACCGAGGCGGCAAGCTGAAAGTCCATTCGACCATTTCTAAAAAAGCGCGTGGTGAGTTTTTAACAGCTCTAATAACTAACAAAGTGACAGAAGTCGAACAGATGAAAAAATTAAGCTTTGCAGGCTTCACCTACCGACCTGATCTATCTAGTGAACAAGAGTTGGTTTATGTCAAGGAAGTGTGAAAAGGGGAAATCAAGTCAAGTGCTATCTCTGCTCGGAACGCTATCAGTGAATTGGTTGGTGTAGATACAAGCAACAAGCAAAATCAACAGCTAGACTTAGCTATACAAGAGAGAATGCTGGTATGGAGTCTGGCCGTCAGGCATGCAATCAAAAAGTAAAATGTTAAAAAAATGAAAAACTATTTTAAAAACAGACCTACTCAAGCTTTCTTAATGCTTATTGTGCTTGTTTGGTCTTTATATGAGATTGGTGCGACTAGTTTAGCTAGCAACTCGGCCTTGACCAAGGAATTCATGCATAGTCGGTATGTTATGGTTTGGCCAATGGTAGATAAGAAGGCAACTCTTTATCACTATGCGGAAGAATGGACTAGTGACGTATTAGATGGAATTATGCATCTAGATTATGAAAATATTAGAATAACTAGTTTTCCTAAAAAATGGGAGAGTGAAGCTGAAATATACTATACTTTGTCTGAAGATAAGTATGCTGATAGAGTATATTTTTTCTTAGATGAACCAATATCCAGAGCCTATACCACTAGTTTAGAGCAAAATTATTATTTGATTTCAAAGAATGCAGCTGTTATTAAAGAGGAAACAGGCAAAACGGTTGAACAGTTAGGTCAAGAAGTGGGACATGCAAGGGAGGACTTCTTGTCTGCTCTTGGTAAGATGAGAATCCTTCGTTTGGTCTATTTGATTCTTCGTATGATAGTACTGTTGCTATGTATCAAGTGGTTTGGTCAGCGGAGAAAACAGAAAGAAAACGAAATCTTACAGAATGGATAGAGCTTTAAGATGGCATGACAACTATAAGGAGATTCACAAATGACCTTGAAAAAACAATGGAATTGGAATTTAGGTTGTAGTTTATTGCTTGTTGGAGTTCGGGCATCTGCTTTTCTCTTTTATTTATGGGTACAAAATCTTGGTAAATATACCCTACAACCTGGACAGTCGATCAGCCTAACGGTCAATCCTCGGATACAGGATGTGGAATATTATTCAGAGTTAATTCTAAAGAAAAATGATAAAAATAAACTAGAGTTAAATGGCAGAGAGTATTGGTCTGTAAGTGGTAGTGAGTTACATTATGATTTAAGTAATCAAAATGTGTTCAAATGGGTCAGAGATGAGTCGGGAGAGTTGACTGAATCTTATGTAGAAAATAGTGATTTAGCTGATATTTATATAGAAAAATCAAATTTAATTATTCAGTATCAAGGAGAAAAAGTTTTTGATGTAACTAACAACAAATCTTACTCCATCACCATAACTAATGTAGACAACAAACCGGCTAAATTTGAAGCTCAAGTGGTGGATAGGTAAAGTTTAGGAAGGATTTGAGTCCTCTCAGCCCTAATTTTTTTATTAATATGATGGTATGAAAAATGAAGAAAACGAAATCTATGGTTATCATAGGCGGCTTTCAAGGTCGAAACATCTTTTATGATGTGAAAAGAAAAAAAGTATATTCTAATAAAGTCAATGAGAGAGTTTTTCCTAATCTCAGGTGGTTAGTAATCTCCTTTGGAATTCTAGGAAATGCCTTTCTCGTTCAAGTAAACAATATAAAAATTGAATCCCCTATTTTAAGAGTAATTGTTTTGAGTGCGTGCCTTATTCTTATATCTTTGGTTTGTCACTTTGGATTTAAAGATGAGTATTTAGGGCAAAACGTTGAGGCCTTTAATCCCAAATTATATGAACATGTTGGTTGGTTGAATTTTTTAGAAGGAGAGAGAAACCGATTATACATTCTTCTTATTACATTTGCAGTGAGTTCTTTCTTAACTGTTTTTCAAATGAGAGAATATTTGAACGCTCCTACCATGACAAACTTAATAGAAGTTATTGCCTTTTATTTTATATTTTATATGGTAATAGCAAAAAGCAATTTTATGAAAAGAATGACGGCAATAAAGCAATTGATAAAAAATAAATAAAGAGCTTTAGCTTATAATCTATGAATCAAGGTAATGTATGACCAATTACTTACTGAATGGAAGTGCTATGATTATGAACCGTTGTTACTTGGAAGAAATCAATGAATAAGAATGTATTTTGGTTGGGTAATTTCAGAGATAAAAATATTTTTTATGATAGAAAAACTGGAGAACTTTACTCTATAGATAAGAAAGAAGAGAAAGTTCCTAATCTCACTTGGGCTATTCTGCCTGCTTCCTTTCTTTTACGAAACATTTATTCAGAAGCAACAGCACCTCAGGTTGCCAGTGTGCCTATCAGAATATTTATTTTGTGTTCGACTGTTCTCTGCGTTTTAGTTTTGATAATATTTGTTCTAAGAAATATTAGAAAAGGAACTATGAAAAATTTTAATCAGAAACTTTATTTTGACTGGCCTAATTTTCTTTATAACTAACAAACACAATGTAAAGGAATATTGTTTTTTGGGACTCTACTATTTTTTACATCAATTAAATTTATAGATGATTACTATTTTTCAGGAAGCTTTATTTCTTTTATAGCTATCATTGGTTTTCTCCCAGTATCTGGGCTCTTATTATTTGGAAATAGGCCATTAGAAAAATTGATTATTCTTAAAAGGTTGGAAAAGCAATTGAAATGAAGAAAAAAGAATATTTAACCTATCTCTTAACCTTTCAGGGTAGAAACTATTATTTGGATCTTAAAACTAATAAAATTTATGCAAATGTTCATAGTCCACAATTCCATCTCGATCTCACGAAATATGTTCCCGCAGCTAGCATTCTGCTGCTACATGGATTTACTTCTGTTTCGAATAGCCACTTGTCCTTCCTATGGAAAATAATCTTGTTAGTTTTGGGTTATGTTATTGTTGGGTATCTAGTAGAATTGCTTGCAAGGACAAGGAAAGAGCCGTCATTTAAAGAGTTTCATTTTGAAACACTACCTATAAAAGATGAGTTTTTATATATTTTTAGTCGAAATATATATGGGAAGTTTGGAATTGGCTTGATTTTTGCTGTTTTTGCCATCTATCAATCTGTTTAGTATTTAAGCCAAGGCAGCTATTTGTCTTATTTGCTAAGTGACATGGGCTTCTTTATTGCTTATTTTAGTCTCATAAGGTCTCATTTATTCAAACAGATAAAAGTTCTGAAAAGATTAAAAAAGAAAAATACTTAGAATTCGAGAAGATTTTTAAAGGAGGTTTCTAATGACTGAGCTACTACCGATAGGGAGTGTTGTCCAACTTAAAAATGGACAAGTCAAAATTATGATTATTAACCGTTATCCTCTTTATGATAATAAGGGTGAAATTGGTTATTTAGACTATTCCGGTTGTGTATATCCTTTTGGTATGACGGATAATCAAGCTTGCTTTTTTAACCAAGAAGATATTGAAAAAATTTGGTTTGAGGGGTATATAGATGAAACAGAAGAGAAAATGCTAGCAAAAATAGAAGATAAATTATCTCAAATTCCTTATCCTAAATATTCTTTAGCTGATTTATAATACCTGTTCCTATCAGTAAAGTATTCTAAAAACCCCTCGCAATTTTTGCGAGGGGTTAGTGTCTTATAAGTTTTCTTTTCTTTTTATAATCTTCTCTTTTTAGTTAAGGGCTGCTAAAAGAGCATCAGCCTGTGCTGAGAGTTCAGCAAGTTTGTCTTCTGCGACAGTCAGTTGACCAGTTCCCCATGCTTCTGGGTTGATACCAACACCTGTGAATGGTTCTACCACATTCATACGAATGAATGGCAGCAGGCTGCGGTAGTGCTTGAATACTTCGTCTGGTGATGTGCCGTTAGCTACAGATGAAACTGTAACAGCCTTAGCATTCAGAGCAGATGGGCCAGTTGGATCTGACAGATCCAGAGCGCGTGAAGCCCAGTCCAAAAGGTTTTTCACTACTCCTGGAATAGCCCAGTTGTAAACAGGTGAGAAAATCCAGATGGCATCAGCAGCCAAAATTTCTTCACGAACCTTAGCAACAGCAGCTGGAGCAGGACTTTCGATGTCTTGGTTGAAGAATGGTACATCTTTGTAATCAAGATATGAAACTTCTGCCTTACCAGCCAAAGCTTTTTCAGCTTGCTCAGCCAATTGGTGGTTGAAAGAACCTTGACGAAGCGAGCCGACGATGAATAATACTTTAGACATTGCATTGTCTCCTTTTTTATAAAATAAAGAGATATTTCTCTTGTTACAATATATGTTACAACATTAATTACTAGTTAGCAATTATTTAGCTCAATTTTTTGAAATTTTTTAGAATACGAATCAAATCCTGCTTATCGTCTTCTTCGAGAATGGACAGAGCTTGCTGAATATTTTTAATATGATCAGGCAGGGCGGCTTCGATTTTAGCTTTGCCTCGTTTCGTCAGGCCAATCAAAAAAGCCCGGCGGTCATTTGGGTCGCAGGTGCGGACAATCCAGCCGTCGCGTTCCATATTTTTGATGACGACAGTCATGTTGCCAGAAGTAGCCAAAATACGGTCAATCAGGTCCTGAATACGCAGCTCTCCTTTGCTGTATAGGGTTTCTAAGACGGAAAACTGAGTAGGAGTCAAATCATGCTTTTTAAAAATTTGGGCTTCAATGGCACGGATAGTTCTTTCTGCCTTATGAAAGACAATCATGGTTTTCAAATCAAGCAGAGTTTCTTTGCTTAAATCGTCTGTAATCTTCATAACAATATTTTACCAATAAATAGTATCATATGCAAGGATATTGCTTTAGAATTATGAGAATATTCTCATCAAAAAAAGATAGAAAAATAGGAGTATTTGTAGTATAATGACGGAGTGAAATATAAAAATAGAAATAAAGCCAGTTTTCCAATTTGGCAGTACCTTATCGGTATTTTTATCGTTCTCAGCGTTCTTGTCTTTTCATTTTTTGCTGTTTTGCAAGTATCTGTGCAGCCGAGGCAGTCAGCTAAAGAAGCAAGCAGCCGCTTGGCCAAGGAATATGCAGATCTTGAAAAAGTGGATTCTTTTGCTATCTACAATGGGCAGGAATCCTACTACAGTCTGCTTGGCAAGACAAGTAAAGGTGTCGAAAAAGCTGTTTTGATTGCTAAAGATTCCAATGAGATTCGGGTCTATCGACTGGACCAAGGTGTCAGTCAGTCTAAAGCAGAGAGCATTGCCAAGGAAAATGGAGCAGGAACTATTGATAAGGTGACCATGGGCTATTTTCAGGATCAGCCTATCTGGGAAGTCAAGTCGGGAGGCACCTACTACCTGATTGGTTTTGAAAGCGGACAGTTGGTCAGCAAGGAGGGACTATGAAATTATCAAATCGTGTCTTAAAGATGGAAGAAAGTGTAACTTTAGCAACAGCAGCGCGTGCTAAGGCTTTGAAAGCGCAGGGGAGGGATATTCTATCTCTGACTCTGGGAGAGCCGGATTTTCCGACACCTAAGAATATCCGAGATGCGGCTGTAGCTGCCATTGAGGATGGGCGTGCTAGCTTTTATACGGTGACTAGCGGTCTGCTAGAGCTAAAAGAAGCAGTGGTAGAGTATTTTGCCAACTATTACGGCTACACCATCCAGCCTAATCAAGTGACGGTGGCAACCGGAGCTAAGTTCTCCCTCTACACCTTCTTTATGAGTGTGCTTGACCCAGGTGATGAAGTGATTATTCCGACGCCTTACTGGGTAAGCTACGGCGACCAGATTAAGATGGCCGAGGGGACACCTGTTTTTGTTCAAGCCACTGAGGAAAATAATTTCAAGGTGACGGTGGATCAGTTAGAAGCTGCTCGTACTGATAAGACCAAGGTCTTGGTTTTGAATTCTCCGTCCAATCCGACGGGTACGATTTATACAGCAGAGGAGCTGCTGGCGATTGGGAACTGGGCTGTAGAGCATAACATTCTGATTTTGGCAGATGACATTTATGGACGTCTGGTTTATAACGGCAATAAATTTACACCAATTTCCAGTCTATCTGAGGAGATTCGCAAGCAGACGGTGGTCATCAATGGTGTCTCTAAGAGCTACTCCATGACAGGCTGGCGGATTGGCTATGCAGTTGGTGAGCCGGAGATTATTGCGGCCATGAGTAAGATTGCAGGTCAGACGACTTCTAACCCGACAGCAGCGGCTCAATATGCGGCTATTGAAGCCTTGACGGGCAGTCAAGAGACGGTTGAGACGATGCGCCAGGCTTTTGAGGAACGCCTCAACACTATCTATCCGCTCTTGGCCCAGGTGCCAGGCTTTGAAGTGGTCAAGCCACAAGGGGCCTTCTATCTCTTCCCAAATGTCAAGAAAGCCATGGAAATGAAAGGTTATACAGATGTGACTGAGTTTACGACAGCAATTTTAGAAGAAGTTGGCGTGGCTCTGGTGACTGGAGCAGGATTTGGTGCTCCAGAAAATGTCCGTCTTAGCTATGCGACAGATTTGGAAACTCTCAAAGAAGCCGTTGGACGTCTGCAGCAATTTATGGAGAGTAAATAGAGCTCGCAATCCGGCGTTGCTTGCTAAAGATAACCTACAAAGATTTATAAACAATAGAGAAGGATGAACTCAGAGTTCATCCTTTTCAGTTTCTCTAAACTGCGCTGGCAAATAATTTGACAAAATGGTAAAATAATATAGAATTCATAAAATCGCTTTCATATTTTCTGGTCGAATTGAGAAGATTTTGTTCAGAAAATAAAAGCTGGGAGCAGTTAGAATTTAGCTGGTAGAGTTTGCAAATAGGAGTGAAAGGGGAAGGATATGAAACGACATTTAATTTTCCTATTTATGGTAGTTGGTTTGGTTTTATTGGCTTCTTGTTCTTTTGTTGATTCAGAGCAGGGTTTGACCACTATTTCCGAATCCAATGGCTATAGTCTGCAAGCCAAAGGCCATCGCTATCGTATCCAATATTATGAGAATGACTCAGCCCGAATTGATTGGTATTTGAACAATTACCAGCCAGAATTGAATTTAAATATGAGAATCTTAGAACGCCCAACTGCCCCCGGTTCTTATACTAAGGAGGAGATAGCCGGACAGGGCTCTGCAAGTTTTTTGATGGTTTGTAGAACTTGGGGTTCTGCAGAGAACAGTCAAAAGTTTTTAATTAAACGTGCCTATTATAAGGTTGATATTAGACTTAATAAAAAGATGGAGGTAGATACTGAGAAGAGCAGTATGACCTACTGGAAGACAGAAGAAGAGGTAAAGGATAATCCGCCTATTGATTAAATAGCAGCTATCAATGCTAGATTAAGTTAGCATAATTAACTTTCTGATAGGAATCACAACACGACTTAAAAATTTGAGGAGTATTTAGTTGAAGACGAGGGTGTTTCGGTGTATAATAAAAGAAGTCCATTTGGTCTAGCCCTGCATTCTATTGACTTGCAGTGTGTTCCTCATGGTCTTTTTACTTAAGTAATAATAGGGATGAAGATTATTTTGTACAAAAGGAGATAAAATGGGTTTTATCAGAAAGGAAATAGGGGAAAGAGAGAAGAAGCTTCTCGAGGATTTTTCTATTGCAGAAAAAGAACTGGCTCTGCCATTTTTACTAGAGGATGAGAAAAGAGGGATTTTTCTCTGCGTCAAGCAATTTCGTATTGGTGAAGGGAAATATCAGGTTTTAGCCATGATTCTCGGGGGACACTTGCTTGAATTTCGCCTAGAAGAAGAGCGGGCCGATAGATATCCAGTTCGCAATGAGGAAGATCAAAGTGTAAAAGGTCTATCAACAGAAACAATCTCCCAGCTTGTGATTCCCAAGGTTTTAAAAGGACGAGAGGACAAAATCGTAACAGTGATTCAACATGCCCTGTCGCAGATTAACCCTTATTATGATACAAAGATAAGGGAAGTAAACCACGTGGAGTACAGATAAAGAGGAGTTAGGATATGGGATTATTAGAAAAGTGTCTGGATTTTTTACCGACTAGGCGGGCTGTCAGTGACATAGAAGAAGAGATGACTTGGGAGGAAGAATTTACCCCTAAAGGAGTTCATCACAAAGAAGGCAGTATTAGCTCTCAGAAGGATACTGAGGGAACAGCGATTCTTCCCCAAGAAGGAAGTTGGAAGTTCGTGCACGAGATGATTTCTGAAGAAGGGATTGAGCTTTTAAAGAAGGCTGGGATTGATGATGAGCTAGTCTTTGAAACGGGTGATTGGGTCGCAGATCATGATTTGGGGATTTATCTGGTACTTTATCGCTTTGGTGGCAGAACCAACTGGAAGAAGACTTATAAGCTAATCTTGCAAGGACAGGTGATTGAATTTAAGACCAAGACCATTTTTCATCAGCAGGATTTTTCTTATGAAGATGGGGAATTCACTAAGGGAGTGATTGTCAAAAATGTCTCTAATATGCTCCTGCCCTTAGCTTTCGAAGGTCAACAGCAGCGGGTGCTCCATATCATTCAAGCAGCTCTGTCAGCAGCTAGCCCAAGCTATGATACCGTTATTTACAGGGCGAACTTTGATTTGGTTTAGGAGGGGAAGATGATATATATTACAAGAGAAGATGTTTTGACTTGGCTGGACAAACATGAGCCGGTGGCCAATCGTCAGAAGGACATTGCGGCTTTTCATAAAGAACTGTCGTTTCGTCTTCAAAGAATGGACTTTCGACCGTCTACCAGTTCAAAAGATCCGCAGAGAGATGTTTGTGAAGACCCTGACCAAGAGCTCACTGTAGCCTTTACTCAGGATGGGGAGGGGAATTATGCGACGATCGATCAGAGTCCAGGAGGTCAGATTCTCAGCGATCAGCGCTTTAAGATGACTTTGAAAAAAGTCTTGAACTATGATGATGACATGGTTGATCGACTGCTATATGGAACAAAAAATTAGTCCTCTTATTCAAAGAGAGTTATCCGCCAGCCTTTAGGAGGCTGGTTTTTTAATTTTTCTGATATTTAGACTCTTCAAGGATAGCTATTGCAATCGCTTTATGGTAAAATATAGAACAGATATCCAAAAGATTTGTCTTGAAATAAAGTGACATTTAGCAACCAATCTAGGAGGCAGATATGATTGATCATTTTGAGATAAAGGTCAGGAATCTACAAATTTCAAAAGACTTTTATACAAGTTTTCTTTCTCCTCTAGGCTACAAATTGGCTTTTAGAAGTAGTTCTCTACTCAGTTTTGTTGCTCCCAACAGCCCACATCCTGGTGGAGATTTTTGGTTGGGGGAGGGAGAGCAGTCTCCGATTCACTTTGCTTTTTTGGCAGAAAACCATGAGCAGGTTCAAGCTTGTTATGAGGCTGGTTTAAAGGCAGGGGGAAAAGACAACGGTGCGCCAAATTATCGGGGGAACCTTTCGTCATATTATGCAGCCTTTGTCTTGGATCCAGATGGTAATAATGTCGAGGCAGTCTGTCATAAAGAATAAAAAATAGAAAAGAGAAAAAACGTGTCAAAGAAAATCGTAACAATTATTGATGTGAAAAATTATGTTGGTCAAGAAGTGACCATCGGTGCTTGGGTTGCCAATAAGTCAGGTAAGGGTAAGATTGCTTTCTTGCAGCTGCGTGATGGTTCTGCCTTTTTCCAAGGGGTGGCCTTCAAGCCTAACTTCATTGAGAAATTTGGCGAAGAAGAAGGATTGGCGAAGTTTGATACGATTAAAAAGCTTAGCCAAGAAACTTCTGTCTATGTGACAGGGATTGTCAAGGAAGACGAGCGCTCAAAATTTGGCTACGAGCTGGACATTACAGATATCGAAATCATTGGCGAGTCAAATGACTATCCAATCACGCCAAAAGAACATGGAACGGATTTCCTCATGGATAACCGTCACTTGTGGCTGCGTTCTCGTAAGCAAGTGGCAATGATGCAAATCCGCAATGCCATTATCTATGCTACCTATGAATTCTTTGATAAGAATGGCTTTATGAAGTTTGACAGCCCAATCTTGTCAGGAAATGCAGCAGAAGACTCAACTGAGCTCTTTGAAACAGACTACTTTGGAACTCCAGCTTACTTGAGCCAATCTGGTCAGCTTTATCTGGAAGCAGGAGCCATGGCTCTTGGCCGTGTCTTTGACTTCGGTCCTGTATTCCGTGCCGAAAAATCAAAAACCCGTCGTCATTTGACGGAGTTCTGGATGATGGATGCAGAGTATTCATACTTGACGCATGATGAGTCACTCGACTTGCAAGAAGCTTATGTTAAAGCTTTGATCCAAGGTGTTCTTGACCGCGCTCCTCAAGCTTTGGAAACGCTGGAACGTGATGTAGAACTCTTGAAACGCTATATTGCTGAGCCTTTCAAGCGTGTTAGCTATGATGAAGCGATTGACCTCTTGCAAGCCCATGAAAATGATGAAGATGCTGACTATGAGCATCTTGAACATGGAGATGACTTTGGTTCTCCACATGAAACATGGATTTCCAACCACTTTGGTGTACCAACCTTTGTCGTGAACTACCCAGCAGCCATCAAGGCTTTCTATATGAAACCAGTTCCTGGAAATCCAGACCGTGTCCTTTGTGCAGACTTGCTTGCACCAGAAGGCTATGGCGAAATCATCGGTGGTTCTATGCGTGAGGAAGACTACGATGCTCTTGTTGCTAAGATGAATGAGCTTGGTATGGATACGACAGAATATGAATTCTACCTGGATCTTCGTAAGTATGGAACAGTTCCGCACGGTGGCTTCGGTATCGGTATCGAGCGTATGGTAACCTTTGTGGCAGGGACCAAGCATATCCGTGAAGCTATCCCATTCCCACGTATGCTGCATCGTATTAAACCATAAAACGAATCAAACGCCCATGGGGCGTTTTTTCAACATCGAACTATGAATAATCCAAAATATAGAATTTTAGAGAAAGAAGAGGTGGAGATCATGTAAACAGCGGATTAACAAGTGACAAAGGATAGAAATTAGAAAACACTTGTTAAAGGAGAAAGTATGTTTAAAAGAAGTTATCGGAAAAATATCGGCCTGATGGCTGGAGTTGAATTTTTTGCCTTTCTAGGCATTACTAGTTTTTGGATTTTATTTCTAAGTCAAA
>NZ_CAURVL010000026.1:0-23002 GCF_963528215.1 uncultured Streptococcus sp.
GATTGGCCAACAAACACTTTACTTTGACCAAGATGGCAAGCAAGTCAAAGGTAAAGTAGTAACTCTGGCTGATAAATCTATCCGTTACTTCGATGCTAATTCAGGAGAAATGGCAGTCGGCAAGTTTGCAGAAGGTGCCAAGAACGAATGGTATTACTTTGATCAGTCTGGTAAAGCAGTGACAGGTCTTCAGAAGATTGGCCAACAAACACTTTACTTTGACCAAGATGGCAAGCAAGTCAAAGGTAAAATCGTGACACTTGCAGACAAGAGTATCCGTTACTTCGATGCCAACTCCGGTGAAATGGTAGCCAACAAGTTTGTTGAAGGTGCCAAGAACGAATGGTATTACTTCGATCAGACTGGTAAAGCAGTGACTGGTTTGCAGCAGATTGGCCAACAAACCCTTTTCTTCGACCAAAATGGCAAGCAAGTCAAAGGTAAGGTTGTCTATGTCAATGGTGCTAACCGTTACTTTGATGCCAATTCAGGTGAAATGGCGCGCAATAAATGGATTCAGCTGGAAGATGGAAGCTGGATGTACTTTGACCGCAATGGTAGAGGCAGACGCTTCGGCTGGAATTAAAAGCAATAGAATAGGCTAAATGAAACTTAATCTTTAGCTTTCTAATAGACAAAAACGATAACTTCTTATTTGGAAGTTATCGTTTTTTGCTGTCTTCTGGGAGAATAAATTTAGAAACAAGATTGAAGCTATCATCTTTCATTAACATCTTTCTTTTTCTCAATAGATAGGAGCAGAGCAATCACACCTATAAAGCTGAAGATGAGCCAGCTAGCGTTCATATTCCAGAGGGCTAGACTGCTGAAGACCATAGTTCCTAGAGGAACGGAGAAAGAAAAGAGCAGATTCAGAAAGCTGGAAGTCTGAGCGAGAACATCAGAAGACAACTTGCTCAGTAAGAGGGTGTTGATTTTGGGGTTTATCTTGCCGGAAATATAAGCTAGTAAAAATCCAAAAGCAATGCCGACGAAAACAGGCAGATGCAAGAAGTTGCTGACAGCAAGCAGAATCATGGTAAGAGCAGCCCAGAGGGTTAGTTGATTTAGAGAGAGACGGCTAAAGTAATCGTTGGGAGTCAGGCTGGCGATGACCATGGCTAGGACAAGAGCCGTCTGAAGAACCAAGAGCGACTGGCTAAAGGACAGCTGGAAGATAGGGTTGTCCAGCAAGTAGAGATTATAAAGAGCTATAAGAGAACCTGCCATAGCGTTGACGACTAGGATTTGAGCCAGCAGTTTGAGAAAATTGTTAGAACCATCCTGCTCAAAGATCAGCTTGGACGATGTGTACATTTTCTTCAATTCTTCTTTCAGAGGAGCTTTTTTCTCAGAAATTACGACGGGGTCATGGGTCAATCGGCGGCGGACTAGGTAGAGGATGGTGGAGGATAGAAGAAAGGTCAAAGCGTTAACCAAAGCAACTAGGAAAAAGTCTTTCTGGCTGACGGTTAGGAGCCAAACTCCCAAAGCTTGTCCGGCCAGGCTGCAAAGAAAGCTGATAAGCTGGGTAAAAGAGAAAGCTTCCATAAGGTCTTTCTCTGAAACATTCTTTTTTAAAATCGGCATTTGGAGACCGCTCCGATAATCGCTGATGATATCTGAAAGAATATTCATCAAGCAGACGGCTGAAAAGGCTAGATAAGAGCTGGAGCGAGTCATGAAGGCAACAAGGACAAAGAGCAGGGCTTGCAGATAACCAAAATGAATCAGCCAACGAGCCTTATGAGCGGTCTTGTCAGCTTTGATGCCGGCAAAGATAGTAAAGAATGTCGGAACTAGAACGATAAAATTAGCCACAGCAATGGCAAACTTGGGATTGGGCATGCTGGAAGCAAATACCACAAAAACGATATTGAAAATAGAAGCTCCCAAGGTGTTGAAGATCCGGGAAAGGCTGAGTGAGGCATAGACCCCATTTTTAAAGAATAATTTCATCGTAGACTCCTTTTCTAAACGACAAGAGTGTATAAAAGCTGACTGGGCACATCTGTAATCTAGCTTTTTTTCTCTTTCTGATGACCATTATAGACCGTTTAAAGCCAAAAACAAGGGCTTTTCGGCAACTGGTTAGGTATCATAAGTAAGTGGTAAAATTCTGAAAGTGACTTGCGCTAGCTCTTTCTGTTTTTAGTATAAAATAGAAAATCTAAGCCACAGGAAATGTTGCATATATTCAACGTTTTTTTGAGTGTAATTGTTAAAATGAGTAATTTGGAGTGTATTTTGCATCAAAAAAACCACTTCCCAACTCAACATCGCTGAGTTTAAAAGTGGAGATTTGCATTATTTACTATATTTTTGAAAAGCGGTATCAAGGGCTTCTTGATAGTAGTTGGCGCTATGTGGGCAGTTCAAGATTCGGAAAATATCGACAGCTTGCTTCATTTGAGTGATTCCCTCTTCTGTTTGCCCTTTCAAACATCTGAGCTCGCCCTGAGCAAAGAGATAGACAATTCGGAAGTATATCTCATTTTCTTCGTAAAAGTGTCGCTCAATGACTTGTTGGAAATAGTCTGCCTGGGTGATGTTTTCCTGACCGATGGCCAGAAGATAACCATTAAGAAAAGTAGTGTGCAGGGTGTTGCGATTGTTGGCAAACAAGGCTGCGAAATCCTTTCTTGAGAGGATTTCTTTGGTGTATTGGGAAAACAAGTTTAGAGATAAAACCGGAGTGCAGACAGAGAATAGATTGAGTTCGTAGCGCCCCCAAATATCAACTGAAAAGAGGTAATCATGCAGGAAATCCAGCTCTTCTTGGCTAGCCTTTTCAGACTCCTTGAGGGCACAGAGATAGGCCTTTACAATCAGGCATTCAACCCAATCGCTAGCGCTCTTACTTTTTCGCGTGATTTTTTCTTTTTCCAGATAAAGTTCTTCTAAGAGGTTAAGCTGATTGGCTTGCAACAGGTCTTGGATTTGGCTTAAGAGTTCCTTGTGAGAGTGATGGTTCTGGATGCCGGCTGCAAGGGTAAATTCTTCGGTTTCCGTGTGGATGGCGCTGAGAGCGCTAAAAAGTTTCTGTGCCGAAAGTTCGCTCTGCCCATTTTCAAAGCGAGAGAGCATAGATTTTGAAAATTCTCCGCCAGTCGCCTCGGATAAAGAGATATGCCTAGCCTCGCGAAAAAATCTAAAAACCTGTCCTAGATGTTCCATTGTCTTCCCTCCTTGCAATTTATTATAACAAAATAATTTTCAATAACAGCGGAGCGCCCAAACATGATATAATAAAAGAAAAAAACAAAGAGGAACTTATGTTGCATATTCAAGAAATTCGGAAGAATCCAGATGGACTAGCCTTTGAGAAAAAGCTGGACTTGGCAGAGGAGTTAAAAGAGCGCAATCCTGAGATTTTAGATGTTCAGGATATTGTAGCCAAAGGCAAGGTTCAATATGAAGACGGTCTCTATTTTCTGGATTATGACCTGTCTTATACTATTACTTTAACGTCTAGTCGCAGTATGGAGCCAGTGGAACTCAAGGAGTCTTATCTAGTCAACGAAATTTTCATGGAAGAAGGACAGACCGCATCGCAGGATATGATTGATCAGGACTTGGTGCTGCCGATTGAAAATGGCGAGATTAATGTATCCGAGAGTGTAGCTGATAATATCCTGATGAATATCCCGCTGAAAATCCTAACAGCTGAGGAAGAAGCCGGTCAAGGCTTTCTGTCTGGGCAAGATTGGCAGGTCATGACGGAAGAAGAATTCGCTGCAGCCCAGGTAGCTCAAAAAGAGAAGAACAATCCTTTCGCCGGTTTGCAAGGACTTTTTGATGAATAATTCTTGTAAAAATCTTGAAACAGTTAAAAAAGACAAATTGCCATGACTTGCACCCCAAAAGTTAGACAGAAAATCTAACGATTGGGGTGTTTTTAATCTGAAATTAAGTTATACAAATAAACTAGGTATATAACCTAAAAAGAATGGCGTTTCTCAGGTTCGAATATAGCTGGCTCAAATCTTTAATATTATTCCCTGGTTTAAAGCAAGAAAGAATTGAGAAAATTCTAGTAGATGGCCAGCTCCATACAATAAGCTCCCAGACTTAGTTTGGGAGCTCATTGATTTATATCTTCTGTTTGGCCTTGATAGTGGTAAATGCAGAGTCGGTTTGCTTGGTCTGGGCGACTGACGGTAAAGTGGAAGTAATGGTCCTTCTTGTCCAAACTTTTGGTCTTGGAAAGTTTGAAATGAGTGACCTGGCGGCTGGCCATGTGGAGTAGGATGTCATCTTCCATGACCATCAGAGGCTGGGGAAGATTGGAAAATTGATAAAAATCCTCTTGAAATTGATAGTAATTCTGGGAAAAATAATCAAATTGAAGTTCCTCATGTAGATTCTGAGTAGTCATCTGTGCCTCCTGAAGCTTGTATCGAAAGAATCTGATGAATAGCAAGGCCTTTGTAATAGTCGCCTTCCTGCAGAAGGATCTGCTTGCAGTCTAGATGAAAGACGGTAGCAGTAATGTCGGTCAGCTTTCCCTGATTAAGAAAGGTGATTCGTATGGGAATTTGCTGGCTGTAAGCTTGATTGAGCAAGTAGAATTTCTCCTGTCTGTCAAGCTGGGCCAGGCGACTGATATCTAGTTCTTTTTTGGCTAGAGCAGTGCTATGCTCAGAGAGGAAAAAGCCTGCCCACTTAGCCATACCCCGATCCTGAAAGTCACGAGCCGACTGATAAGGGAGATAAGAGCGGTCGGTCATGATAAGCCCTCCAACCCTCCAGCAGAATGGCCACCGGTTAGCTTACTTCGAGCAATAGCACGGGAGGAGTCCAGCAAGGCATTTCCTTTAAGCAGAGAGGTAAAACCGAAGCGATCTCTGATGTGGTCAATCGTCAGCTGGAGCTCCTCTTCTTTTTGAATTTGCAGAGGATCATCAAAGAGAGAAATCAGACCATATCCCTGATCGACAAAGTCACTGTAAAAAACGCCAATCTGTCGAATAGCCCCGCCCTGATATTTGGAACGAAAAAGCTGAACTACGATTTGAGCCAGTCGATCGCTGTTATTGGTAGGCTCAATTTTTTTCTGTGTATGAATGGAAGGCAGGCGCTCCTGTTTGGAATAGCGGGCATAGATGGAGACACGCTGGCATTTCTTACCAGACCGTCTGAGCCGAATGGCGACCTGCTCAGCCATTTCTCGGAAAACCAGCTCAATCTCTGCCTGTCGTCTATAATCTCGTGGAAGAATTTGTGAATTCCCTAGGCCATGTGACTTGACTTGATAAGGCTTGTGAACATTGCTTTCATCAATGCCGTGAGCGTGAAACCAAAGCTGCAGACCCATGACTCCAATTTCTTTTTTGAGAATATCGGGGTTAAAGTGAGCCAAATCATAAATGGAGTGGATGCCTAGCTTCTTAAGACGGGTGGCCGTTCGGTGGCCGATGCCCCAAAAATCTGTCATTGTCGGAATAGTCCAGACCTTACTTGGAACATCCTCATAGGACCAGTTGACCCGCATCTTTTTTGTGTGTTTCGCTTCAATATCCAAGGCTAACTTGGCGAGAAGAGGATTGGCGTTGCTCAGGCCGATAGAGGCATAAATCCCAGTCTTCTTCCAGATAGCCTGTTGAATGCGGGCAGCCAGCAGGTCTAGTTTGGTCCTGCGGTCCAGTGTCTGATCGGGAATGAAGTAGTTGATAGAGCTTGTCAAATCTAAGAAGCCCTCATCAATTGAGTAGGGGAAAATATCATCGGGAGCCGCAAAATCCTGGAAAATCTTTTGGATTTCCATGTTTTTCTGGATGTAGTAGTTCATCCGAGGGGGGACCAGTAGGGTCTTTTGGGCAGCGTCTTCGATAAAACGCACATAATCTGCTGTAATAGGCAGTCCCTGCTTGCGGGCAGCAGCAAAGTTGAACTTACGGGTGTGGACATCAAAAGGAAGATTATAGCTTCGGCTGACATTCTGGCTGCCGAAATTTTTTTTAAAAAGAGGGGTGGCGGCTAGTATCAGTCCAGCAGAATTTTCAATTCGGCTCATGACACAGAGCGAGGTTTTTAAAGGGTCAAGGCCGAGGGCAATGCATTCGCAAGAGGCATAAAAACTTTTCATATCCACAAAAGCGATGTCTGAACGAGGCTCGCGTGAATAATCAAATAGGACCATAACTTACACCTCAATCGGCAGAAAATGTCCGACTACGATACCAACAATGCTAGGCTGGTCTTCATAAGGAGCAAAGAGATCCTCGTAGTCAGGATTGATAGATTCTAAGCGTAGGCCTTCGGCTTCGCGGTAGACTTTTTTGATATAGGTCTTGCCATTCCACATAAGAGCATAGACTGCCCCATCGTAGTCAAATCCTGTCTGTTTCATAAGGGCAACAGAACCATTGGGATACTTGGGCTCCATCGAATCCCCAGAGACCCAGGATGCAAAATCGTGCTGGATATCTTGATTAAAGTAGACAGTTTCGTAGTCTGTTTCATTGTCATAATAACTGTGACCGCGACCTGCAGCCAACTCAACGGATAGAACTTTATAGGCTGTAAGAGATCTGACTTTACGCTGTCTCTCTAGGAGCCGACTAGCGAGCTGGTCTACTTCTTTTTTATGTGGTGGAGTTAGTAAAGGGTAGATGTAGAGCGCACTGGTCTCATCCACAAAGTAGTTCTCCTGGACCTTGAGACAGGTGGCCAACCTCCTGAGATTTTTTGCATGGGGCTCTGCTAGGCCATTTTCCCAAGCTGAGTAAGTCTTTCGAGAGATGCCTAGCTCTTGGTAAATGGAAGACTGTGTCAGATTGAGCTCCAGCCGGCGTTTTTTTAATTTTTCATGAGAAAACATATTGCACCTTCTATGTAACGTTTTAAAAGTTACATATAGTATACCAGATGAAATTGAGAAAAGCAAGTTCTTTATTGAGTATTTTCATTCCGAGCAAGAATGTGGTAAACTGTAGGAAAGAATCTAGCTTGGAGGTAGAGAGATGTTTCCTATGACAGCAAAAACGATCATGACAGAAGAAGCCTACCGCCGTTTCGCTTGGACCAACTTTTGGTATAAAAAGAATGGCATCTTTTCACTGATTCTCCCTGAGATAGCAGTGCTGATATGCAGCGCAATCTATTTTTTTATCGGAGAACCTTTGAAAGGCGTAGCTTTTCTTGTTATTGTGGCTGTACTTCCTTTTCTTTACTACCTGTCTATGAATCGACATATTAAAAAGTTTTATAGAGGCAACCCTCTCTGGCATGATTTGGAGCAGGAATTTAACTTCTATGAGACGGACTTTCGTGTCGTTAATCGGAATAACAATGCCAGATTTGACTATCAAGATATTGTGGCAATTCTGGATAAGCCGGAGAGCTTTTACATTATGGTTGGCCGGTCAATGGGGTTAATCTTGGATAAGGCAGACTGTCAGCCTGAATTAATTGATTTTTTACTAAAACTAAAAGAAAACAGAAGTCTCTAATTTTGGGGGACTTCTGTTTTTTATCTGTCCAGTTTTCAAAAAATTGGCCTCTTGTGCGATGTGTGTTATAATGTTTTTTATGAGAGTTGTTGCAGGTAAATACGGGGGCAGGCCCCTCAAGACTTTGGATGGCAAGACGACTAGGCCTACGACCGATAAGGTTAAGGGGGCGATTTTTAATATGATTGGTCCCTATTTTGATGGCGGTCGGGTGCTGGATCTTTATGCTGGGAGCGGGAGTTTGGCTATTGAAGCTCTTTCGCGAGGTATGGAGACAGCTGTCTTAGTCGAAAAGGATCGCAGAGCTCAGGCTATCATTTCAGAAAATATTCAGATGACCAAGGATCCGGAACGTTTTGACTTGCTCAAGATGGAGTCTGGCCGAGTCTTGGAAATATTGACGGGAGCTTTTGACTTGGTTCTCTTAGATCCGCCTTATGCCAAGGAGCAGATTGTGGAGGACCTTGAGAAGCTGGAGGAGCGTCGGCTCTTGAGTCAAGATGTTCTGGTAGTCTGTGAGACAGACAAGGAAGTAGAGCTGCCGGAGGAAATTGCAGGGCTGGGCATTTGGAAGCAGAAGATATATGGAATTTCAAAGGTGACGGTATATGTCAGATAAGATAGGATTATTCACAGGGTCTTTTGACCCGATGACCAAGGGCCATGTGGACCTGATTGAGCGGGCCAGCAGGCTTTTTGACAAGCTCTATGTAGGGATTTTCTATAACCGGGAAAAGTCAGGTTTTTTTACAATTGAGGCCAGAGAGCGCATGGTCAAAGAAGCTCTGCAGCATTTGGATAATGTCGAGGTCATCACTTCTCAGAATGAGCTAGCAGTGACAGTGGCCAGAAGACTGGGAGTCCAGGCCTTTGTACGTGGTCTCCGCAATAGTCAAGACCTAGACTATGAAGCCAATATGAACTTTTTCAATCATGAACTAGCAGGAGAGCTGGAGACGATTTTCTTACTCAGCAAGCCAGTCTATCAGCATATCAGTTCATCACGTATTCGTGAGCTGATTGCTTTTCAGCAGGATATCGCGGCCTATGTGCCCCAAAGTGTAATCAAAGAATTAGAAAGAATCAACAATGAAAAGAATTAAGAAGTTTATATTGCCAACGGTCATTGGCGTCACTATTGCCTTTTTTATAGCAGCTCTTTACGTTCGTCTGCCTTATTACATAGAAGTTCCTGGTGGTTCCGAGGATGTTCGTCAGGTCTTGATAGTTGATAATAAGGCCGACAAGGAAGCGGGCTCCTACAATTTTGTGACGGTCGGAGTAGAGCAGGCAACCTTTGCACATCTGGTCTATGCTTGGCTGACTCCTTTTACAGATATTTATTCCGCCAAGGATATGACCGGTGGCTCCACGAACGATGAGTTTAATCGGATCAACCAATTTTACATGGAAACATCGCAAAATATGGCCAAATATCAGGGGTTGACGACAGCTGGTAAAGAGATCAAAATGGACTATTTGGGGGTTTATGTTCTGCAGGTAGCTGATAACTCAACCTTCAAAGGAGTTCTCAATATTGCTGATACGGTAACCGGTGTCAATGACAAGACCTTTGAAAGCTCTGAGGAGCTGGTCAAGTATGTCAACTCGCAGAAGCTTGGAGATAAGGTCAAGGTGACTTTCCAAGAAGATGGTCAGGAGAAATCGGCAACCGGCAAGATTATCAAGCTAGAGAACGGCAAGAACGGGATTGGGATTAGTCTGATAGACAGGACGGAAGTCAGCAGTAATATTCCAATTACATTTTCAACTGAGGGTATTGGCGGTCCTAGTGCTGGTCTTATGTTCAGTCTAGCCATTTATACCCAGTTGGCTGATCCGACCCTTCGTGACGGCCGCGATATTGCAGGGACCGGCAGCATCAGCCGTGAAGGTGAAGTTGGCGAAATCGGCGGAATCGATAAGAAAGTCGTTTCAGCAGCCCAAAGCGGAGCAGATATCTTCTTTGCACCGAACAATGAACTTACAGAGGAAGAGAAGAAGCTTTCGCCTAATGGGAAGAACAACTACCAAACGGCTCTGGAGACAGCCAAGAAGATTAAAACGGATATGAAAATTGTTCCAGTTAAAACGCTGCAGGACGCCATTGACTATCTGAAAAAGAACAAGTAAGGAGTCTGGGCAAAAAGTCCAGACTTTTGAGTCTAAATTAGAAAAAATAGATGACGCAGTGGTTGATTGGCATCTTACTTCGCTTTTTAAGCTCCAAAGATGACCTAATCAACTGCGCGGGGGTGGGAAGACGAACTTTTTAACTTGTTTGAAGTTCTTTCCCACTCCCTTTTCTTATGAAACAGACAAAATCAGTTGGTCTTCTCTGCTTTAAATCGTCTGACTTTTTTCAGAAAGGTATTTTTGATGAAAAGTCCGCGAAATACTGGCTGATTTATGATAAAATAAAGTGTTGTAGATAAACTATCCAAGATTGTTAAAGGAAGAGTATGCGTAAAGATATTTCACCTGAATTGTATAATTATAATAAATTCCCAGGACCAGAGTTTAAACAGATTGATAGCAAGATTGTTGCAGAAAAATTCGAGTTTGAATTGATTGAGAACTATAAGGAAGGCTTTGACTTGACTGCCTTTCATCAGCGCTTTTCAGAAATTCTCACCAAGTTTGACTATATTGTCGGTGACTGGGGCAACGAGCAGCTGCGCCTGCGCGGTTTTTACAAGGATGAGCGGGCTAATGAAAGCGATGAGAAGATTAGCCGCTTAGAAGACTATTTGCTGGAGTACTGCAGCTACGGCTGTGCTTATTTTGTCTTGGAAAATCCAAATCCCCAGCGCGCTTCCTTTGATAAGAAATCGCATGGCAAGAAAGAGACAGAAGGTCGGTCAAAACGTTCTCGCAATAGCCGTTCAGGCAGCAACCGCAATCGTAGAAGCGATCGAGACCGAGACAGTCGTTCTAAAAGGGACAATAAGCGCTCCCGCAGCAATTCCCAGCAAGACAGGCAGAAAAAGCCAAAAGACAGCAATCGCCATTTTGTGATTCGCCAGAATAAAGGAGAAAAATGAAACCATCTATTTATAGCTTAACGCGCCAGGAAATGATTGAATGGGCGGAAGCTCAGGGAGAAAAGAAATTCCGTGCTGCCCAGATTTGGGAGTGGCTCTATCGCAAGCGGGTCCAGTCTTTTGAGGAGATGACCAATCTATCCAAGGACTTGATTGCCAAGCTAAATGATCAGTTTGTCGTCAATCCGCTTAAACAGCGCATTGTTCAGGAGTCGGCTGACGGTACGGTCAAGTACCTCTTTGAGCTGCCGGATGGTATGCTGATTGAGACGGTGCTCATGCGCCAGCACTATGGACTTTCTGTCTGTGTAACCACTCAAGTTGGCTGCAATATTGGCTGTACTTTCTGCGCCTCTGGCTTGATTAAAAAGCAACGCGATCTCAATAACGGTGAGATTGTAGCTCAGATTATGCTGGTTCAGAAGTATTTTGATGAGCGTGGTCAGGATGAGCGGGTCAGCCACATTGTGGTTATGGGAATTGGTGAGCCTTTTGACAACTATGACAATGTGCTCAAGTTTGTCTGGACGGTCAATGATGACAAAGGTTTGGCTATCGGTGCCCGCCATATCACGGTTTCAACCTCAGGATTGGCTCATAAGATTCGTGACTTTGCCAACGAGGGTGTGCAGGTCAATCTAGCTGTATCCCTCCATGCCCCCAATAATGATTTGCGGACTAGCATCATGCGGATTAACCGGTCCTTCCCTATCGAAAAGCTTTTTGCAGCTATCGAATACTATATTGAGACGACCAACCGTCGGGTGACCTTTGAGTACATTATGCTCAATGAAGTCAATGACGGAGTAGAGCAAGCCAAGGAACTGGCTGAGCTGCTCAAGAACATTAAGAAGCTATCTTATGTCAATCTCATTCCTTACAACCCCGTTAGCGAACACGACCAATACAGCCGCAGTCCCAAAGAGCGCGTGATGGCCTTCTACGATACCCTCAAGAAAAACGGAGTCAACTGCGTGGTTCGTCAGGAACATGGAACGGATATTGATGCAGCCTGTGGCCAGCTGCGTTCTAATACCATGAAGCGTGATCGCGAGAAAGCATTGGTAGAAAATGTTCAGCCTTAAGAACTATCTGACTTCAGACGGTGAGCTGACTGCTAAGGGACGGAAATTGCTGATAGGGGGAAGTTGGCTCTATTTCTTGATGCTTTGCATTCTGTGCTTTATTCCTCAAGTTCCAGAGCCGGGAATGGAAACGCCAGGAATCCAGTATTTTGGTCGAATAGTGGTTTTGTTAATCCCTTTTAATTCCTTTGTCAATATTGGAGAGATCACTTCTTGGATTCAGCTGGTCAAGGTCTTTATCCAAAATCTAGCCAATATCTTTCTGCTATCGCCCTTAATTTTTCAATTGCTTTGGCTCTTTCCGAAATTGCGGAAGACCAAGAAGGTTGTATGGCTGAGCTTTGGGATGAGTCTGTCTATCGAAGTGACTCAGATTCTGCTGGATCTTCTTATCAACGCTAATCGAGTTTTTGAGATTGATGATCTCTGGACCAATACTTTGGGTGGTTATCTGGCTTGGCGGGCATTTCAGCTTGGTCAGAAAATCTGGAAAAATCGTCAAGACGACGCTTTCAAAAGAGATTAGCGAGAGAAAGGTTCGGATTTAGGAGAAAAAATTAAATTTTTTCTTGACAAGAAAAAGGGAAAGGCCTATAATAAAATAAATCATCAGAAAAGTAATAATTTTTTCTACTTTCAGGGAGCCTGTGGTTGGTGGAAACAGGCAGTGGAAGATTATGAAGTGGGCTGATGGAAAAAATGAATTTGAAGCAATAAAAATTCGGTGAGCACACCTTACAGTGCAGCTTGTTGTTAGACAAGATAGAGATATGGAGGCAGTTTATACTTTGCTCCATAATTGAGGTGGCACCGCGATTTTACGCCCTCACACAGAGTTTTTTCTGTGTGTGGGCTTTTGTTTTGGTTGAAAATAAAGAAATGAGGAAATCAAGATGACAGAAACTAAAGGATATTTTGGACAATTTGGCGGCTCCTTTGTACCAGAGCCTATCCAAGCCTTACTGGATGAATTGGAAGCTACTTTTGAGAAATATAAGGAAGACTCAGAATTTTTGAATGAATACCGGCATTATTTGGCGGATTATTCAGGTCGGGAAACCCCGCTCTACTTTGCAGAAAGTCTGACCCGGCATCTGGGCGGAGCTAAGATTTATCTGAAGCGGGAAGATCTCAATCATCTGGGCTCGCATAAGCTCAATAATGTTTTGGGGCAGATTCTTCTAGCTAAGCGCATGGGCAAGACCCGAGTCATTGCTGAAACGGGAGCTGGTCAGCATGGTGTAGCAACTGCGGCGGCAGCAGCTAAGTTTGGTATGAAGTGCGATGTCTACATGGGTGCAGAGGATGTAGAGCGCCAGCGCCTCAATGTCTTCCGCATGGAAATGATGGGTGCGACTGTTCACGCTGTGGAAACAGGCACCAAAACCCTCAAGGATGCTGTGGATGCAGCCTTTGGAGCTTGGATGAGTGATTTGGAAGCCTTCTATGTTTTGGGTTCGGCTGTCGGTCCTCACCCCTATCCGACCATTGTCCATGAGTTCCAAAAGGTGATTAGTGAAGAATCTCGTCGGCAGATTTTGGACAAGGAAGGCCGCTTGCCGGACTATGTCATTGCCTGCGTAGGCGGTGGTTCCAATGCTATCGGCGCCTTCTCTCAGTATGTGGCGGATGAAGAAGTTAAGTTAGTGGGAGTTGAAGCAGCCGGGCGTGGACTTGACACAGACCAGCATGCAGCGACTATGACCAAGGGAAGTGTCGGAGTAGTGGACGGTATGAAGACCTACGCTGTCTTTGCTGAAGATGGTCAGGTGGCGCCGGTTTACTCCATTTCAGCAGGCTTGGACTATCCTGGAGTTGGTCCCGAACATGCTTTCTTTAAAGATTCTGGTCGAGTAGAATACGTGGCCGCGACAGATGATGAAGCTGTGGATGCCTTGCTTCTCTTGACACAAAAGGAAGGAATTTTGCCAGCAATCGAAAGCTCTCATGCCATTGCTGAAGCCATCAAGCGAGCTCCGCAATTGTCATCTGACCAAATCATCATTATCAATGTATCTGGTCGCGGAGACAAGGATGTGGCAGCCATTGCCGACTATCTAGAAAAACGAAAATAAAATACCCAGCAGAAGAGTAGTAACATCCCTCCTTTCAGAGAGTCTGTGGTTGCTGTAAACAGGCAGGAGAAGTTATGAATTGGGCTGCTGGAGACAAAATTTTGTCCTTTAGTTGAACTTTTATTACTTTGTTAGCTTACTTTGCCATGAGCCAGTATGCTGCCTTCTACTAAAAGGGATCTAAATGACTGTAAATAGGTAAATGAGATGTGGAGCCTGAAAACTCCATAACTGAGGTGGCACCGCGATGACACGCCCTCACAGGATGAACTGTGCGGGCGTTTTTCTGTAGTTCTGGAGCAAGTTATGACAGTGAACAGGTGCTATCTGTTCTTGTGAAATGCGGTCATGGCTAGCAAATTGCTCCTACCTAAACGCTTCTGATTTGAATAGAAAGAAACATTATGCAAAAGATTTTACCAGCTGATATTTTATCGCCGATTCTAGCTTATATGCGGATTCAGGGCGACCACAAGGTGATTTTGGAAAGTATTCCGAGAGATAGCGAGACAGCTCGCTTTTCTATCCTAGCTTATAATCCAGTCTTTGAAGTCCGCTATGAAAATGGCCAGTTAACAAAGAACTGGCAAGTAATTGAGGCAGACCCATTGGACTATCTGCATGAGTTAGCAGTAAAGAAAGATCATCATTCAGACCTGCCTTTTGGTGGTGGAGCCATCGGCTTTGTCGGTTACGATATGATTTCCCTCTATGAAGAGATTGGCCAGATTCCAGCTGATGTGATTGGGACGCCGGATATGCACTTTTTCGTCTATGAAAGTTATATGGTTTTTGACCATAAAAAAGACAAGGTCTATATCCTTGAGGAGGCGCTCTACAGTAATAGAAGCGAAGCTGATTTGGCTGCTAGTCTGGAGCATATCATGGCTGAGCTAGCGCAGCCTGCGGCAGATGAATTTTCACCGCTGGAACTGTCCAGTTTGAACTTCCAGAGTCATATCGAGCAGACAGCTTTTGAAAAAATGGTGGAAGAAGCGCGTAGCTTGATTCGGCAGGGAGACATGTTTCAATGTGTGCTCAGTCAGCGTTTTTCAGCAGAGTATTCTGGTAGGCCACTGGATTACTATCGCAATCTGCGTGTGACCAATCCTTCCAACTATCTCTACTTTTATGATTTCGGGGATTATCAGATCATCGGAGCCAGCCCAGAAAGTCTGGTCTCTGTCAAGCAGGGGCAGGTTACGACCAATCCTATTGCTGGGACCAGACCGCGCGGGCAGGATGAAATAGAAGATAAAGCCTTGGCGAAGGAGTTGCTGGCTGACGAGAAGGAAGTGGCGGAACACCGCATGTTAGTTGATTTGGGGCGTAATGATATTGGTAAAATTGCCCAGAATAACAGCGTGGAAGTCACTAAGTACATGGAAGTAGAGTATTTCCGCTATGTCATGCACCTGACCAGTGTGGTTCGTGGTCAGCTTCTGCCTCAACTGACAGCTATGGATGCACTCAAGTCCACCCTGCCTGCCGGTACCGTCTCGGGCGCGCCTAAGATTCGAGCCATGAAACGGATTTATGAGCTGGAGCAGGAAAAGCGTGGCGTTTATGCGGGGGCTATCGGCTATCTGTCTGCGACAGGGGATATGGATTTTGCCATTGCTATACGCACTATGGTTTTGAAAAATAGCAGAGCTTACGTTCAAGCTGGAGCGGGTATTGTTTATGACTCGATCCCTGCTAATGAATACCAAGAAACCATCAACAAGGCCAAATCAATGACCAAGATAGGAGAGATGCAATGATTTTATTAATTGATAATTATGATTCTTTTACTTACAATCTAGCCCAGTATATTGGAAATTTCGCAGAAGTTAAAGTCTTGCGAAATGATGATGTAGGGCTTTATCAAGCGGCAGAAGAAGCGGATGCTTTGGTGCTGTCTCCGGGTCCAGGCTGGCCAGCAGATGCAGGACGGATGGAAGAGCTTATCCGCGATTTTGCTGGTAAAAAGCCGATTTTGGGGATTTGCTTGGGGCATCAAGCCATTGCAGAAGTATTTGGCGGAAAGCTAGGTTTGGCTCCCAAGGTCATGCATGGCAAGCAAAGTATTCTGCGCTTTGAGGGCAAATCTCCTATCTATCAAGGGATAGAAGATGGACAGCCGGTCATGCGCTATCATTCGATTTTGATTGAGGAGATGCCAGAGGATTTTCAAGTGACGGCTCGGGCAGCTGATGACAACTCGATTATGGCTATCCAGCACAAGAGTCTGCCTATTTATGGTTTTCAGTATCATCCAGAAAGTATTGGCACGCCGGACGGCTTGTCGTCTATCAAGAATTTCATCGATTTAGTAAAATAAAGGAGGATGTATGAAAGAGATAATTGCAAAATTAGCTGATTTTAAGGATTTAAGCAGCGCTGAGATGACAGATGTGATTGAGCGTATTGTCACTGGACGGGTGACAGAGTCTCAAATTGTAGCTTTCTTGCTGGGGCTTAAGATGAAGGGGGAGACGATTGAGGAACGAACTGCTTTGGCTCAGGTAATGCGAGGCCACGCTAAGCAGATTCCGACCACTATTCGCACTGCCATGGACAATTGCGGTACGGGCGGGGACAAGTCTTTCAGCTTCAATATTTCGACTACAACAGCTTTTGTACTGGCAGGTGGCGGGATTAAGATGGCTAAGCACGGCAATCGCTCCATTTCTTCTAAGTCAGGATCAGCTGATGTGTTAGAAGCTCTGGGTATCAATCTAGACTTGGACGCTACTAGCTTGGGCAAGATTTTTGAGCAGACAGGTATCGTCTTTCTCTTTGCAAAGAACATGCATCCAGCTATGAAATACATCATGCCAGCTCGTCTTAGTCTTGGTATTCCCACTATCATGAACTTAACCGGTCCGCTTATCCATCCCATGAGTCTAGAAACTCAGCTTTTGGGGACTAGCCGACCAGATATGCTAGAGAGTACGGCAGAGGTCTTGAAAAATATGGGCCGTAAGCGTGCAGTAGTCGTGTCGGGGCCGGATGGTCTTGATGAGGCGGGTCTTCATGGTCGTACCCAGTATGCTCTGCTGGAAAATGGGCAAATCAGCCTGCACGGCTTTCTGCCGTCAGATATTGGCATGGAAGAAATACCTCTTGAAGCGATTCGTGGAGGCAATGCCAAGGAAAATGCAGAAATTCTGCTATCTGTCCTGCAAAATCAAGCCAGCCCCTATCTGGAAACGACAGTTCTGAATGCTGGATTGGGCTTCTATGCTAATGGGAAATCAGACAGCATAGAAGAAGGAATAGCTTTGGCCCGCCAGGTGATTGCTAGTGGCGCAGCCTATGAAAAACTCAAGCAACTACAGGAGTATCAAAAATGAGCAAAGAATTTCTCCCGACCATTCTAAAGCAAAAAGAGCAGGAAGTGGCGGCTATGTCCTATGAAGAGCTGCAGCCCCTGCGCTCGACCTATTCTCTCTATGAGTATCTCAAAAGCAAGTCCCAAGAGCTGCAGCTGATTGCTGAGGTTAAAAAAGCCAGTCCCAGTCTGGGAGATATTAATCTCGGTGTGGATATTGTGGAGCAGGCTCGCACCTATGAACGATGCGGTGCAGCTATGATTTCGGTCCTGACAGATAAGATTTTCTTCAAAGGACATCTGGATTACCTGAGAGAGATTTCCAGTCAAGTGACCATTCCGACCCTCAATAAGGACTTTATCATTGATGAAAAGCAGATTGTTCGCGCCCGCAATGCAGGAGCGACAGTTATTCTCTTGATTGTGGCCGCCTTGCCTGAAAAGCGTCTGCAAGAACTCTATGATTTTGCGACAGGTTTAGGCTTGGAAGTTCTGGTCGAAACCCATAATCTGGCGGAGCTGGAAATTGCCCATAGAATAGGAGCTCGGATTATCGGTGTCAATAACCGCAATTTAGTCACTTTTGAGACAGATATCAATACAAGTCTTCAGCTATCTGCCCATTTCAAAGATGACAGGGTTTACGTATCTGAGTCCGCTATTTTCAGCAAGGAAGATGCTGAGCTAGTAGCTCCTTATTTCCATGCGGTTTTAGTCGGAACAGCCCTGATGCAGGCAGAGGATGTAGCAGAAAAAATCAAGGAACTGAAAATTGACAAAGGTTAAGATTTGCGGCTTATCAACGGCCAGCGCTGTGGAAACGGCATGCCAGGCTGGTGCGGATTACATTGGATTTGTCTTTGCTGAGAGCCGTCGGAGGGTCAGTTTGGAGCAAGCTCAGAAGCTAGCTGCCTTGGTGCCGCCTGCTGTCCGAAAGGTAGGAGTTTTCGTCTCTCCGGGCTTGGCAGAGCTGCAGGAAGCTATTTCAGTGGCAAATCTGGATTTGGTGCAGATTCATGGCGATTTTAATGAAGATCTTCTGACTGAGATTGGCCGGCCGGTTATTCGAGCTTATCAGGTCAAGGGAGCGTTAAAAGATGTCAGCCAACAAGCGCACTACCTGCTCTTTGATGCACCTCTTGCTGGTAGTGGCCAGACCTTTGATTGGCAATCTTTTGACAAGAATCAAATCCACCAGCCCTTCTTTATCGCCGGTGGTTTGAATGCAGGAAATGTCCGAGAAGCGATTCAGCACTTCGCTCCTTACGCAGTTGATGTCTCAAGCGGGGTCGAGACTGACGGCCAGAAGGACTTAGAAAAGATAACAGAATTTATAGAAAGAGTGAAAGATGGCATATAATCAACCCAATCAAGAAGGATTTTACGGTGAGTTTGGCGGACGCTTTGTTCCTGAAACGCTGATGACAGCAGTTTTGGAACTGGACAAAGCCTACCGTGAGAGTAAAAAAGACCTAGCCTTTCAGGCAGAGCTGGATGAGTTGCTGAAGCAGTATGTAGGGCGGGAGAATCCTCTCTATTTTGCTAAAAATCTGACAGCCTATGCTGGCGGTGCTAAGATTTATCTGAAGCGGGAAGACCTCAACCATACCGGTGCCCATAAAATCAATAACGCCCTAGGGCAGGTCCTGCTAGCTAAGAGAATGGGCAAGAAGAAAATCATTGCAGAGACTGGTGCGGGTCAGCATGGAGTAGCTACAGCCACTGCTGCAGCCCTTTTCAACATGGACTGTACTATCTACATGGGCGAAGAAGATGTCAAGCGCCAAGCCCTCAATGTCTTTCGGATGGAACTTCTTGGAGCCAAGGTGGAGTCTGTGACCGATGGCTCTCGAGTCCTCAAAGATGCGGTCAATGCAGCTTTACGAGCTTGGGTGGCTCAGGTCGATGATACTCACTATATTATGGGGTCGGCCTTGGGACCTCATCCCTTCCCAGAGATTGTCCGCGACTATCAGAGCGTGATTGGGCGTGAGGCCAAGCGCCAGTTTGCTGAGCAAAATGCAGGTGCCTTACCGGATGCTTTAGTCGCCTGCGTTGGCGGTGGTTCCAATGCTATTGGGCTCTTTTATCCCTTTGTAGACGATGGCTCAGTTGCTATGTATGGAACAGAAGCAGCTGGGCGGGGCGTGGATACAGATGAACATGCTGCGACCTTAACCAAGGGCCGCCCGGGGGTTTTACACGGTGCCTTGATGGATGTCTTGCAGGATGAGCAAGGGCAGATTCTGGAAGCTTTCTCTATCTCTGCCGGGTTGGACTATCCAGGCATCGGTCCCGAACATTCTCATTTTAATGCTATCCAGCGCGCCACTTATGTTCCAGTAACGGATGAAGAAGCCTTGGAAGCCTTTCAGCTCCTGTCTCGTATCGAAGGGATTATCCCTGCTCTAGAGTCTAGCCATGCTATTGCTTACGCAGTTAAGCTGGCTAAGGAGTTGGGACCAGATAAATCAATGATTGTCTGCCTATCCGGCCGTGGTGACAAGGATGTCGTTCAGGTAAAGGAACGCTTGGAAAGTGAAGCTGCTCAAAAAGGAGGTGCCCATGACTAAAACACTCACTCAGCATTTAGAAGCCATCAAAAAAGCAGGTAAGGGAATTTTCCTTCCATATATCATGGCTGGTGATCATGAGAAAGGTTTGACAGGATTACCAGAAACCATCTCATTTTTGGAAAACTTGGGCGTGTCAGCCATTGAAATCGGCCTGCCATTTTCAGACCCTGTTGCAGATGGGCCGGTTATTGAAGAAGCCGGTCTGAGAAGTCTGGGTCACCATACTTCGGCCAAGTCTTTAATCGCAAGCTTGCAGAAGTTGGACACTCAGCTGCCTCTCATCATCATGACCTACTTCAATCCTATCTTCCAGTACGGTCTCAAAGATTTTATCAAGGATTTGGCTACAACACCGGTTAAAGGATTGATTATTCCGGATCTGCCCTACGAGCATAGGGACTTTATCCTGCCTCTGCTGGAAGATTCAGATATCGCTCTAGTTCCTTTAGTGAGCCTTACGACTGGACTAGAACGTCAGCAGGAGTTGATCAAGGAAGCTGAAGGTTTTATCTATGCTGTAGCCATCAACGGTGTGACAGGTAAGAGCGGAAGCTACCGCAATGATTTGGACCAGCATTTGAGCAAGCTTCGTTCTATTGCAGAGATTCCAGTACTGACGGGCTTTGGCGTTTCAACTTTAGAGGATGTTGACCGCTTCAATCAAGTCTCAGACGGAGTCATTGTCGGATCCAAGATTGTCAAAGCTCTTCATGAAAAGGACGCCAGTATAGCAGCCTTTATCCAAGAAGCAGCAGCTTATAAGAAATAAGAACCACAGCACCAAACAAAAGACAAGGTACAAATGCCAGCCTGTCTTTTTTCTTTTTAAAGCAGAAGCAGGCGAGGCCAGAGAAGCTAGCGATTTGGATAAGAACTAGAGCCTGACCCATGTTCTTGAATTTTATCACCATAAAAAAGTAAGTTTCGTATAATTCATTTTTAAGAAATGTTTGATTTTTGATGTTGATTGAATATTAGTTTGGATATTGCTTATGAATGGTATCTATATAGCTGGTGAAATGTTTCAAGAAATGCTTAGGAGATATAACAGTGATGTATTTTCCAAAAGCAAGCAAGGTATTGTATCCCCAATCATTGTCGTTTAAAGGATAAGTAATCTCGTAAATATTGCTATTAATAGGTTTTATGGCATTATAGCCTAAGAGTTCCACAAATCGATCAAGGACAATTTTCTGGACATGTAGGATGACAGGTACTTTGTTTTCATTCATCCATGTACCACCATCATAGGGAAGTGGTGTAAAATGTCTTTTTGAAAAAGTATCAGAGAGAGTAAGTTCACTAATTCTAGCAACTTTAAAAACAGAAAAACGCGCTTTATCAGTATCGTAGGCATCCATATACCAACTCCGGTCCTTATAGACAATACGGTAAGGCTCACAATTTTTTTGACTCACCAGTCCTTGTGAATTAATATAGGAAAATTTTATTTTTACTCTACCTCTGATAGCTTCCAATAACTTAAAAATCAAAGTTCGTATTTCCAAGTTCCCTTGAGATAGAGACAAATCAATTTCGAAATCAGAGTATGTATTGGTAGCATTTAATTTCAATATAGCATTGAAAGTAGAGGCATCTTCCAATACTTGATAGCGACTTTTTAAACCGGATTCGATTGAAAGTCGTTCGGATTGAGTCAAGGGAGGTTTATCAGTTTGAAAGTCTTCCATAAGAAAAATTCCTCCGTTTTTTCCTTTCATTACATAGAGAGGAATTCCTGCAAGAGATAAATCATCAATATCTCTCATAATAGTTCGTGCTGACTTTAAAAAGTTCTGATAGTTCTTTAGCTGTTGTTTTTCGTTGATTTACTAAATGAGAAATGATTCCCATTTGACGGTCAATTTTCATGATTTTCTCCTTAAATATGACAGATAGATGTCATATTACTTTTGTTATGATTATACCATAAAGAAAGGAGTTCATATAATGAAACATCAAACCAAACCATCGTTTACCCTGATTGGCAGGAGTATTTTGATAGAAGGAACTACGGTTCATGAACAGCACTATTCTAAAGAGAAGACAGCGTTCTACGCTCAGTTATTTAAAGAAGGAATGCTGGGGAAATTGATGCCCCATTCTCTAGACAAAAAAGGCTATGCTTTGATTGTTCCTCATAAAGATGGTATTCAATACTACGCAGGAGTTGCGGCAAAGAATGCTGTGGCAGACTACGAAAGCATTCTCGTCCCAGAGAAAGATTATTTAGTAAGTTCAGCCAGTGGTGATAAATCAAGACTCCTGTTTGACCAATTGGAGGATAACTTTTTTGAGGAAGAAAGCAGTTCCCTTTACCAAGATGGAATTATCTTAGAAATACTTTTAAACGGGAATCCTATGGATGCAGAAGTTGAGCTTTGGGTTCCAGTTCAGTAAAAGAGTAGGGATTTATAAGAAATAATCACCACCACACCAAACAAAAGACAAGGCACAAAAGCCAGCCTGTCTTTTTTCTTTTTAAAGCAGAAGCAGGCGAGGCCAGAGAAGCTAGCGATTTGGATAAGAATGAGAATTTCCGTCAGACTTAAAATGGCTGAGCAGGAAGCAAGAAATAGAAAGTCTCCAGCGCCAATACGAAGATTATAAAAGGAGGCTAGAAGTCCTAGGGTTAAAAAGAAGAACATGAGAGGATTGACACTTGTTACCATCATCAGCGAAAGCTGAAAAAACAGCCAGACCATCAAAGGGTATTGCTGCTCTCTTTGATCGTAGATGGCTAGGATCAAGCCCATAGTGAGCAGTAGAAGTTGACTGATGGAAATCGTACCAAGCGAAGTTGCCAGAAAAAGACTGCCTAATATAAATTCAAAAAATAAATAGCGTAAGGGAATCTTGTCTCCACAGAAGCGGCAACGAAGACGGTTCATGACTTGAGAAAAAATAGGAATCAAATCACGCGGTGCCAATCTTTTCCCGCAGGCATTGCAATGGCTAGCGGGAGTGATGATAGACTGCTCTGGGAAGCGGTCGATAACCAAGCCTAGGAATGAGGCAAAGACGGTACCAACAAGAAAAAAGTATAGATGAATCATACTTATTTATTCGTAATTTTAAACAGAAAAATTCTGAAATTTTGCAACTTTTCTAATAAAGTCTTTTTTTGAATCTTTTGTCTTGACTTTCTTATTTAGAAACATTATAATTAAACCATAATCTAAAAAGATTAGAATCATTATAAATAAAAACGAGGTAAATACAATGACACAAGTAAAAAATGGTGCAGCAACTGACGTAGCAACTTTCAGCAATCAAAAGGCTTTGCCAAAGACTAAGGCTATTCTTAATCAAGTAGTGGCAGACCTTTATACAGCTCATATCGCTCTTCACCAAGTTCACTGGTATATGCGTGGCGCAGGCTTCATGGTTTGGCATCCAAAAATGGATGAATACATGGAAACTTTGGATACAACTTTGGATGAAGTTAGCGA
>NZ_CAURVL010000027.1:0-22483 GCF_963528215.1 uncultured Streptococcus sp.
AGAGAACCTTGGGATTATGAAGTAAGGAAGCCGCAATGTCCGCCCGCATCCGTTGACCAAGTGAAAGAGTCCGCACGGGATCTTTGATAAATTCCTTCAAATCCAAGACTTCATTCAAAAAGTCCATGCGCTTATGGAAAAGCGAGTCTGGCACATCATAAATTTCCTTCAAGACTGTATAGGTCTCTTGCAGTGCCAAATCCCACCATAGCTGGGTTCGTTGTCCGAAGACCACTCCAATATCCTTGACATAGTCTTGACGATTATCCTGCGGAATTTTGCCGTTGATTCGACAAAAACCAGATGTCGGTTTCAGAATTCCTGTCAGCATTTTGATGGTTGTCGACTTCCCAGCACCGTTGGCCCCGATAAAGCCTAAAATCTGCCCTTTTGGAACCTCAAAGGTTAAATCCTTGACCGCTTCAAAGGTCTGCTTTTCAGGATGAATAAAGGAGCGCAAAGCCCCCTTCAATCCCGGTTCCTTGACAGCCTTCACAAAATTTTTCTGAAGATGCTCTACTTCTATCATTGCCATACGTTTCTCAATATCCCATCATTCAATTCATGTTACAGATCATTTCCCTACTTAACTCAGGAAAATAGAATCTTATCTCCTCACTATACTACCACTTTTACTTTCAAACGAACATAGGTAATTTAAAAATAATTATCATATTTTGTCACACACCAAAAAAACCCACCTTTACAGGCAGGTTTCTGTTTTGTATTGTTCAGCTAGATTAAGCTTTACCTTCTCATTTCAATTCTTTAGCCAAGATACTCATGTTTTCTTCTAGATTCTCTAGGTAGTTTTTATCATTTTGAGGATCTGCTTCCAAAGGATTGAGAGTTTTTAGCCTGACACCTGTTGACTTTACGAGCGTTTCTGCCACTTTCGACGATGCATTACTTTCGGTAAAAATCGTCTTAACTTTATAGGTTTTCACAAATTCTTGAATTTCAGTAAGCTGCCTTGCATTTGGCTCTTGTTCAGGAGAAATCCCTGCAATACCTAGCTGCTGCAAACCAAACCGCTTTGCTAAATACGAGAACGCAGTATGTTGAGTGACGAAAGTCTTTTGCTTAGCCTTTTCAAAGATTGGTTGGTATTTTTTGGTCAATTCTTGAGCTTTAGCAATGAATTTCTTAGCATTTTTTTGATATATTTCCTTATGTTCTTTATCGAGTTCAGATAGCTTATCCGCAATAATCTGCGCTTCTTCACCAGCTTTTTCAGGATCTAGCCATGTATGAGGATCGTAGAGAGTTTTTTCATCGATTCCTTCGCCAGCTTCCACGTCTTCCAAACCCGGTACACGCTCCAAGGTCATTCCTTCGGATGCTTCCAGCACTTTCACCTTAGATTTTTGCAAATTTGGATCTAGGCTCCCCGCCCATGACTCTAAGGTATGTGAATGATAGACAAAAACATCCGCATCATAGATAGACGCTATATCATTAGCTGATGGTTCAAAAGAATGGATCCCTGTACTAGATTGAATCATGCGAACATCATTCAAATCACCAGATACTTCTTTAACCATGGCATAAACCGGATAAAAACTGGTCACAATCTTCAAACCTTTAGCTTGTTGTTCTTCTTTCTGAGTACACGCTCCCAGCATCAGAGCTAGTATACTCAGCGTTATTAATACTGCAGTTCTTTTCTTCATATTAACTCCAAAATTGTTGGTTCATCTTTTATTTATCAATAAAACATTCATATCTAAAAACAGATAAAAATCAAGGTGTTGTTTCTGTATTAGTAGCAGGTGTTGAAACAGCTGATTTCAACAAGGTTAACAGTTTTTCTACTTCTGCCATGATGTTATTATTATCCATAGTCCCTAAATTAAGATTATTTCGCAATCCTGTTAAGGTCTCAGTTGCATTGGATTTCAAACTTGGATCCGTCGTCTTTTCAAGTAAGTCTTCCGCCTCTTGCAACTTAGCTTCTACTTTAGCAGTTTCAACTTGAGGTACTTCTGGCTCAGTTGGTGTTTCCTCTTCAACTTCTTCTTGAGGTTTCTCTGGGCTAACAGCATCCTCCTTGTCATCTTTTTTACCTAAAACATGATCACTTGCATTCCCCCATCCATCGCTAGACTGTGGTCGCTCATCTGGATGTTCAACATAATACTTGATAGTTGCAAATAAATCCTCTAATGTATAGCCATTAGGAGCTCGGTAAGTCTTATCATCGAACCAAGCAAATTTGATGTTGTGGTAGTGATCCTTATGAGGGATAATCAGATTACCATTTTTTACTGCTACAGTATGCTCAACATTGTAAGGCAGACGAACGAGCGGTATCCGTTTCTCTCCTTGAACACGTTCGTAGATAGCAGACGCACTTTCTCCACTTGGATTGGCTTTGGAATCATCTGTTGGTGCAGGTGGAAGCAGACCTTTTTCTTTAGTATAGGTCTGAGCAGCTGCTTTTTCTTTAGCTGAAAGACTATCTTTTCCTATCCAGTGACTGTGTCCCATATGAGGGGTTACATAAGCATCTCCTTCGTCGCTGATAATATCGCGCGCATCAAAGATATATCCATCAGATGTCGTATATTTGTCAGCTAGCTGGGCTACTCGAACTTCGGTTTCAGTATACTCAATCTGTGAATTTGCTTTGCCTAGACGTTCTGGATGATTGATAGGCGCAAGAAATGCTAATAAGTCATCAATTAATTGCACCTTATCACTTGTTTCATCATTCAAACGCTTCACTAAATCATCCAAGGCTTGAAAATCTGACAAACGTCCCTTATTTTCTAGCAATTGCTGATGGGTCTGAGTCAGAAGACCATATACCTTATCATAAAACTCTTGATCTTTCGGTTCAACTGATTCTTTCTTAGCTTGCAGGACATGAGGTATGCTTTTCTGCTTCGCCAATTTATTTTCAATCGCTGTAATAATCTCTTTAGGCAAGTCTTTAGCTAAAAGATAGCGGGACACTCCTTTATCCTCTAGCACATAACCGTCAGCTATTTTCCTAACAACCTGCTGGATTAAATCCTTATCCAATGAATCCGCATGTTCCAAATTTAACTTTGGAGGAAGAATCGGTTTTAAAGCTGGTTGAGATGGAGTTAGTATCGGAGTTGGTATAGGTCTATAAGGTGTCAATCCTAACATAGGTTTATTAGGCTGACTTATAAGAGGAATTGTCCGAGCAAGCTTTTCTTCCAATGCCGACATTTGTGTATAAGGAATAAAGTGATAATGATTACCATGTGGCACTGCTACTCCATTTTGTGTTCGACTAGTAATTTGTGCTGGATCAAAGATCAAGCCATCTGATTCAACATGACGCTGACTAAGTGGAAGATTATAAAGTTGCTGAAGGAGACCCTTAACATCTTCTCCTTGACTCGGTTGATAGTTGTTTGAAATTTGAGTAAAAGTAGGTTGTGTCTGTATCCAGCCACCGTTTCCATTATTATACGAACGGCTGACTACAGTACTAGCTACTTTTCCTCTACCTGATAGGTAAGCTTGAGCTGCAGCTAGCTCACTAGGCGACAAATCACTCTTTGGGATATAGTGAAAATGATTACCATGAGGTACGATATAGGCATCTCCCGTATCCTCAATAATGTCTGAAGCATTAAAAACATAGCCATCATCTGTTGTATAACGGCCTTGAGCTCTAGCTGCTGCTACTTCATTGCTTATTTTCGTAACATTATGACCATGTTCCTGCTTTTGACGATTAATCTCTTCCTTACTGCGAATATTATCCGCACGAGCTATATCTTTCAGATAAACATAATATTGCCCATTAACCTTGATAACATATCCACCCTTGACTTCATTGACAATATCCTCAGTCCTAAGTTGATAGTTGGGATCTTTCATCAAAAGATCTTCGCTGAAAATAGCATCATATGGAACTTTCCCATTATAATAATGATAGTGATCACCATGAGAAGTGACATAACCCTGATCAGTAATCTTGATAACAATCTGCTCCGCGTTAATCCCCTCTTTTTTGCTTACTTCGTCAGGCGTTAACTCCTCAGACTTTTGAACAGCTTGCTTACCATCAATATAGCTAACTCGATTGGATTTTTTAATCGAACTGTTTGCCTGATAATAACCTAGCTGATGAGCAAAAAGACCCACAGTAGCAATGACAACAATTCCTGTTAAGTATTTCTTATTTTTTTCCATTGAATATCACTTTCTTTTTTGATTATACAGAATTCGCTAAAACTTATCACAATTTACAATTAACTCATAATATACCCCCAAAGAAATCATCTAAATATTTTTTCTATAAAATATAGCAGAAACTCAATTTTTAACAACTTATTAAACTCATTAACTAGTTAATTAACTGGTTAATATTTTACTCCTCATCATCTAGTCTGTCAAGATTTTTTTATTAGATTGTAAGAAAAATATTATTTGTTCTTTATTTGTCCAATTGTCATAATACAAAAAAAGCTTATCCTTTCGGATAAACTTTTTTAAAAATATATCAAGCTTCTTAAGCTTTACCTTCTGAACCGAATACGTCGATACGTTCTTCAACTGATGCTTGGATAGCTTTTACACCGTCAGCCAAGAATTTACGTGGGTCGAAGAGTTTTTTCTTGTCGTATTCTGCTTCGTTTGCTTCGTAGTCACGAGCAAATTTACGAGTTGCGTTAGCGAATGCGATTTGGCATTCAGTGTTAACGTTAACTTTCGCAACACCAAGTTTGATAGCTGCTTGGATTTGGTCATCAGGAATACCTGAACCACCGTGCAATACGATTGGGAAGCCTGGAAGAGCTTCTGTCAATTTCTTCAAGTGGTCAAGGTCAAGACCTTCCCAGTTTGCTGGGTAAGGACCGTGGATGTTACCGATACCAGCTGCCAAGAAGTCGATACCAGTTGCAACCATTGCTTTAGCGTCTTCGATTGGAGCCAATTCACCTTTACCGATGATTCCGTCTTCTTCACCACCGATAGTACCAACTTCAGCTTCTACTGAGATACCTTTAGCGTGTGCTTTTTCAACAACTTCTTTAGCCAATTTAAGGTTTTCTTCAACTGGAAGGTGTGAACCGTCAAACATGATTGAAGTGTAACCAACTTCGATACACTCAAGTGCATCTTCGTAGTGACCATGGTCCAAGTGAATCGCAACTGGTACAGTGATGCCCATTGATTCTACAAGGTTAGCGATCAAGTTACGAGCAACTTTGTAGCCACCCATGTATTTAGCAGCACCCATTGAAGTTTGGATAAGCACTGGTGCTTTCTTTGCTTCTGCCGCACGCAGGATAGCTTGAGTCCACTCAAGGTTGTTTGTGTTGAATCCACCAACTGCGTAACCATTGTCACGAGCTGCTTGGACAAATTTTTCTGCTGAAACGATTGCCATTCTTATCAGGCCTCCTCTTATTTTTTGTGGTTAAACCACTTACATTGTTTATTTTATCACTTTTTCACTAAAATTGCTAGTTTTTCCTGAAATTTTAAAGAATTGCAGGGAGACACTCAGCCTTTTTAAGCGTCTCTATCGCAAAAAGAAAAAGCTGACCGAAGTCAGCTTACTTGATGCGGAGAGAGGGACTTGAACCCTCACGACCTAAAGCGGTCACAGGATCCTTAGTCCTGCGCGTCTGCCAATTCCGCCATCCCCGCGATTGAGTACCTTACTAGTATAACAGGACAGCTAAGGCTTGTCAAGAAAATTTTTGACTTTATTTCAAAAAATCAACTTTCTACTCAATCAGCAAATCTAAGAAATCTAAGCGAAAATGAAGCTAAGGCAGGAACATAGAAAACTCAAGGTTGCTGAGTCGCAATAAAGACAGCCACCGTTTGGTCGGGATCGTATTTTTCAAAGTCAATAGTGTAGTCCCGATGAAGCTCACCTGATTCTTCTGCCTGCCAAATCCTCTGCCAAGCATGAAGAATCGCTTGCGGATCCTCCTTATCCGCTTCAAAGACTTGATAGGTCTGCTCGGATGTGTCAAAATCATAGACTTCCCCATCTGTCAAACGGCAGATAGAGAGGCTGTAGTCTCCTTTGTAATCATTGGCATAGTCATGATAGACGGCATAAACCGGCTCCCCCTCAGCAAAAGCTTCTTTCACAGCTCCCTCTTGTTGCTGCCAGAGAGCTTGGATTTTTTCTATACAATGCTCATCTTGAAAATTATTAGTACGAATACTAGCTAAAATGTTTAGAAACATCTTCTTCCCTCCTTTTATTTTTCATTATAACATTTCTCTAGAAAAATCGCTTATCCTAGAAAAAGCAAGTCTATCTCTCCTGGCTCTTTTCTACCGCTGCTGTGACAAATGCCCTATAAAGACCTTCAGGTCGGTTCGGTCGGCTGGAAAGCTCTGGGTGATACTGACAAGCAACGAAGAATTTGTTTTCTGGGATTTCCACTATTTCGACCAAGCGATTGTCTGGTGAAACTCCTGAAAATACAAATCCGGCCGCCTCAAACTGCTCGCGGAAAGCATTGTTAAACTCATAGCGATGGCGGTGACGGCGCTGCACGACTTCTTGATGGTCGTAAGCTGCTGCTGCCTTAGAGCCAGGCTTAAGCTTAGAAGGATAGAGCCCCAGTCTCAGCGTCCCACCCAAGTCTTCGACATCAATCTGATCACGCATGAGATCAATAATCGGAAATGCTGTGTCTGGATTGAGCTCCGCTGAGTTAGCATCTGCCAATCCCAGGACGTGACGGGCGAATTCGACACAGGTTAACTGCATACCCAAGCAAATACCCAACATAGGCACATCCTGCTCACGCGCATAGCGGATTGCCTGAATCTTACCCTCAGTTCCTCTCTGACCAAAGCCGCCCGGAACGATAATCCCATCCGCACTTCCAAGAAGCTCAGCTGCGTTTTCGGCCGTTACCTGATTCGCATCAATCCAGTTAATCTTAACCTCCGCATCATTAGCATAGCCGGCATGCTTGAGCGCTTCGACAACTGAAATATAGGCATCTGGCAACTCGACATACTTGCCGACCAGAGCAATCTGAACCTGCTTTTCCAGACTCATCACTTTCTCTACCATGGCTGACCATTCAGTCATATCCGCTGCCGGCACATCCAGCTTCAGATGGTCACAGACGATTTGGTCCATCTTTTGCGCCTGCAAATTGAGAGGAATTTGGTAAAGATGCTCCACATCTAGCGACTCAATGACCGCCTCCGGCGCCACATCACAGAATTGAGCCAGTTTGTTTTTGATATTTTGTCCAGCTGGCTTCTCTGTGCGGATGACCAGCATATTAGGCTGAATCCCCAAACCTCGCAACTCTTTGACAGAATGCTGAGTCGGTTTGGTCTTCATTTCGCCGGCTGCCTTGAGATAGGGCAGGAGAGTTGTATGGATATACATGACATTGTCTACACCGACATCCGCCTTCATCTGGCGCAAAGCTTCTAAGAAAGGAAGAGACTCGATGTCGCCCACTGTACCTCCGACCTCTGTGATAATCACATCCGAGTCCGTGGTCCGTGCTGCCCGCTTGATCTTGTCCTTGAGAGCATCTGTAATATGCGGAATGACTTGGACCGTCGCTCCCAGATACTCGCCTTTACGCTCCTTGCGTAGGACTTCGCTATAGATTTTACCAGTGGTGACATTGGAGTATTTATTGAGATTGATGTCAATAAAACGCTCATAGTGCCCCAGATCCAGATCCGTCTCGGCTCCATCATCTGTGACAAACACTTCCCCATGCTGATAAGGGCTCATGGTGCCGGGATCAATGTTGATATAAGGGTCAAATTTCTGAATCGTAACCTTGAGGCCTCGATTCTTCAAAAGCCGGCCCAAGCTAGCTGCCACAATCCCTTTTCCGATAGAAGAAACCACACCGCCGGTGACAAAAATATATTTAGTTGACATACGTACTCCTTTTCATAAAACAATTCATTCCAGCAACCACGTCGTTGCTGGAAACTTATCTAGAGGAGGATTTCCCATAATCTGTCTGAAAAAGAAAAATAGCTCCCTGAAAACAGGAAGCTCTGACCTCTAAAAGAGGTGCCCGAACAGTATAATATCGCAAACCTAAAAAATTGTCAAATATTTTCAGTCGGTTCTCATCCATTTTCCTCAATACTAATGACATGTGTTTCAAATTCTACATCGGGCATGCACTCTGCTAAATCGTGTCGGATTCGTTCCAAGGCTTCCAGACGCATTTCGACAGAGGTATTGGCATTCCCCTGAATGATGAAAATAGCATCCTTGGTCTCCTCATCAAACTTATAATAATCGCTGTCACGAACATCCAGCCAAGCCAAAATGCCTTTGGCATCCCGATAGACATAGTCCGTCTTGGCAACATGCTTCTCCTTGGACAAAATAGGCAGAAAAACATCTTCCTTTTGGCTTACGGTGAATTCTATCTGACCTTCAATCTTATCAAAATCATGCCCTCCAATAGCCAGTAGAGAATGCAGGGCTTCGACATTATAAATATCAATAATGCTATTAATATGAGGGAGCGATCCGCGGTGCTGGATATTGCGAATCAGAGCGGGAACCGTCGGAGGATTTTTCTTGACACTGCGACCTACGCGCTGCAGTATTTCTATATAACCTTTAACCACTGGCGACTCAAGCACCTCACCCAAGTCGCAGGATAAAGCCCAGTCTTCCATTTCCTTTTTCTTTTTTAGAAATGATGGGGATAGCTCTGCATGTGGATTAACATTCTTGGCAATCCCGATAACAACGCTCTTAATACCTAAATCACTCAAACTCTTATCAATGACAAATTTCATAGCAGCTTACCTCCGCCTTTTCTTTATTAAATTTTATTAGTATTCTACACCTTCCGAACTTATATTTCAAGGAACATTAAAAGAAACAAGGGATTTCGTCCCTTGCTTCTTTTGGTTGATTTATTCTTCCTCTTCGGTCTCCGTGTCTTCGTCAGAGTAGTCGTCATCTTCTTCGTTGAGTTCGACTTCTTCACCTAGATCATCCGGAGCAATTTCGTTGATTTCAGCATCGTAAGCTTCCACTTCATTCTTCTCATCGTCTGGATTTTCCTCATCGTATGAGAGAGCAGGATCAGCTTCGTAGCCGTCCTCATCTTCTGGATCGTCATCGCTGTAGTCAATGGCATCCTCGTCGCCATCCATAAAGGCATTGACGCGTTTCTTCTTGCGTTTCTTAGGTGCGTCATCCTCATCAGTCTCTTCTAAGGCGATGATTTCTTCATCCACTTCGTCGATAGCATACCATGAACGCAGGCCCCATTTATTATCTCCCAGCGGAATAAAGCTGCCGTCTACATTGAGTTCTGTGTAGAACAATGGCAGGGCATCACGAATCTCGCTGTTTGATTTTTCCAGATAATTTTGAATTTCATTGACCAGATCATTAAAATACATCTCATGGTCGCGGCCGCGGGCTTCCAAAATGGCACGCGCCACTTCAATCATAGAAAGCTCACTTTTTTCCTGTCCAGCAAATACTTCTAATTCCAAAGTTGATCTCCTTTAAGATTAAGTAAAGGCTTGTCGCCCTCTTGCAATTTTTCGCTACTTTCTATTGTACGATAAATTTCTATTTTCGTCAAAAGAAAATCCAGGAAAAATCACGGAACAAGTACAAAAAGAAACTAATGCATTTATACACTAGTTTCAAATGATTTCATTTTGAATGATGAAGCTTTATTTCACTTTCGCAGTGCTTGTAATCACTTCAACAGCTTTCTTGATAGCAATGTCGTGTTTCAGCATGTCTTCTGACAGCAATTGACGAACACGTTCTACTTCCATGTTGTAGTCTGTAGCCAATGAAGTTACTTCTGCTTCGATTTCTTCTGCGCTAGCTTCAAAACCTTCTGCCTTAGCAACAGCTTCTACGACAAGGTTTGTCTTAGTACGTGACTCAGCATCTGCTTCGTATTGCTTGTGCAGGTCTTCCTGAGTAGTACCAGTGATTTGGAAGTACATGTCAGGTGAGATTCCTTGGCGTTGCATATTGCCCAAGAATTCATTGACTGCGCGGTGCACTTCTTCATGAACCATTTCAGATGGGAGCTCAACGATTTCAGCGTTTGCTACTGCTTGATCAATAGCTGCTGCTTCTACCGCATCCTTATAAGCTGTTTCCTTAGCTTCTGACAATTCTTTGCGGTACTTTTCTTTCAGCTCGTCAAGCGTTTCCACTTCTTCGTCAATATCTTTTGCAAGTTCATCGTCCAACGCTGGAACTTCTTTTTCTTTAACTTCGTGAATAGTTGTCACAAATTTAGCTTCCTTGCCTGCCAAGTCTTCTGCCTGATAGTCTTCTGGGAAAGTTACGACAACATCCACTGTTTCACCCGCACTGTGGCCAACCAACTGCTCTTCAAATCCTGGGATGAATTGACCGCTGCCCAGTCCAAGTGAGAAATTGTCACCCTTGCCGCCGTCAAATTCAACGCCGTCAACAGATCCAACAAAGTCAATCACAACTGTATCACCATCTGCTGCTGGACCTTCTTTGAGAACCAACTCAGCCAAGTTGTTGCGCTCACGCTCAATGCGCTCATCTACTTCAGCGTCAGTCACTTCTTTAGTAGCTTCAACAGTTACTTCCAAGTCTTTGTATGCACCCAGCTTAACTTCTGGCTTAGTGACTACTTCAGCTTTGATGACCCAGTCTTGACCTTTTTCCATAGACTCTACATCAAACTGAGGCTGAGCAACTACTTCGATACCTGCTTCTTTGACAGCAGCTTCGTATGCTTCTGGAAGAAGAGCGTTCAAAGCATCTTGGTAGAGAGCTTCTTCACCAAAACGTTGGTTGAAGATAGCACGTGGAAGGCGACCTTTACGGAAACCTGGTACAGCAATATCTTTTTTTACTGAGTTAAATACACGGTCCAAGGCTGGCTTGATTTTCTCTTGACTGATGCTAAAAGTCAAAAGACCGCGATTTGTTTCTTTGTTTTCAAATGATACAGACATTCTGTCATTTCTCCTTAAAATTTATTGAATACAACCCATTATAGCATAATTAGAGTTTTTTTCAAAATTATTTTTCCTTTTATCCCTTCCTGATTTTATCCTCTATATAGGCCGCTCTGGCGCCGCCAATCAGCTTGGGACGGCTGGCTAAAGCCGTGACATGGGCATCTCCCAATTCCTTGAGAATCGGTCGGATAGGAATCTGCACGTGCTTAACATGCATGCCGATAGCAGTATCGCCAATGTCTAGCCCCGCCTGAGCGACAATAAACTCTACCTCGACAGGATCCTTCATGTATTGGAAAGCAGCTAGCTGACCACTGCCGCCTGCGTGAAGAGTAGGCAGAACATTGACAATTTCCAAATCCTTCTTGTCTGCTAAGGCTCTTTCGACTACGAGGGCGCGATTGAGATGCTCACATCCCTGAACTGCTAGAAAGATACCCTTCTCTTCTAAGATATCCAGTATGGTTTTGACAATAACCTGTCCGACTTCCAGACTGGAATTCTGACCGATATGGCCTCCGACAACCTCACTAGAGGATAGACCCAGAACAAAAATATCTCCCTCGACCAAGGCAGCCTTGTCCAAAACATCTAGAACAATCTGACGAGTTTCTGCTCCAATCTTAGCTAAGTCCATGTCCCACCTCGTTTATTTCACTGTGACTGTCTTTTTCAAACTCTCCGGGAAAGCTTTGTAGAGGGCAAAACCGACTGCTAAACCAAAAGCATTCTGCATAAAATTACTTGAGATTTCGGCTAGGGCAGCCCCGACACCATTCATGATACTACCAAAGAGGGCATAGCCACCGACCATAGCCACCGTAGCCAAAACTAGCCCAAGGTAGCGTTTCTTGCCCTCCAAACCAGCAAAGAAACCTTGAAGTCCGTGGCAAATCAGGCTGAAAATCATCCACTGGGGATAGCCGGCAATCATATCAATCAAAAAGCCTGAAAGGCCTCCGACAATAGCCGCTTCCTTGCGGCCAAAGTAGAAGGCTGTAAAATAAATCCCTGCATCCAACAAGGTCAAAAAGCCAGTCGCCGTTGGGATTTTCACAAAATTCCCCAAAAGCACAGACAGTGCTGTGATGAAAGCTAAGATAACTAATTTTTTAACTTGATTATTTCTCATACTGAACTACCCCATATTGATCTGAGCGCTGAATCGCTCGGTAAACAAAATCTTTAGACAATTGAACTGCTGCAAGTGGAGACTTGCCTAGAAGCAGCTGACTGGCAATGCTGGAAGCAAATGTGCAGCCCGCTCCGGTATTGTTGCTGGCCAGCACTGGCGATTCAATGACCTCAAACTCTCGGCCGTCATAGTAAACATCCACCGCCCGCTCCTTGCTCAAGCGATTGCCACCCTTTATCACTACATGCTTGGCTCCCAAATCATAGAGCTCCTTGGCTGCAGCCTGCATATCCTTCAGACTTTTGATTTCTTTTTGGGTCAATAGCTGAGCTTCTGCCAGATTTGGCGTAATGATGCTGACATGAGGGAAAAACTTGATGATTTCTTCTCTCAGCGCACTGACTTCCAAGTCATGATTTTCCTTGCAGACCAGAACAGGATCCAGCACTACTGGTAAATCTGCATGTTGCTTGGCAAAAGCCAATGCCTGCTCTGCTATTTCCAGATTGGGTAAAAGTCCTATCTTAATAGCAGAAAAAGGAACAGCCTTGAGACTGGCTAACTGCTGGGCAAAAACCTCTTCCTCAACTGGAATGACCTCAAATCCCTTATCAGTCATAGCCGTCAGGCAAGTCACAGCTACGAAACCATGCAGACCATTGACCGTATAGGTAGCCAAATCAGCATGGAGCCCGCCGCCGCTGAAAATATCATTGCCCGAAAGAGCTAAAATCAACTTATTCTTCATAACGAATCTCCTTTAGATAAAGGCCATTTGGACCGGCTGTTGGTCCTGCCAGATGGCGGTCTTTCTCCGCTAAAATCCTCTGAATCTGCTCCACCGGCATGCGCTTATTGCCAATCTTGAGCAGGGTGCCGACCATATTGCGGATCTGCTTGTAGAGAAAGCCATTGCCCGAAAAAGTAAAGACCAGAAATTTACGCTCTGCATCATAGCGAACCTTGGCCTCGGTAATGGTCCGAACCTTGTCTTCCACGCTGGTCCCAGAAGCTGTAAAGCCTGTAAAATCATGCGTCCCCTCTAACTGAGCAATCGCTTCTTCTATCAGACTCAGCTCCAACGGATAAGGATAATGCGTGGCATAATGGCGCATCATAGGATTTTTAGGCCGGCCGATATCCACCAAAAATTCATAGGTCTTGCTGTGCTTATTGTAGCGAGAATGAAAATCGTTCGACACCTGCTCCACACTAATAAAATCAATATCTTCCGGCGTCTGGGTATCCAAGGCAAAACGCAATTTCTCTTCATCCCGCTCTTCTGGTAAATCAAAATGCAGCACCTGGCCCAGAGCATGGACACCGCTGTCGGTCCGGCCCGCTCCATGAATCACCACAGGCTGGCCTTTATTGATACGGGTCAGGGTCTTTTCAATCTCTTCCTGAACACTTCTGGCATGAGGCTGTCGCTGAAAACCAGCAAAGTTATAACCATCATAGGAAATAATAGCTTTATAACGTGTCATGTGTTTATTTTAGCAGGAAAAAAAGCCCCCAGCAAGCCCTAAAAGCAGGAACTGTCTGGGGACAGATTTTTTTGAAAAATATCGTTTAAGAATCAGGTTTTTTTCTGTTCCGGCTTGCCATCATGCAACAAAATAACCCATCTGAATCAGACTGTCAGTGACGACACAAACAGAACAAATTCAAATGGGTTATTTATCGCATATTTCTAAAGGTCATTATTTGCAGTTACACGTGCAGCAAATCTAACACTTTTTCTTAGGAACCCCAAATGGAGTTTTCATCCATAAAGCTGTTGGTGTTCTTCAGCAATTGTGTAAAGACAGCATACTTGAAGTCCTTGGTTGCCCGTTCATCGACACGAGACTTCTTCAGATCCTTGTCAACAGCTTCTGCAAAGCCAGCTTTCAACTCTTCATAAGTCGTATAGACTTTTCCGTTGACAGTCACCGGCTTAATACCTGAGCTTTGTGCTTTATCCACAACTTTTCTGAAGTAAGCTTTCTTGAAGGCTTCCATGGTTTCAAATTCGCCTTCAGAAATTTGCTTGATGATAAAGTTATCGCTCAAACCAGTCACACCTTGCTCATTGGCTGTCTTACGGTGTTTATTGGAAGCATAGCTTACAAAGCCTTTTTCATAGCCATAGTAACCCCAGATTCTGAAGGTATTATGCTTGAACATCAAGGCGCCTGGCGCTCCAGTATTGTTTTGGCCGCCGCCATAGATACCCGTCATAAAGTCGATAGCAATGTAACTAGAGTCATAGTCAGCAGGATTATAGGTTCGATTGTCAACCGCACGGTTAGACAGCAAGCCTTGGTCAACCAAGTCATCTACAGATGAGACAGACATATTCGCTTTCTCCTCAGCCGTCAACTCTCTTACGACGTCGTATTGGGTTCGAGGATCCACAACTTTCGGTTCAACCTTCTTGAACCATTTGGCTGCTGCTTCATTTCCTTTATCTACAACCGCTTGGCCTTCAAGGTAATCCAGCAGCATGAGGGTATCATTATATCCCTTCATGTAATGGTCGATGTCTGCTCGGTTCTTGAAGAGACTTGGCGAGCTATTGAAAATGAGGCTGCCATTATTTGGACGATCAAAGGCCATATTGAGACCCAAAGCACCCCAGCCCGGCTGATCAGGAACAGGTGACTGGAGCATACCTTGGGCATACCCTTCTGGTCCGATACCTTGTCGTCTGCCGTGACCGCCCAGATAAATATCTCTGTCATTGACGTGGGTGAGTTCGTGAGTGAAGACGGACACACCATATTCCGTCAAGAGGTCAAAGGCCTCGAAGTTCACACGGATTGAACCAGCAGCATGGGCACCGTAGCCATTTGACTTGTACCAGCCACCAGCTCTGCCGCCAACTAGGTTAAAGAACTCGCGGGATGGTGCATAAGGATTGCCCTTATTATCATTTCCGTTGACATCAATCCAGCCACGCCCTTCTACATCGAAACCATCCCATACAGCCGTTACATTTTCCTTGACCATTCTTGGCTTGATATTATCTGAGAGCAGTTTGTACCAAGTGTCTACGTGATTTCGATGCTGGGTCGCTACTTCCTTGATGCGCGCATTAAATCGTTCATCAGACCATGACCGGCGCTTGTCTCTGTTGACAAAGGCCATGGTGCTATAGTTTGACAGAATGGCTAAGCGCGTATTCTTCAAGGTTAGCAGAGGAAGGATATAGTTGCTGAAGTACTCTGAGTTGAGGTTGTCAAAGACGCGATACTTAGCCGTCTTAATCTCCTCGACTTCTGACTGGCGTTCTTCAAACTGAATAAATCCTCGGGTTGCATCCTTGAACCAAGAATCCATATCCGCAAAGTCAGTCAGCAGGCGTCGGTTGTAATCCAAGTAAGCCACCAAATCACTAGATTTGGACTCAGCCTTCAACTGGCGCGCAAACATATTGACATTGTCTGCCCCTTTCAGTTGATTTTCTGTCGAACGACCAATCTTAATCAAGCGATCCAGCAATGGCACTTTTTCACCATAGAAGTCTGGTTTGAAGAGCACCAGCTCCTTGAGGTTGTAGTCGCCAAACTTGAGATCGTAATAACGGTTGAGATAGGTCAGACCGAGCATGATAGCGGTCTTGTTCTCTTCGATTTTAGCTTTCAGAGCTTCGTTGGCTGCTGGATTGTCAGCATGGAACCTTGTCCATTCATTGGCCAGGAGCTTACCAAGCATATCCTGCAAGTTGGCTTTCACCTCAGCCAGAGATTCATCCAAGAAGAGGCGCTTCACTTTATTGACCTTATCATTATCATTAGGCAGACCAACAGAACGATAGACTTCATCACTGTATAGTTCAAAGCTCTTCAAGCGCTCAGTCAGCTGAGTCAGCAAGTCTTCTTTGACCGCCGTTGAGTGATTTGGAGTATAGACTGTACCAAGCTCTGCAATCTGATATTCCGGCAGAGCCGTCTGTTCAAATCGCGCTTGATTTTGAAGATTGTAGATAGTCTTGCTTCCGTCTGCAAAATGGACTAAGATCTTATCTGCATCCGTTCCTCCAGCAACAAACTGATTGCCCTTCAGGGCTTGAACCGCTAGAACTTTCTTGGTCAACAGGTCGCCCGCCTTACCAGCATCCACCAGCTTATTGGCCTCATGAATCAAGAATTCTTGATTGTAGAAAGGCATAAAGCGTTCTAGGTTTTGATAAAGCTGTTCATTTTCTGCCTTGTAACCTGGCTTATCTTGATAAGTACTTGTTCTCAGGATAGCAGCATTTAGCTTCTCAGTTGTCACTTCATTTGCGCTGGCTTGCTCAAGAGCCGTGATCTGATAGCTCTTGACTTTTTGCTCAGCTTCTGCTTCTGTCAAGCGACGGAACTTGGCATCTTTACCTGTCTTGGTCCCAGAGCTGTGTCCCTGAACACCAAAGAGGTTTTGGAGTTTTTGTCCCATCCAAGCATCGGTAATCTCATTATCTGAGCTAAAGAGCTCTTTACCGTTCACTACCGTTGCATAGCTGACTGTGTCATTGATGGTTCCATACGGCCAAATGGAAGCAGCGATACCAGCCGCATTTCTTGAGCCCGCATCCTCTAACTTACCTTTGGCAACTGATTGCATCAATCTGCCCCAGTTACCCCAGCCTGAACCTGAATAGTCAGTGAAGTTTTGAGCGACCAGCATACCTGCATTTTGACCACTTTTGACCCAAATATCGGCTTCGACATAAGCGCGTTTCACCAAGGACATAGCATTAGTTCCCGCGATACCGGCTGTAACAGAGTTTCCACCCTTGGACTTAATACGACCCTTAAAGGAAACATTTTCAACGCGAGATTGGCCTTCTATATTGTTAACCAGACCAGCAATATGGTCTCTTCCTTCCAAGTATCCTTGGACATTGACGTTTTCGATTACTCCTTTATTCTTCAAGCGAGCAGCAATTGTGGCAATTGTATCGCCCGCTTGCGAATCTGGATAAACCATATTGACTCGCTTAAAGTCAATATCCTTGACCGTTCCGCCAGTAATCGTATCAAATAGAGGATGCGCCAAGTCTAAAATGGCATGGCGCTCACCATTTTGCCCACCAATCAGCTGGCCTTTGAACTCACCTTGCAGGTAAGACTTGCTGTTGGCTGGTTTGTCAATCAGCTTAGCACTGATACTGCGGCCCAGAATAAAGGTTCCAGAAGGATCTTCCTTGATGCCGTCCAAAAGGTCTTGGAAGTCATAGTAGACATTTCCTTCACGCTTCTTGGCCTTTTCCAGATAGAAATCAAAGCTGTTTTGAAGACCAGTTGCGCTTCTTTGCAGCAAGTCTGGCAGCTGAGCCTGGATCTTAAAGACAGGCTGGTTATTAACGACCACTTCCTCAATAGAGGTAACCGGCAGGACAGTATCCTTGAACTGGTCTGATGTAAAGTGCAGGTAATATTGGTCCAGATTTGCTGGTTTTTCAGCCAAAGTAGGCATCAATTTTGTCTGACCATTCTCAACCTTCATCAAGGAGACATTAGTGATGGACTTGAGCTCCACCTTCTTCAGGTCAAGCTGGACTGTCTCTTGAGCTAATTCCTGACTTTCAGAACCATTTCCTAAGTCATAGGACAGAGTCGTCTCAATCTTATACGGTGTATAGTAGTCCAAACTACTGAAGCTAGCAGTCAACTGGCCGGCCGTCAAATTCTGCTCTGCTATCAGCTGCCCATCTTTCTTCAGACGAACTTGAGCACTACTAAAGGATTGATTTCTGTCCGTCAGCTGGTATTGAATCTGAACCGATTTCTGCAATTCATCCTTCTTAACCGCTGAAACAGTCAGATTTGGTGCTGCTTTAAGGGCCAATAAGTCGGCCAAAGCCTGCTTAAGTTGGTTAACACCCGCATCTACTTCATCTTGACTTGACGAAGTTTGATAAACCGTCGTAGCCATATTCTTAATTGCTTGTAGCTGCTGATAGGATTGATTGGTGTAAACTGCTGGATCCACAGCTGCTGCTAAAGCCAGCTGCTTGCTCAATTCTTCTTTATTGATTCGAGCCTTGCTACCCCGAGTGACCACTGTATCAACTGCTTCATGCAAGATTCTTTCAGTTGTTTGTGGCTCCGATATGCGATTACCGTCCAAGACTTCATAGCTGGTTACAATTTCTTTTCGTCCTGGAGTTCCATCGACAGTGGTCTCCTCATCAAGATACTTGCTATCATCTGTCTTGTTGACAACTTGAGGTTCAATCGTTTCTAGCTTGATGTCTGTATGTAGACTAGGCTGTTCTGGCTGAACTGTTGACTCACCATTAACGCCGCCAGTGTACTCTGGCAAAGCTGGCTCAACTGGGGCTATGTCACCAACTGTACCAATTGGCGCATCATAGACTGGATTGTCCGCTTGAACTGTCGATTCGCCGTTAACACCACCAGTATATTCTGGTAGAGTTGGCTCAACTGGAGCTGTATCTCCTGCTGTGCCTACTGGGGCAGTGTAGTCTGGATTCTCCACTTGAACTAGTGATTCACCATTAACACTGCCCGTGTATTCTGGGAGGGCCGGCTCAACCGGGGCTGTATCTCCTGCCGTGCCTTCCGAAATTGTATAGCTAGGATTGTCCGCTTGAACTAGCGATTCGCCATTAACGCCGCCCGTGTACTCTGGCAAAGCTGGCTCTTGTAAGCTTTCCCCTTTTGCCGTCTCTATAGTTGGATTGGATGGCTGGGGAGCTGGACTAGGATTTGGAGTTGGAACTGGAGTTGGAAGATTTCCTATCTGGCCAGAATCACTTTCATCAGGATTCAGCTGATACTGCAACCCTGCTTGAGCAGCTCGATCAATAGAGTCAGAGTCCTCTTTTGCAACTTCTGATAATTCTGCTTGTCCTCGAGCTTCTTGACCGGATGGCAGAGAAGTTGGCTTGGTTCCTGTCAAAGCATGCAAATCAGAAGCGGTAAAGTAACCGATATAGTTATAGCCTGCAATGGTCACATCTGCTTCAGAAACTGCTGAAGAAACCACAACTTGACGGTTATAGGAAAGCAATTCCCGATTTTCTAACGCAAACGCTTGAGGAGACTGTAATAGAGTCTGTCCCAAGCTACCTAGCAAAAGCACTCCTAGTAATTTACCAGATTTCTTTCGTGAGAATACCAAGACAGCCAAAATAGCCGTTCCCGCAAATAAGCCAAGAAGCGGCTGACCGTTATTTCCTGTACTCGGCAAGACAGCTTGCCCATCTTGCTTCCGATAAATCAGGTAATAGTTTTCCCCTGTTTGCAGATTTTCAGGCAGACCTTTCTTAATCAGCCCTTTTTCCTGCTCTGTTAGCTCTTGCTCTTCAACATAAGTATAGTGAGCAGTCGCACCGCCTCCTACTTCATCTGCAGCAACAGTCGAGCTGGACAAAAAGCTCCCAAAAATCAGAGCTGCAATGGCAACTGAGCCCACGCCGACAGACAATTTGCGAATCGAATATTTCTGAATTCGCTCCTGCACTTTTTCAAAACGTTTCACTTTATAAATCCCCTTTTTCCTAAAATGTATAAAGCTAATCTCCCAATATCTCCCTGGCCAACTCCCTAGCAGGCTAAAAAGATACTTTTTATACACTTAGTATTATCATATATCTTTTAGGAAATTTTTACAATAGATTTTGCTTAAAAAAATCATTTATTTTTGTAAAAAGGAGATTGAAAATTCGCTTCACCTTTTCTAGCGAATTTCTTTCCATGAAAAAGGGTTTTGAAGGAGCGATCTTCCTCAGCTAAATTCCGCTGATTTCTTTGCGAAAGCATAAAAAGAGCAGCTCTACACCGCTCCTTTTTATATTATTACAAATCTTCCAAGGCATCTTTCATTTTGTCGAAGAAGCCTTTTTTCTTAGGATTGACCGAGATATTGCCAGCATCCGCAAATTCTTTGAGGGCTGCTTTTTGACGGTCGTTGAGACCAGTAGGCGTCACAACATTGACAGTAACATACTGGTCACCCATGCTTCCACCGCGCAGACTCGGTGCTCCCTTGCCACGCAGGCGGAAACGCTTGCCAGTCTGTGTTCCTTCTGGGATATTCAGCTCCACATCCCCGTGAACAGTTGGAATATCCACGCTGTCACCAAGAGCTGCTTGGACAAAGTTGAGATTAAGCTTGTAGTAAATGGTAGAGCCATCTCGCTCAAACTTGTCACTCGGTTCAACTTGGACCACAACATAAAGGTCACCATAAGGGCCGCCATTAAAGCCTGCTTCACCTTGACCAGACAAACGGACCTGCTGACCAGTTTCCACACCAGCAGGGATTTTCACCTTGACGCTGTGAGCCTGTTTTTCATGCCCCGTTCCATGACAGGTTTCACAAGGACTTTTGATTTCTTTTCCTCGACCGTGGCAGACATCACAAGTCACTTGCCGGCGCATCATGCCAAGCGGTGTCTGAGTATCAACATTGATGAAACCTGAGCCATGACAGCGGCCACAGGTAACAGGACTAGTCCCTGGCTTGGCACCAGACCCAGCACAGGTATGACAAGTCGCTTCACGGTTATACTTGATTTCCTTCTCAGCCCCGAAAATGGCTTCTTCAAAGCGGAGATTTACACGATACTGAAGATCGTCCCCTTGGCGCGGAGCATTAGGATTACGCGAAGCACCGCCACCAAAGAAGCTAGAGAAGATGTCTTCAAAGCCGCCAAAGCCGGAGCCATCAAAGCCACCGAAGCCGCCTGAACCGCCGCCAAAGCCACCATTAGCTCCCGCTGCACCGTATTGATCATAGGCTGCCCGCTTTTGCTCGTCGCTCAGCGTTTCATAAGCCTCTTGGACTTCCTTGTATTTATCCTCCGCCCCAGCTTCCTTGTTAATATCGGGGTGGTACTTTTTAGATAATTTCCGATAGGCTCTCTTAATCTCATCCTGAGAAGCATTCTTAGAGACACCTAGACGGTCATAATATTCTGTATTGTTCATGTAAGATACCAAGACCGTAAAATTCGACTGAAAAATAGGAAATCAGGCGACGGAGCGATGCTCCTAGACAGATTCCTCTTTTTTCCGAGAATTTAGGTCGGGTTCAGTTCCTTTCTTTTATATTGAGTCAGAATTTTTGGAACCCGTGTTCAGTTGCGAACACCCATGTTCCTTTCTTTAAATTTTAGAAAATATTGATCAGAGGGTATTTTCAAATTCATGCTTCATTTCAGCAAACTCTTCTTCTGATAAAGTGAATATCAAGTCCTCTTCTGGATACTGATTCCGTTCTTTAAAATAGTTGTCAGCATTATCTACCAAACCTAGACTAAGAAGCACTTTTCTTGCAAACGCTTGATGTGCAAAGCCAACAGCTGTAATGATGTTTTTATCTTGCAGAACAGCTTGAGCTTTGAAATTTTCACGCGGAAGAAATTCAAAATAGTCAAAAAAGTTTTGCCAAATCCCACCAGTAAATTTAGTATCCTTCAATAAACCTGCTTTAGCCAATAAAATCGGCGCTGAGGAAATAGCTGCAATTAAAACTTCTTGCTGCTTCAAACTTTTTAGGAAAGAAATCAATTTTTCATCCTGCAAAGCAGGAGCGATGTTTATCATTCCTGGCAAAATGACACAAGAATAGTCTTCGATAACTACTTCATCCAGTGTTCTAGCAGGTCGACAGGCTAATCCATCTTCCGATGTTATAACATTTCTATCTGTACTAACATAATCAACCTCAACACCAAAAGATAGAGCTAAAGTACTGGTCAGACCAACTACTTCATAAAGTGAAAAATTAGGATAAATTAAACAGAGCACTTTCTTCATAAGCGTCACCCTCTAGTTTAGCGAAAAACAGAGGCTGGGTTGCAACCTCTGGCTTTCTTCCTATCATTACGACGTGAATTTTTCAAAACAATATTTTTCGAAAAATTTTTGACGCGGTAGCTGATTGGATTTTAGGTTCGTCTTTCAGACTCCCAAAAATCCTAATCATCCTCGCGGGGGTTCGACTACGAACTAAAAACTTTCAATTTTTAGTTCTGTCTCACCGCCTATTTCTCCGTAAACTCTCCGTCTACGACGTCATCGCCTGCGTTTCCTGTTGCTTGTGCGCCTTCTGCTCCTGCTTGAGCTTGTTGGGCTGCTGCGGCTTGTTCGTAGAGTTTAACAGCAAGGCCTTGAGCTTTTTCGTTCAATGCTTCAAGTTTTGCTTTCATGTCGTCCAAGTTGTTGTCTTCTTGCGCTTTCTTAAGATCATCAAGGGCAGCTTGGGCAGCGTCACGTTCTGCGTCGAAGCCTTTGCCTTCAGTTTCCTTGATTGTCTTTTCAGTCGCAAAGATTGCTTGGTCTACTTCGTTACGAAGGTCAACTTCTTCTTTACGTTTCTTATCTGCTTCAGCATTAGCTTCCGCATCTTTCATCATGCGGTCAATTTCTTCATCAGTCAAACCTGAGTTAGATTGGA
>NZ_CAURVL010000028.1:0-21445 GCF_963528215.1 uncultured Streptococcus sp.
CCAGCTCTTCAAAGCCTGGTTTCCCAAGAAGAGCAAACATGTTTTTCTTATAAGCCTCAACTCCTGGCTGGTCAAATGGATTGATACCATTCAGGTAGCCAGAAAGAGCAATAGCTAACTCAAAGAAGTAAATAGTATAGCCCAAAGTGAACTCATCTTGCTCAGGCAGGGTCACAAACATATTTGGCACTCCGCCGTCTGTGTGAGCTAACAGCACTCCATCTGTTGCTTTCTTATTGACAAAGTCAACATCTTTTCCTTGCAGATAGCCAAGGCCATCCAAGTCTTCTGCTAATTCAGGAATCAACACATTTTTGCGAGGCTTATCTACACGAATAACTGTTTCAAAGAGGATACGAGTTCCTTCTTGAATAAATTGCCCCAAAGAGTGCAGGTCTGTTGAGAAGTTGGCTGAAGTTGGGTAGATACCTTTTTGGTCTTTACCTTCTGACTCACCAGCCAGTTGCTTCCACCATTCTGAGAAGTATTGCAAAGATGGTTCGTAGTTAGCTAGAACTTCTGTCAAATAACCTTTACGGTACAAGATATTGCGTACAACTGCATATTGATATGCTTCATTTTCAGCCAACTTATCAGAAGCATAAGCCTTGCGAGCAGCATTTGCTCCTTCCATCAACTTGCTGATATCAGCCCCTGCAGCTGCGATTGGCAAGAGTCCCACTGCTGTCAATACTGTAAAACGACCACCAACACTATCAGGCACTACAAAAGTATCCCAGCCATTAGCATCTGCTTCAACCTTAACTGCACCTTTAGCGCGGTCTGTAGTTGCGTAGATACGTTTGTTAGCTTCTTCTTGACCGTACTTCTTAACCAAGAGTTCTTTGAAGACACGGAAAGCAATAGCCGGTTCTGTTGTTGTTCCTGACTTAGAAATAACGTTGACAGAGAAATCTTTGTCTGATACATAGTCTACCAAATCAGCCAAATAGCTTGAAGAGATAGAGTTTCCAGCATAGAGGATCTGAGGTGCCTTGCGTTCTTCTTTGCTTTGCAAGTTTACAAATGAATTATTCAAGAAATCAATAGCTGCACGTGCCCCTAAATAAGATCCTCCAATACCGATGACGATTAACACTTCACTATCAGATTGGATTTTAGCAGCCGCCTTTTGAATACGAGCAAATTCATCTTTATCATATTCTTCAGGCAAATTCAACCAGCCTGTCATTTCTGCTCCAGGACCTGTTCCGTTTCGTAGAGCATTATCTGCTGCAGTCACTTGAGGCTGCATATAATCTAATTCATGTGGTGCTACAAACTTATCCAGTACCTTTGAATAGTCAAATTTAATATGTGTCATGTTTATCCTCCAATTGTTCTTTTCTTTTATGATAACGCTTTAAGAAAAAATAAGCAAGTGCTTTTACTATTTTAAAACGTTTACATTTTTTATTCTATACTATTTTTCTAAATAAGCTAATCCTAGGATATAACTGAGAGCAATCGTTTGCGTAAGTCAACAAATTTTAGGCCTATTAAAGAAGAATAATTTTGATTGACAAGAAAGCCAATATGCTTCTTAAGATTGAATGTCAGCTGAATTCATTTCAGGTCCATTCGAACTAGATTCACTGCTCCAATATTCATCTGCGCCTTTCAGGCTTGATTCATTCAACATTGGAACCTAGTTCTCGCTTTGCCTAAACTGCGTCAATGTCTCTAAACTCATCTTCCTCCTTCGGAGTTGATTCGTTGAGAATCTTTATAAGGTTTACAGATTTTTCCCTTATGGGAAAAACTGCATCCATTGCTCTAAGATTCATCTGCGCCTTTCAGGCTTGATTCATTAAGAGCAATAGAAAAGAGCACACAGCTTACTTCGCTTAGGGCTGCTGGATTCCTCCCCTGACCCGCTTCACGCAAAACTGTTGCTCCATTAATTAGTATAACACAAACTTTTGATTTTGGCTAATTTTATTTTTTCCTTCTCTGTCTGAAAAATTCCTGCATGATTTGAGCACACTCTTCTTGGAGAACACCTGTTTCCACCTCTACTCGGTGGTTAAGACGCTCATCTGTCAAAATATCATAGAGGCTGCCAGCTGCTCCAAACTTTTGATTTGCTGCTCCATAGACAACGTGAGGAATGCGCGCTAGACCGATTGCTCCGCTGCACATGACACATGGCTCAATGGTCACAAAAAGCGTTGTATCCAGCAAGCGCCAGCTATTTTCATGCCGATTCGCCTCTTCGATAGCCATAATCTCCGCATGCATAACAGCCCGTTGCAGCTCCTCCCGCGCATTGTGACCGCGGCCGATAATCTTACCCTCTTTGACCAAGACACAGCCGATGGGAATTTCATCATGAGCCAGAGCAATCTCCGCCTCCTTTAAAGATTCCCGCATAAATGCTTCTTTTTCTTCAATCGTATAGTTCATCATATTCTTTCTTAAGTTTTCGTTCTCTACCCCATTATACCACAAGCCAGCCGGGCGTCTCAGAAAAAAACGAAAGCCACCGCTGGGGTGACTTTCAGGAGATTATTATGAAAAAAGTTTAGGATTTTTAAACAAAGTTAGGAGGTCTTTGTTTATGTCGTTAGTATAAAATATATATCTTAAATGAATCTTAAGATGAAATTTTCTTGCAAAAAAGCACAAGAAGCAATTTCCTTGTGCTGACTTTTTTATAAATTAGACCAGACGCTTTCCAAGATATTGGTCTGCTCGCGGCCAGGACCGACTGAGAAGGTAGAAATACGAACACCAACCAACTCACTCACTCGGCGAACATAGTTGCGGGCGTTTTCTGGCAATTCTTCCAGACTGCGGACACTGGTGATGTCCTCTGACCAGCCTGGCAGCTCTTCGTAAATCGGCTTGCAACGCTTGAGCTGTTCCAGACTAGCTGGGTAATGGTCAATTCGCTGCCCATCCAAGTCATAGGCTACACAGATTTTCACTGTATCCAGACCGCTCAAAACATCGATGGAGTTAAGCGAAAGATTGGTAATCCCTGATACACGGCGGCTATGGCGCATGACAACAGAGTCAAACCAGCCTACCCGACGCGGACGACCGGTGGTGGTGCCATATTCGTGGCCGATATCACGAATGCGGTCACCAACTTCATCGAAAAGCTCTGTTGGGAATGGTCCATCTCCGACCCGACTGGTGTAGGCCTTGCAGACACCAACTACCTTGTCAATCTTGCTCGGACCAACTCCAGAACCGATGGTGACTCCCCCCGCAACCGGATTAGATGAAGTTACAAATGGATAAGTACCTTGGTCAATATCCAGCATAACCCCTTGAGCCCCTTCAAAGAGCACTCGCTTGCCCTGATCCAGCGCATCGTTGAGGATAACAGAAGTATCGGTCACATACTGCTTTATTTGCTGTCCATATTCATAGTATTCTTCAAAAATATCATCAAAGCTGATTGCTGTACTATCGTACAATTTCTCAAAGAGGCGGTTCTTCTCAGCTAGATTCCGCTCCAAGCGCTCTCTGAAAATATCTTTATCCAAAAGGTCAGCAATGCGGATACCGACACGAGCAGCCTTGTCCATATAGGCAGGGCCGATTCCCTTGATTGTTGTTCCGATTTTATTGTCACCTTTTGCTTCTTCCTGCAGACGATCCAGCTCGATATGGTAAGGCAGGATGACATGCGCTCGATCAGAGATGCGAAGGTTATCCGTCGTCACACCCTCTTCATGCAGGTAGTTCAATTCTTTGACCAGAGATTTGGGATTGACCACCATTCCATTTCCAATGACAGAGATTTTTTCTGGGAAGAAAATCCCTGACGGAATCAGGTGCAGCTTGTACTTCTTGCCGTCAATCACGATAGTGTGGCCGGCATTGTCACCACCCTGATAGCGGGCAATCACTTCGGCATTGGCTGAAAGGAAGTCTGTAATCTTCCCTTTTCCTTCATCTCCCCACTGGGTTCCTACAACAACTACTGATGTCATAATTTTGTCTGAGCTGAAGCAGCTCTTCCTTTCTTGAAAAGCAGGCAGGAATCTCACCTGCGATTATGTTTTATACCTCATTATATGAAAAATTTAACAATTTTTCAAGATGGGACCCATTCTTGATTTGTTTTTTCCCTTTTAAAAACGAATTAAATTTTCAAAAAATCTGTATTTTCTGAAATTTGTTAGTTTATTAAAAATAAATGTTCGGAATTTTTGTAAAATCGTAGCGGAAATTTGTTTTCTTTTTCCGTTTGTAATAGACTAAAATTACTACCATAGGACGGTGAAACGATGACGATTAATCAATTACTGCAGAAACTGGATACAGCAAGCCCCATTCTCCAAGCGACCTTTGGTCTAGAGAGGGAAAATCTGCGGGTGACAACTGATGGGCACTTAGCTCAAACTGCTCATCCGAGTCAGCTTGGTTCCCGCAATTTCCACCCAACCATCCAAACAGACTTTAGCGAGCAACAACTAGAACTAATTACACCTATCGCTCACTCGACTAAGGAAGCACGACGCTTACTGGGAGCTATCAGCGATGTGGCTGGCCGCTCGATTGACCAGAGTGAACGCCTCTGGCCCCTGTCCATGCCACTACAGCTGACAGAAGAAGAGATTGCCATCGCCCATCTGGAAAACGACTATGAACGCCACTACCGAGAGGGCTTAGCGAAAAAATATGGCAAAAAACTACAGGCCATCTCCGGTATCCACTACAATATGGAGCTAGGGAAAGATCTGGTCACTGCTCTCTTTCAAGTCAGCTCCTACCATTCACTCAAGGACTTTAAAAATGACCTCTATCTCAAGCTGGCTCGAAACTTTCTCCGTTTTCGCTGGGTTTTAACCTATCTCTACGGTGCTGCCCCTCTAGCAGAAGCTGGCTTCTATAGCCAGGAAATTTCCCAGCCTATCCGCTCTTTTCGTAACAGCGACTATGGCTATGTCAATGACGAGAATATTCAGGTGTCCTACGCTTCTTTGGAGCAATATGTAACTGATATTGAAAACTACGTTCAGTCTGGCGAGCTCAGCGCTGAAAAAGAATTTTACTCAGCCGTTCGCTTCCGTGGACAGAAGCACAATCGCGCCTATCTGGAGCAAGGCATTACTTATCTGGAATTCCGCTGCTTCGATCTCAATCCTTTTGACCATTTAGGCATTAGCCAAGAGACCTTAGATACCGTCCATCTCTTTTTACTGAGCCTGCTCTGGTTAGATGATGTAGAAAATGTGGATACGGCATTAAAAACTGCCCACGACTTGAACCAAAAGATTGCTTGTAGCCACCCGCTGACTGCCCTGCCAGATGAGGCAGATAGCTCAGCCCTGCTCCAAGCCATGGAAGACCTCATCCAGCATTTTGAACTGCCGACATACTACCAAAGCTTGCTTGAGCAGCTTAAGGAGGCACTTCTGAATCCTCAGCTAACCCTATCTGGCCAGCTCCTGCCTCATATTCAGCAAGATTCCTTAATAGCTTTTGGACTAGACAAAGCGGAGGAGTATCACCGCTACGCTTGGACTGCTCCTTATGCCCTCAAAGGCTATGAAAATATGGAATTATCCACTCAGATGCTGCTCTTCGATGCTATTCAGAAGGGGCTGAATGTCGACATCTTAGATGAAAACGATCAATTTCTCAAGCTTTGGCATGGTCACCATGTTGAATATGTCAAGAACGGCAATATGACCTCTAAGGATAACTATGTCATCCCTTTGGCAATGGCCAATAAAACAGTCACCAAAAAGATTTTGGCTGCAGCTGACTTTCCCGTTCCAGCTGGAGCAGAATTTTCTTCCTTAGAGAATGGACTGGCCTACTACCCTTTGATTAAGAACCGACAAATTGTCGTCAAACCCAAGTCAACCAACTTTGGACTGGGCATCTCCATCTTCCAAGAACCAGCCAGTCTGGACGCTTATCGCAAGGCTTTAGAGATTGCTTTTTCAGAAGACGCCGCCGTCTTGGTGGAGGAATTCATCGCTGGAACGGAGTACCGTTTCTTTGTCTTAGACGGTCAATGCGAGGCGGTTCTCTTGCGGGTGGCGGCCAATGTCGTTGGAGACGGTCTACATACTGTGAGAGAATTGGTTGCCATCAAAAACGACAATCCCCTGCGGGGGCGCGATCATCGCTCGCCGCTCGAAATCATTGAACTGGGGGATATTGAACTGCTTATGCTGGACCAGCAAGGCTATGGACCAGATGATATCCTGCCTGCTAGAGTCAAGGTTGACTTGCGGCGCAATTCCAACATTTCTACTGGCGGAGACTCGATTGATGTCACAGACAGCATGCACCCGTCTTATAAGGAACTTGCTGCGGACATGGCAAAGGCTATGGGAGCTTGGGCTTGTGGCGTTGACCTAATCATCCCTGACAGCTCTGCTATTTCCACAGAGGAAAATCCCAACTGTACCTGCATCGAGCTCAACTTCAATCCCTCTATGTATATGCATACCTATTGTGCTGAGGGACCGGGACAAAACATCACCCCTAAAATATTGGCCAAACTTTTCCCAGAAATGGACTGATAACATAAGAATCGCAGGTATTTCCTTGCGATTTTTGTTTGAATACTTGCGATAAACAAAAAACCTTTCGTTCTATAAACAACACTTACTTTATTGAGAGGAATAAAATGCCTTTCCGAATTAAGCAAATATAAAAAATGGTCTCAATATATAAAATCATTTCAATCTTTAGCCTTCAAAAACCAGCTTTTATGTTAAAATAGAGATATCACATTGATAAGAAAGAGAAACGTCCATGTCGAGGAGAAATGATGATTCCAACCAGCAACCAGAATGGTTTAGCTGGATTTGGATACTTGTATTTGTATTTGGTTCTGGAGCTGTAGCCAGCTATCTAATTCCCATAGCTATTCTGGGGGCTATTGGCTACGGAATCTATCGCCACCAAAGCCAGAAAAAAGTTCGGATTGAAGCTAAACAAGCCAGCATTGGCCGGATTGAAGATTTGAAATCAGAGATTGGCCATGCTGACCGCCGTATTAAAGAATTGGAAGGCTACCAAGAAGATGGGGACCAAGAAAGCTATCAGAATTTAGCTCTAGAAATTCTGCCCCAGCTAACCTATATCAAAAATGCTGCTAACGACCTACGGGGAGAAATTCCTGCTTCAGTCTACCAGCGAATCCAAACCAAAATTCGTACTGTAACCGATGAAATTGATGAACAACTGAGAAAGATTGAACGAGAGAAAAAACGAAAAGAAGCTCAGCCTAAGAAAACTAGTCTAGAAGAGCTAGCCCCAGAATTGGTCGCTACGGTTCGCAATATTCAGATTGACCATGAGGCCATTCTGCAAAAAATCTCTCAATCCGAAAGCAATAATAAGGAAGAGCTGACTGCCATTCATCAGTCCCAGATGGAGCACTACGAAGATATTTTAGAAGGTTACCTCAAAATCAAAGCTTCACCCAAAGATTTTTACAATGCAGAGGAGCGGCTAGCCAAGGCCAAAGCAGCTATAGAGCAGTTTGACTTGGACCTAGACGAAGCGCTGCGCCAATTAAATGAAGCTGATTTGAGGGACTTTGACATTAGCCTGCGCATCTTAGATAAAGAAAAGCACACAGACACCGGCTTTTAAGCTAGATAAACCAAAGGAGAAACTATGAGCCAAGAATTTAATTTTGATATTGATAAAATTGCCAATAATGCTATCAGCAAAAGCGACAAAACAACAGAAATCATCGAAGCCAACACGACTCAAGAAAATGGTCAGCTAACTTTTCTGGAAAAGCTGACTCCTGAGCAACAGAGTGCGATTACGGCTAAAGCTCCGCAGCTGGTGGATAATTTCGTATCAGACCAAAATGCCTTGCTGGACTTTGGCCAATCTGCTGTAGAAGAAGTCAACGGTACTGTCAATCGTATCTTAGCAGAGCAGAAAAAATTACAGATTCCCCAGGTAGATGAGCTTTTAAAAAATACCAACAAGGAACTCAATGGCTTTGTCGCAAAATACAAGGATGCTCAAGTAGCAGAATTGGACAAGAAGCCTAATTTCCTGGAAAAGCTCTTCAAACAGAGCAAAAACACTCTTCAAGAATTCTATTTTGATTCACAAAATATTGAGCAGAAAATGGACGGCATGGCTGCAACCGTCGTCAAGCAAGAAGACGTTCTGGCTCGCAATATTGTTTCTGCTGAAATGCTGATTGAGGACAATACCAAATCGATTGAAAACCTAGTCGGAGTTATTTCCTTTATCGAAGCTGCTCAGCAAGAATCTGGCAATCGAGCGCTCAAACTGCAGGCTGAAGTCGCTCAGTTAGATATGACAACTGTTGACTACCAAGTCAAATCGCAAGAATTAGCCCGAATGACAGAGGTGGTCAATACCTTAGAGCAACAACATACTGAATATGTCAGCCGTCTCTATGTAGCTTGGGCGACGACTCCTCAAATGCGTAATCTGGTCAAGGTTTCCTCTGATATGCGCCAAAAACTTGGAATGCTCCGTCGCAATACCATTCCAACTATGAAACTGTCTATCGCCCAGTTAGGCATTCTCCAGCAATCGATGAAGTCTGGTCAGGTAGCTGATGCTATCTCTAATGCGAATAACGCTGCCCTGCAAATGCTCGCTGAAACGAGCAAGGAAGTCATTCCTCAGCTGGAACGGATTTCCCAAAGTCCTACTATCGCTGTTGAGTCTGTCACTAAGCTGGCAGAAAGCCTCGTCGCACAAAATCAAGGCATTATCGAAGCCATTGATAAAGGACGAGAAAAACGTGCTCTGCTAGAAGCCACTGTTATCCAATCTGCAGAGACCATCAACAACTCTGTCAAACTTCGTGATCAAAAGATTATCCAAGCCCTGTTGGACCAAGGCAAGGAAGCCCAAAAAGAATTAACTACAGAATAAGTAAAAGAGCCTAGATGGCTCTTTTACTGTTTTACTTTTTAAATAATCAATACAGTCCTGTCTTCCGATTATCCCTTTAAAACAAGCAGCTTTCCAGCAGTTCTTTATTGCGCAGCTGGGCTAGCCAGTTGTCAGGAATTCCTTCCAAACCATAGAGGATACCAGCCAAGCCGCCAGCAACTGCTGCTACTGTATCAGTGTCATCGCCCAAATTAACAGCTTTCAGGACAGTTTCCAGATAAGAAGTGCTGGTCAGCAGACACCACAGCGCTGCTTCCAAGGTATCCACCACATAGCCACTAGAACGAATGTCATCTTCGGTCAGCTCTGCTAAAGTTTGCAAACGAGCATAGGTCTTGCTAGTCTCTATGTCTGATAGTATTTCCGGTAGTTGCTGGCCTTTTAAGAGCCTACGAGCAATATCTACATAAAGAAGGCAGGCCTCTACGGAAGTTGCATGGGCATGTGTAATACTGGAAACAGCTTCAATATCAGACGGACCAGTTCCCGTAAAAGCTAGGGGCAGAATCCGCATCAAAGAACCATTTCCATTGAAACATTCATCAGATAGACCGTGTCCTCTTGTCAAAGCTTCGCGAGTCGCATTTCCTACATCGAAAGTCAAACCATCTGGTGTGTAAACTCCCTCGAAGAGCCAATTTTTAAACCGCTGCTGCATATCGGCAGGGTCAATATTACCTTTTTCCCTGATAGAATCACAGGTCGCCAAAACAAGGCTAGTATCATCTGACCAAGTACCAGCTGGTTGCTGATGGCTGCCATAGCCCACCATCTCAATCGCTTCAAAACTGCCTCGGGTTAAAAACTCATACGGAACTCCTAATGCATCAGCTACCGCCAAACCATAGACTGCCGCTTTCAAAGATTGGTTCATGCTAGCCTCCTTTGTTTTATTATACTACTTTTGATCTTAAAATGCTTCCTAACCCCAAAAAACAAGCGCAGTCGCGCGCTTGTTTTTCTATTTTGTGTTAAAATAAAAGGTATGGACAAAATTATCAAAACTATCTCAGAAAATGGTTCTTTCCGAGCTTATGTGCTGGATAGCACAGAGACGGTTCGGACCGCTCAAGAAAAACATCAAACTCAAGCAAGCTCTACCGTTGCACTTGGCCGCACACTGATTGCCAGTCAAATTTTAGCTGCAAATGAAAAAGGCCAAACCAAGATCACCGTCAAGGTCCTCGGGTCTAGTTCACTAGGCGCGATTATCACAGTGGCAGATACCGAGGGCAATGTCAAAGGTTATGTGCAAAATCCCGGTGTAGATATCAAAAAGACTGCCACTGGTGAGGTTCTAGTTGGTCCTTTTGTCGGCCAAGGCGAATTCCTCGTCATCACAGACTATGGTACGGGCAATCCTTACAACTCCATGACTCCTCTCATCTCTGGAGAAATCGGCGAAGACCTAGCCTTCTACCTGACCGAAAGCCAGCAAACACCTTCCGCAGTTGGCCTCAATGTCCTCTTGGACGAGAATGACAAAGTCAAGGTTGCTGGCGGTTTCTTGGTACAAGTTCTGCCTGGTGCCAAGGAAGCTGAAATCGCCCGCTTTGAGAAGCGGATCCAAAAAATGCCTGCTATTTCCAAGCTGTTAGAATCCGATGACCATATCGAAGCTCTGCTGGCTGCCATCTATGGTAATGAGCCTTATAAACGCCTGTCTGAAGAGGAAATCCGCTTCCAGTGCGACTGTAGCAAAGAGCGCTTCATGAATGCCTTGGCTACCCTGCCAAAGACTGACTTAGAAGAGATGCGCGACCAAGACCAAGGAGCTGAAATCGTCTGCCAATTCTGCCAGACAGCCTATCACTTTGACCAAAATGACCTGGAGGAACTGATTCGTGACAAATCTTAATACCCCTTTTATGATTGGGAATGTTGAAATCCCCAACCGCACAGTTCTGGCGCCTATGGCCGGCGTAACCAACTCTGCTTTCCGTACCATTGCCAAAGAGCTAGGAGCAGGCCTGGTCGTCATGGAAATGGTCTCTGACAAGGGTATCCAGTATAACAACGAAAAAACCCTCCACATGCTCCATATTGATGAGGGAGAAAATCCTGTTTCTATCCAGCTTTTCGGCAGCGACGAAGACAGTTTAGCCCGCGCAGCAGAATTTATCCAAGAAAACACCAAGACGGATATTGTCGATATCAATATGGGCTGCCCGGTCAATAAAATTGTCAAAAACGAAGCTGGAGCTAAATGGCTCAAGGATCCTGAGAAAATCTATAAAATCATCAATAAAGTTCAGTCCGTTCTGGATATTCCTCTGACAGTCAAGATGCGGACTGGCTGGTCTGACAGCTCACTAGCTGTAGAAAATGCTCTAGCAGCCGAAGCCGCTGGAGTCTCTGCCCTGGCTATGCACGGTCGCACCCGTGAGCAAATGTATACTGGTCATGCTGACCTTGAGACCTTGCACGATGTAGCCCAAGCTCTGACCAAGATTCCTTTCATCGCTAACGGAGATATCCGGAGTGTACAAGACGCCAAGCAGCGGATTGAGGAAGTCGGCGCCGATGCTGTCATGGTAGGCCGAGCTGCTATGGGAAATCCTTATCTCTTTAACCAAATCAACCACTACTTTGAAACCGGCGAAATTCTTCCAGACCTCAGTTTCGAGGACAAGATGAAAATCGCCCATGACCACCTCTCCCGCTTGGTAAATCTCAAAGGAGAATATGTAGCCATCCGCGAATTCCGTGGTCTAGCACCACATTATCTGCGCGGTACTGCAGGAGCAGCCAAGCTCCGCGGTGCTATTTCACAAGCTGAAAGTCTGGCTGAAATCGAAGAACTCTTACAAATTCAAAAATAAAAACGAAAGGAAGCCATTGGGACTTCCTTTTTCCTTATTTTTAAGGTTGAGTTACCACAACGCTTGTTACTGAACCATCTGCTCCTGTTGTAATCTGCAGATTGGCATTGCCTTGCCCACTTAACTGAGCATTGTATTTTCCATCATCCAGTGTATAGGAGTAGGAAGCGATAGAATAATTATCTGTCTTTCCATCTGCAGACTGGACTGTGAATTGACCATTACCTGATACGGTCACAGTATTTCCATTGGCATCTTTCCAAGTACCAGCAGCGGCTGAGAAATCCCCATCCACCATTGTCAAGACACCTTTATAGCGAGCATTGCTAGCTGCCTGTTTATTCTGAAGCTGGCGATTGCTTTCAGGCGCTTGGGATGGTTGAGTTGCTTGATTCTGAGTGTTTTGTCGACCTGAAGCTTGCTGCGGCTGCGGTTGTTGGGCTTGAGGCGCTTCTACAGTAGACTGTTGCTGACTGGCAGGAGCTTGGGCTTGTCCAGGCTGGCTAACTGCTCCTTCTGAAGAAGCGCTATTGCTAGCCTTAGGAGAAGCGCTGGCCTTGCTGGATGACGCAACTTTTGAGCTAGAAGAAGCTTGAACAGTCTTGCTAGAACTAGCACTTGTTGCACTTTCTTCTTTCTTACCACATGCCCCTAAAAGCAAACTAGAAGCCAGAACTGCAGCTGCCATCATTTTTGTATAAGTACGTGTTTTCATCTTTTGTCTCCTTGTAACATTAAGAAATCTTTTTGTAACATTATTGTAACACTGTAATTTTTCTATGTCAATCATTTATGCAAAATTCTTAAAAAATTTTTTTTACTCAAGCGAAGTTCTGTTTCTCAATCTGTTTCTTTTGTCATGAGAAACTCGCTCCTACTTATCTATTCGTAATTAAAAATGAAAAAACAGGACAAATTTGTCCTGCAAGAGAAAAATATGAACAACTTTCTTTTAATCTTATTTTTCTACCTTAAGCTGATACACTTTTCTCGGTTTCTTCTTTGGCACGCGCTTAACGCCAGCCTCCTCTAGGTATTCTCCAAATTTCACTAGAAAATTATTGCTGACGATAGGTCGTCTAGGCGAGATGAGATTGACCAGCTCAGTCCCTTCATAGACAGTAAACGGCGATTCCAGCAGATGGAGAAAAGTTGGATTCCAGTCCAGTCGTCCCTGAATCCGCTTGATAGATTCCAGCAGGATTTGGTAGTGGTCAAAGGCAAAATCTTCTGAGGTCAGGAGCTGCTCACCGTTCCTAAAACTCCTTGTCTTAAAGTCAACATCGAGAAAGGTGACTTCTTTGGCATCATCCCCAGCTTGTGCTTGATCTACTGCTATAGCCGGCAGGTAGACCAGATGGGCAATGGTGATGACCCAACCGCGCGGATCACGTCCTGGAGTGGAAACTGTCATCAGTTGCTCCACCTTTTCCAGCGGTATCTCCAGCCCCACCTCTTCCTTTACTTCCCGAATGCAGGCTTGATAGGCATCCTCATACTTGTCCACAAAACCTCCGACTAAGGCATATTTATTCTGATAAGGATGAGCCTTACGCTTGATGACCAAGAGTTTTATCTGCCCTTCCACGAAGCAGTAGGCCACCATATCTGCTGTTACGCTAGGTGTCTCGTACTTGGGTAAATCCTGTGTCTTGTACCATGCCAAAAAGGCGGAATCATCCGCCATGGTTTCATAGTACTCTTTTTCCGACATTCCCGATGGGATATCCTGTTTGGTCATGAGTTTCGTCCTTTCCTAAGCTATCTTTTTCTATCAAAAATCTCAAGCCTTGGTCTAAGCTTTCTTCACTGCCTTGGTCCACTGATACCATCCGACGATACTATTGAGGGTATAAACCCAGTACATAGCCTGGATATGGAGATTGCTACCCCACCAGAGATAGATACTGAAGAGATTGGTCGCAATCCAGAAAATCCACTGCTCGCGGTAGAGACCAGTCATGAGAAGCTGACCGATACCATTGGTCGCGTCTGTCACACTATCACGGAAAGGCCGGTGACTGTGAATGCTCTTATAGGCTAAGCCCATACCAATCCAAATCAAAGCCGTCAAGGCCAAATATTTAAGCCAGCCACGCCAGTCTAACTTCTTAGCTTCGAAATGAGATGGCCCTTCCTTATCTTGTTCATTGACCCGATTGGACAGCCAAGTATAAAGGCCGATTGGCTGCATGATAAAGAAGTAGACCGTAGTCAGCACTTCTCCATAGAAGCTAGCCTGAAAAGATAATAGGAGGTAAATTGCCGAATTAACCGCTCCAAAGAGGTAATTGCTGGCCCGCCCCTCGGCCACTAGAATAACGCAGACGATGCCTGTCCAAGAAGCAAAGAGTCCCAGCCAGTCATGCTGCTCCTGACCACTGGTGAACTCCAGAATGAAAGGCAGACTGGAAAGAGCAAGCAAGTAGAGCCATTGAGGCAAGCTGCGCCCGCCAAATAAATCTTGCCAGAGCAATTTCGCGACCCCTTTTATACCCTGCTTTTTAGCTGCGGCACAGACATTACGGAAATTCCGAGCAAAAGTTTGAGATTTTTGTTTCAGTCCTGCGTAGAGATCCGCAGGAGAGAGTTTTTGATTTTTTACTACCATTCTATTTTACCACTTTCTTTTTTAATCCGCTTGATAAATCATGTCAATCGCCTCTTTGGCCGCCTGATAATTATCCAAATAACTGCCAGCCAGATAGACCGTCGGAATATGAGCCAAACACTGCTCTTTCAGCCTTTTTAGATGGCTTGAAAAATCACTGCGGATAGCCTCGTCCGCCATGCTCATATCACGAAAGCCATCGTTAACATAGGTGCCGACTGGCTCAGCAAAGAGAATCAAATCCCATTTTTCCTTAGACAAAATGCTGGCAAAGAGATTATCAAAAGTATCTGTCTCTTCGTCCTGAACCGGACTTTCTTTCAGATAGTAATCATAGTAAGCCTTGGTTACCAGCGAATTTGTATCAGCCACGACCAGACCACGGTTAACGCTGCTATCAATTAATCGGGAAGTCTGAGCATATTGTCCTAAGAGCAGATAATAGTAGTCTTTAGGGGTCAGTTCATCGTCTCGCACGTTATTTTGAATCTGGTATTCTCGAGCATATTCCAGACTAACCGGAGCATCATAAAAGCGAGACAAATCCTTAGCCAAGGTCGTTTTACCATTGCTGGCGCTACCCATAATCAGCACTTTCTTGGTAAAGTGACGGCGGAAAGGTTGGGCGATATATTTCCAATAACGACTAGGATTTTCCCGAATCATCGTAGCTGAAATCCCAAACTGTCGCTCCTGCAAGGAAGTTTTGAAGTCGCGCTTTTCTAACTCTTCCTGATAGTCAGCCTCACCAACAAAGAAAATCAGTTCCTCCCGTTCTGCATCATAGCTCACCAACTCCAATAAAGCCGACAGCCACTTGTCCCAACCCAGAGGATAGCGTGGAAAAGAAGTTTCATCCAGTTTGTAAACCTGTGTTAACTCATCATCTGCGAAAGTCTCCCGCGTATAGCGGAATCGTTTCTGCAGAGATAGACCCACTTCCTGCCCACGGTCTCCCTGATAACCTGAAACCACTACGCGCACCTTGTCGTAAGAACGCTTAGCCTTCTGAATCAAATCGATATGCCCCTGATGCAAGGGAGCAAATGTTCCAAAGACGATTGCAATTTTTTCTTTCATACGTCTAACCTTTTTATTATTTTTTATATTTTATTCTTTCTATGATTTTATTATAAACTATATTTTTCTTTTGTCAATAGTTTTTTATAAAATTTTATAAAAATATTTTTCAGACAATTTAAAACTATATCAAGGGCACAAAAAAAGAACCTAATACCTTAAGCATCAGATTCTTATTCTAAAAGATTTATTGCTGGTATACTTCTTGATAGAATTCCAGCTTGTCTCCATCCTTGACAGTGATTTGATTGGCTGCCTTAGGAGCCATTTCTCCGTTGACCTTAAACATCCAGTAGAGACCCTTTGCTTCATCCTGAGCATGACCGTCAATAGAAGTGATAAAACCATCTTTTTCTTCGACCTTATAGGCCTTCTTCAAAGCATCCATAGCTGTCTTTCCTTCTGCAACAGCCACCGTTTTCTCGCTCTTCTCCTGACCTTCTGGTGCAATACTGATGCTGATTTTCAGTTCTTTTTTGACAGAAGAATCAGCCGAGCTAGAGCCCTTGTCAGTATTAGTCTGGCTACTGCCGCAACCAACAAGGAGAAGGGCAAAAGCAAGTGTGAGCAAACTAAAGATTTTTTTCATTATAGAGCCTCCTTAAAATAGGGTACAAGAGTGGGTAAAAAAACAAGGTCGACAGTCCGTGCGCTATATTGAAGGTCAAAGCGTTGATAATCGCATAAGACCACCAGTGATAGTTGTACAGCAAGGCTGTCAGTGTATCGATGGCAATGCCATAGCCAAAGGATAGGAGAGCTGCTGCTATTCCCTGTCCCACTAGATTTAAGCGAGGATAGAGCAGTCGCCAAAGGCAAAGAATCAGTCCAAAGGACAGCAACTGAAAGAGGACAATCGGACTCATTCCCAAAAGAAATGCTGATGTAAACATCGTCACAGCCATCACTAGGAGTGAAGTCTGCAAATCCTCAAAGATAACTATCAGGAAAAAGATAGCTGAAATAGGCTGCACATTGGGCAAAAAGGAAAATGCATAGCGAAAGGCCACACATAAAGCCGATAGGATGGCAATTTTAGCCATTTTACGAGCGGACAAAGGTACCTCCTTTTCTAATTGAGTGAATCAAGAGAAGTTGGACTAGGTATGCAGCTCAACAGCATCCCAGTCCTGGGCCGTATTCAGCCCCAGCAGCCAGTCAAGACCAGACCGCCTCTCCAGAACAACACTTTCATCAAGGCCTGCCGGTGCTGGCTGATCATGAATCCGAGCATCAACACAGGTCCAATGATAACGATAAATCAAGTCATCCTCATCCAGTAATTCTTCTAAGCTGCGCGGTTGGCATTTTCCCAGAAATTCCTGAAAGTCAACCGCACTAGCGACTGAGTTAATAGCAGCATCACAATCACAGATTTTATCTGGAAATGGTAAAGTATCTACTAGACCCAAGTACCAAATCAGGGACCAATAGGCCTCGTATTTCCAAACCATATTGATGATAGCTGCCGGATCGGCGCGACCTTCCAAGACTGCCCTTTCTTTGGGCGTCAGCTCTTCCTGCACTCCGTATTGTCGCAGTTTATCCTGCAGCCACTGGCGGCTCTCCTCATTATAATTATTATTTTCGATATCCAAGGCCGCCTGAATAATCAAGAGGCTGGTAATAGCTCGACGCGCAATTTCTTCTAGCGAGCGCGGCCTCACCTGCTCAGCACTTTCGATGACCGGCAAATGCTCAATGTAAGGAATGCCCTCTTTTTTCAAGCGCTGGATACTAGCCGCCTTGCGCTCTTCTGGTGTTTTCACTCTGGCTTTCTTGCCAGCAAACAAATCTTTAAAAAACGACATCTCAGCCTCCAATCCTTCAATTCCAATTCCATTGAATGATGAAATAACTGTTCGGTATCTATTGGTATGATTGCTATCAGGGATTAACCGCGAGCACTCAACTTTCCATTGAAAGACTGCGCTTTCTAGGCCACTTCGAACTTGAGTTGGCCAGCCTTGACACCGACCTTAAGAATCTGACCCGTCGTCAAATCTCCTGTCAAGAGGAGCTCAGACAGCTTGTCCTCCACCTGAGTCTGCAGAGTGCGGCGCAATGGCCGTGCTCCCATTTCCACATCGTAGCCTTCCTGAGCCAGCAGCTTAAGAGCACTAGCCTGAAACTTCAGCTCAATTCCCTTCTCAGCAAGACTGGCAATGAGCGGTTTGACCATAACCTTGACCACTTCCTGCATATCTTCTGCAGATAAGCTGTGGAAAACTACCTTCTCGTCGATACGGTTGATAAACTCTGGTCGATAAGCTTTCTTAAGCTCTTCCAGCATCCGTTTTTCCATATTGGCATGGTCCAAGCGAATATCCCGCGCTCCAAAGCCCACCGTCTTATCATCCCGCAAACTAGTTGCCCCCAGATTGCTGGTCATGATAATAATCGTGTTGGAGAAGTCCACCTTGCGGCCCTTGCTATCAGTCAGCTGACCGTCATCCAAGACCTGCAAGAGAACATTGAAAATATCTGGGTGCGCCTTTTCCACCTCGTCAAAGAGTAGGACAGAATAAGGTCGGTTGCGGACCTTTTCCGTCAGTTCCCCTCCTTCTTCGTAGCCTACATAGCCTGGAGGCGCTCCGTTAAGGCGGCTAGCCGCGAATTTCTCCATGTACTCACTCATATCAAAGCGGATGAGAGCAGATTCGTCATCAAAGAGACTTTCAGCCAAGGCCTTGGCTAGCTCTGTTTTCCCGACTCCTGTCGTACCTAGGAACATAAAGGAGCCAATCGGCCGCTTGCTGCTGCGGATACCAGACTGGTTTCGTCGGATAGCTCGGCTGATAGCTGAAATTGCCTCTTCCTGCCCAATCACGCGTTTATGCAGTTCTGTTTCCAAGTTGAGGTATTTCTTCGCATCTGTCTGAGTCAGCTTCTGCACAGGAATCCCAGACAAACCACTAAGAGTAGCTAAGACATCGTCTTCTTCCACTTTCAGTTTATAGAGCTTGGGTTGCTGCTCTTGCTCAAGCAGTTGGGAAACCTTTTTAAAATCTGCTGCCATCAAGGCTTGATCCACTGGAGTCAAATCCGACTGCTCGTAATTCTGCGGTCCTCTGTTCTGGACTGTCGCACTAGCCTCGTCCAAAAGATCAATGGCAGAGTCCGGCAGATGCTTGCTAGTCAGATAGCGATGGGCATATTTCACCGCCGTCTCAATCGCTTGATCACTAATCTGCACCTTGTGATGGTCCTCATAGCTCTTTCTCAAGCCTTGTAAAATAGCAATGCTGTCAGCCACATTAGGCTCTTCTATGCTGACCTTAGCAAAACGCCGGGAAAGGGCTGCATCTTTTTCAATATGTTTCTGATACTCTTCCTGCGTCGTGGCGCCAACTGTCCGCAGAGTGCCGCGAGCCAGAGCCGGTTTCAGAATATTGGCCGCATCCAAGGTCGAGTCAATACCGCTGCCAGATCCCATGATAGTATGCAGCTCATCGATGAAGAGAATGACATGACCATCTTCTTCAATGTCATTGATGATGTTGTTCATCCGCTCCTCGAAGTCTCCGCGAAAGCGAGTGCCAGCGACTACATTCATCAAGTCCAGCTCCAAAACCCGCATCTTAGCAAGTTCAGCCGGAACCTGACCAGCCGCTACACGCTGAGCCAGTCCTAAAGCCAGAGCTGTCTTACCAACCCCAGCATCTCCAACCAGCACTGGATTGTTTTTAGTCTTACGACTGAGAATCTGAACTATCCGTGAAATTTCTTGATCGCGGCCAATGACGGGCTCCAATCGGCCATCTCTAGCCAGCTCAGTCAGATCACGGGTGTAGTCTTCCAGACCACCGCTGTTAGAAGCCGGCATCCCCATCATATTAGCCATGGTCTGCTTAGCAGCCATTACTCCCTTATTCAGACTACGAATAGCCTTGATATCTTCCTTGCCCCAGCCAGCTCGCTGCTCCAAGACCTTTCGCAAATCACTGATTTTCGGTCCCTTCTCCTTGTCCTCGTAGCTAAAGCCAGTAAATTCCAGAATACGAGAGGCCAAGGTCCCCCGGTCAAATAACATAGCCAGCAGCACATGTTCAGTACCTACATGCTTAGCCCGAACAGCTTCTGCAATCTGGCCCGCCTCCTCAAACAACTCCTCTAAGCGATAAGAAAAAGGCAGCAGCTCGAAGTGACCGTCTTTCTGATAAGCCTGACCAGTAATCTGAAAAGCTGCTTCTTCAAATCCATCAACTTCCACAGGAAACTCATTGAGAACTGAACCAGCAACGCTGTAGGGATTATTAGCCAGAGCAATCAGCAGATGCCATGATTCCAGATAATCTGTCGTAAAATGGCCGGCCAAGAGCTGGGCTGCTTCCAAGCTTTCTATTAAGGCTTTTGAGTATTTCATTTATGATTCCATTCCTTTTCTGTCTAGTTGTTGTAAAATCTTTTTTAATATCCGGGCACGAATCACCGCAGCTCCATCACCCAAAATCGAGTCCGAAGCTGTTGACAAGATTAGATTACCCTCACGTTCAGTCATAATCTTCTCGTCAAAAAGAAGCTGAATAACATCTGTGAAAACCTGCTGGCTGACACGCTCTCCCACACTGTCGTACAGGCCGCAAAGCATCTGATGCCGGTCGGAAAATTCTATCTTTCCAATCCGAATATAGCCTCCGCCGCCACGCTTACTCTCGACGATATAGCCCCGACTTTCCGTAAAACGAGTCTTAATCACATAGTTAATCTGACTGGGAACCACCTGAAAAACATCAGCCAGTTCGCTGCGTTTCAGTTCAACCATCCCAGCCTGAGCCAGAATAGACTTGATATATGCTTCAATACTGTCCGATGTGTTTTTTGCACCCATGACTTCCCTTTCCAGTTGAGAATTTCAGAATAAATTTCTTTTTTCCTTGCTTCTCTAACATTGACTATCTTTGACTAATATTATACCGGAAAAGTCTCTATTTTGAAAGAAAAAGGGATGACTGAAAGGTCTGACAATTCAAACTAGTGAAAAAGCTTTGCTATACTTGTGTAACCGCTTGCTTTTTGCTTTTAAAGCGTTATAATATAGGTGGAAATCCACAAGGAAAAGGCAGACAGAAACTCCTGCCTGCCAACTATCATCTAAACAAGGAGGATAATCCAATGAAAATGGATTGGCTCAACTATTCTCGTCATGTACTCAAATGGCTCTTTGCAGCCCTGAGTATTTTCACCATCTTTTCTGCTGATTACGTTGATATTCCTATCGGAGCTCTCATCGCCTGTCTTTATGCTCCCCTGCTCTTTGAACAGGAACTGGTCAGCAACCGAGTCAAATGGTATAGCTTTCTGATCATGATGGTGGTTACTCTGCCCCTTTTGTTTATTACCAAAGTCTACCAGTTTAGCCTAACTTACCCCCAAACCACAGCTCTTCTCTTCATATTGGTGGTCTTGATTTTTACCAATGGCTTGATTGCTCATAAAGAAGAAAGAGAAAAAGCAGCTAAGTGATGCTGCTTAGCATTCTACACTTGATGTTTCAAAATGCTACAAATGAAAAGGTCTGAGAAAAAATCTCAGACCTTTTATTGTTCTATTTACAAAGCCAAAAACGATTAGTTCTGACCAAGAGCAGCAGCCATTGTTGCAGCTACTTCGTTTTCAAAGTCGTTAGCAGCTTTTTCGATACCTTCACCAACTTCAAAGCGAGCGAACTCAACTACTGAAGCATTTACTGATTCAAGGTAAGCTTCAACTGTCTTGCTGTCATCCATGATGTATACTTGTGCAAGAAGTGTGTAAGCTTGGTCAACTTTAGTGTTGTCAAGCATGAAGCGATCCATTTTACCTGGGATGATCTTGTCCCAGATCTTTTCTGGTTTGCCTTCTGCAGCCAACTCAGCCTTGATGTCTTCTTCAGCTTGAGCAACAACTGCATCAGTCAATTGAGCTTTAGAACCGTATTTCAAGTGTGGAAGAGCTGGTTTACCAACCATTGCACGGCTTTCGTTGTCTTGATCGATGACATGGTTTAATTGTGCCAATTCATCTTTAACAAATTGCTCATCCAATTCTTTGTATGAAAGAACAGTTGGTT
>NZ_CAURVL010000029.1:0-20893 GCF_963528215.1 uncultured Streptococcus sp.
TGATGTTCAATTCCATCAACCACTATGTATAATTTATCCATCATCCCTCCACGTATTCAACACATAATAGTCATTTTTACTTTATTGGTGACACATAATCATCTGGAAGTTTACCTCTTCAGTCAATCCATTTTTTTCCGCAAGTGGAATTAATGTCTCAAGATCTTCCTGAGTAAATAATTCCCAACTCTTAGGACTAGCTATTAAAGGAGTTAAGCCTTTTAATATAAATTGTTTCTCACTAGCCTTCTTTTCTTCTTCCGTCGGTGGCCAACAATCGTTTTGAATCTTCCAAGATACTTCTTGTAGCGTTCTTTCTCCACTTTCAAGTAAGGCGAATAACTCATTTGGTAATTCATAAACCACTAACCAAGAAGCCACTGTTCCCTCTTCTGAAACTAAATAATATTTATCCTCATTTTTCCAGATGGATTTCCCATATCCTTCAATTTCCTCAAACTGGATGACATCTTCCCATTGTAGTTTTGTTGGTTTCATTTGTATTCTCCTAGTGCAAGTTCTACACTCAACATAAAACTTCATAAAAATCAGGCTTCTGGCCTTTCTTTAACCAAATCATAAGGGAAATACGGAATGCCTTCCAATTCCTTGTAATCCAATCCCTTGATTTTGCAGAGAGCGCCAGATTCAAAGGACCAGTAACCATAATAATTATCAATATTCTCTTTATGCAGGTCATACCAACCCGTATCCCGATGGTCTGGATACCATTTCTTAGTCACATATCTTTCAGCAGTTTTAGTGCTTGTTCAGCATTCTCTTCTTCAATAATTTTCCTAGTAAAGCCATAGGGTCTTGGAAAATTATTGTTTATCCGAATCTTCCAATCTGGATGACGATATTGAATCAGGTAGTCAATCAAATAATCCTCTAGATCATCCATTTTGACCAAATCCACCAACTTATCAAAAGTCACTTCATCAATCTCTAAAAGAATTCCAATGGAAAGTGCCCAGATCATTTCATCATATCCCGAATTACTAAACCAAACAGGGAGAAAACTATCAACAAATTTAAGGTACTCTTCTTTGAATTTCTCAATAGAGTAGCCTGCAGTGTAGGTGGCTATCATATTCTCTTTTTGGCAAACAGAATTATAAAATTGTACTGATCTGATAACTTTTTCTATCGGGCGCTTGTAGGGATTTATACCTTGCTTTAATTTTTCCAATTCTTCAACCAACTCATCAATTGATGAGTTGTTAATTTTAATTAATTCATTAATTTTTTCTTCTATAAATATATTATCTCTTTTCATCATTTATCCTCTTATAATCATATAACTCCTTCTTTTAAGTTAATGAATTTTTTACTTATTCCCAGCCTTATTGATTATTATTCTGATTTTCTTCCTCACGTTGTTTTTGAAGGTCCTCGAGAAATTCCTTCTGAACTTGCTTTAGCATGCTACTGTTCGGGATTTTACTATTAGTAGAGCTGTCTGCTTTCGAGGAAGAAGTATCTTCTGTATTTTGCTGTTCAGACGATTCTTCTAATATATCTGTTGAGGATTGGGCTGGCTCCTGATTCTCAATGCTTTCATATACTTTAGGATCAATGATAATAAATGGCTTTGTCACAACTGGCCTATAAAGTGAGAAGAAAGAAACAATGAGTACAAGCCCAGCGCCAAGAAATATCGAAACAGATTTTAAAAGATTTTCGCTTGAAATCTTTATGTCTTTTCCCTTAATTTTCTTCCAATCAGGATGCTCAACTTCGATTGCCTTTTTGCGTTGCCAACAAGGAAATAGAAACCCAAAATTAAGTCCAAAGATCGTAATTGTAAAAATAGACATAAAACTATGATATGGAGAATGATTTGCAATCATAACAAGCGATAAAACAGCTCCTAAAATCACAAGCAATATGATGAAGAGCAAGCGAAGATTCGCTTCTTTCTTTAAAATCAGATATTCTTCTTTGGTCATTTTTCTCTCATTTCTTTTTTTATGCTTCAAATTTCACTACTTAAATATTCTTAATTTTTTTAGAAATCAATACCTTAACCCAACTTTCAAATTATAACTTTATCTATGTCTACTCCCCACTTTCGTCTTGTCCGACCGACGAAGCATCTGATTGATTATCCCCCTGACTGTCTCCAGTGCTCGCTGAACTATCTGATTTTGGAAAATCCAAACTATACTCAGTTTCTGTACTAATCGCCGGAAGATCAATATCTACTATCTCCTGATTTTGAACAGGATGATAATATGCTAAAAAGGCCCAAACCATATAAACAAGAATGGCTGGATATGCAATCAGATGTCTTCCCCAAAAATTCCCAGAAGCTTGGGCACCTCTTGTAGACATTCCTTTCAATTCTGGATACTGATTCTCGTATTGTTTCTTTTTTGTCCAATACGGTCTTGATATAACAACACCTGCAAACACAACTAAACCAATTGAAATATTTTCAAAGATTAGATTCCTAGATCTTGAATAGACCAAAATAAAGGACAGAATAGCTCCTGTAATGGCCGTTAGCAAGAATATAAGGCGACTATAAATAGCTTCTTTTTTTACTCTAAGATATTCTTTGATGGGTAGTTCTTTTTCTGCCATGATGACAATCCTTTCATCTATCAGTCTCTGTTTATTTTAACACAATATCAATCAAATAAGTATAGGGTTGTGAAAATCAAAAACGAATGATGGTCTTAGACTTGGATTGGTCTTCATCATTCGTTTTATTGTTGTTTTACATCAAAATGTAAGCTTAGCTAATCTGAACAGTTTTCAGCTGGCCGTCAGCTCCTGTAAAGCTGATGCTTCTGCTTGCTGGATTATAGCTGAAAGTCTCTAGACTGACACCGTAGAGCTGAGAAAGCTCCTGCAATTTCTGGTTGAATGCTTCCTCTGTCATGCCAAAACTCGCTGCTAAGCTTGATTGACCAGCTGAATTTGCAGCTGCCGAAGTTTCTGCTGGCTTATCAGCTTGGTTTTTTACTGCTTCTCCAGTGGCAGATTCGGAAGGTAGATCGCCAGTTTGGCCAGTTTCTGGAGCACTGCTGCTGGTTGGCTGACCAGAAGCAGGTTGTACAGCCGGTGCCTTGAGGAAGCCTTTTTGCACCGCATAGGCATCCGCTGCTTGGCGCTCAGCTTCTGACAAGTCCTTCTTGTAAATATAGTGCTCGTGGTCCAGATGGGCTACACGATAGCCTTGCTCATCGGCTCCGACCATATCCTGCAGATTAAAGTGATAGTCATCATCGTTGCTATGCTGAGGATCGGACTCGCTTGTTCCCTTAGGATTGACAAGTGACTTCTGGAAGGCCAGGATTTCCTTAAGCAGCTCTTTCTTGTCAGTAGCTCTCTGTCCAAGCTTATCAAAAAGCTGGTCCAGTTGCTGGTATTGCTGTTCACTTCCTTGATTTTTTTCCAAATACTGATGGATAGACATGAGCAGATTATAAAGCTGTTGATAAACTTCCTGATTTTCCGTATTAGACGGCTCTTCCTTTTGCTCAGCAATGGTCCGGCTCATCTCGTCCAAAAGATTCTGACTTGCTGTCAGTAAAGCTTGCTTATCTGAGCTGCTGCTCTTTAACTCCTTGTCTAGTTCCAAGATTTTAGCTGCATAGTCTGCTCGGCTGTTTTGGTCCTTTACTTCTCCAAGCAGTTCCTGCGCTTTTCCAAGGAAGACAAGGGCTTGAGCGCTCTTTTCGCTATCATCCGAGGTGCCAAAATCATCATAAATACCTTTCAAAAAGTCATAAATCATAGCTTTGTAGGTTGGCTGATCTGGCTCTCCCTGATCTAACTCTGTCTTTTCAGAGGACGGAGAAGGCTGACCGCTAGCAAGGGCAGCTGCAATCTCTTTTTTAGTCTGATAGAGAGCAGGGAAAAGCTGCTGGAGATTAGTCGCTTCTATAAAGGCTTGAGACTTATAGAGAGTCAAGGTCAGCCCAGCTGCTTTTCTTCGCAGCTCAGGGTCCAAACGCCCATCCTCCAAAGCTTGGTAGAAATAACGAATATAATCAACCGCTGTGACGCCTGTCCGATCATGATAATCTTCTAAAGCGGATAATACTTGTCCAAGCTCTGCAATTTCATCTTGATTCTGGCCAGCATAAGCATTTTGCAGACGCAGCAGCAAGTCAGCTTTCTTCAATCCATAGCTATCCGTGTCAAGTCGGTTCATTCTCTCCAAAAGTCCTTGATAGGTCTTGTCTAGCTCGGTCTCTTGGATTGGCTTGACCGTCTGATCCACATGGATAAACTGCTTATCAAAGTTATCCAGACTGCTCAGATAGCCAGCTGTTGAGTTGCTAGGCAGTTTCTTCATGGTTTCCACAAACTGTCCCAAAGCTAGTTCAATCCGACGCTGCATAAGAGAATCATCGGCATAGAGACGCTGACTGTCCGCTTTTAGATTTTCTACTTTTCGCAAAACAGCAGCCTCATCATAATCGCCCTGCTCATACTTAGATTGAATCTGAGGCAGACGATTTTTCAAGGCTTCTGCTGCGCCCTTGGACTGGATCTTGATATAGTGGTTGTGGTCTCCATGAGGAATAACAAACTGACCATCTTCCACCTGCAGACTGTAAGGCGACAGACCTGAGCGCAGGGCTGTTGTGTAGAGCTCATTCATGAAGTCCAGCTCTGCATTGCCCGTTACCAGCGGAATGCGAACATGCTCCTTGCGGACAGCATAGGGGTGGATATGAGTTGGATCGTAGGCTTGGTCAGGGTTATTAAAGACAAAGAAGCCATTTGAGATGCGAACCGCCTCCTTGGGAACGCCATAGGTTTGGGAGATATAAGCAATCTTCTCCTCATCGCTGGCATCGCGTGAATAGCGTTCAGCGTCATTGACTGCTGAAGACGGTTTTGCTGGTTGCTGCTTAGCCAAGACCTGCTCCGCTGCTTGAATCTGTTCAGCAGTCAAGTCTTTCTTGTAAAAGTAATGAGCATGGTCTCCATGCGATACCATGTAGCCTTGGTCGTCCTTGCCAATGACAGCCTCCGCATGAAAACCTTGATCGTGCTCAGGCTGTGATGGTAGCTGAAGCTTCAAAGCTTGCAGAGGATCTCCCAGCGGCTCATAAGTATATCCAATAGGAATCAAGCGGGCAATCTTCGCTTCCAAGTCTGACAGCTTGTCATAAGGAATGAAATGATGGTGGTCTCCGTGAGGTATAACAACCCCATTTTCTGTCCGCCGGCTGATTTTCAGCGGGTCAAACACCACGCCGTCCCCTTCATGATAGCGCTGAGACTGAGGCAGGGCATAGAGTTGCTGCAGCAGACTTGGCAAGGATGGCTGAAATGGTTGAGAAGGCTGAAGCGGATTGGATGGACTTGGCTGCTCAATCTTTGAATGATTTGGCAGCTGTGGAGTCGGATTTGAGACTAGTCCACCCTGATTGCCAACACTATTCTGATTCCAAGTATTGGAAGAAGCTATCGTCCTGCCGTAGTCAGGCGGATTCCCCCATCCGCCTGACTGCCTGCTATTCCAGTAGCTCTGAGCCGCAGCCAATTCTGCTGGCGACAGGTCGCTCTTGGGAATGTAGTGAAAATGCCCGCCATGCGGCACTATAAAAGCATCGCCAGTATCCTCGATGACATCAGAGGAACTGAACGTATAACCATCATCCGTCCTATATCCTCCTTGGCCTTGGTGAGAAATGCCTGCAAGGTCTGCGGCCGTCTTTCCCGCAGCTAGGGACTTGCTGGGTTGGCTGAAATCGCGAGTCCTGCTTGATTTTGCAGCGGATGATTTGCCACTATCGCCTTCTTCCTTGGTCTTATGCAGCTTCTTCTGCCGCGCAATCTCATCCACCGAGCGGACATTGCTAGTATGCTTGGCATCCTTGAGGTAGAGATAATACTTCCCCTCCACCTTGATGATATAACCATCCTTGACCTCATTGACAATATCTGCTTCCTGCAGCGTGTAGTTAGGATCTCGGATAATCAACTCTTCGCTGATAATGGCATCAAAAGGCACCTTACCATCAAAGTAATGATAATGGTCTCCATGAGAAGTGACGTAGCCCTGATCTGTGATTTTCACGACGATTTGCTCTGCTTCAATACCTTCCTCATCATTGATTTGGTCAGATGTCAAACTTTTATCCGTCTTGTCACCCGAAATCTTATCCTCAATATAGGCTACTTTGTTATCTTTTGTCTGAGGTCGGGGCTGAGCTTGCCATTGGATAAGCCCATAAGTTCCGAGGCCGAGAGCTAATACAGCTGCTGAAGCTAGGAAATATTTCTTTTTCATGGTTTTCCTTTATCCTTTCAAATCTTTAGCTAAAACAGCTAGATTTTCTTCTAATTTTTCTAAATAAGATAGTTGGTTGGCTGGGTCCGCTTCCAGAGGATTCAGCTCCTTGATTTGTACACCGGTCGCCTTGACCAAGGTTTGAGCCACTTTGGAAGAAGCATTGCTTTCCACAAAAATGGTCTTCACCTCGTGCTCCTTGACAAAGTCTTCTATCTCTGTCAACTGGCGCGGACTAGGCTCCTGCTCTGGTGAAATACCAGCAATGCCCAGCTGGGTCAGCCCGAAGCGCTTGGCCAGATAAGAAAAGGCTGTATGCTGGGTGACAAAGGTCTTGTTGGGCACTTTATCAAAAATCTTCTGATAGCGTTCTGTAAGCTCCTTGGCCTCTTCTTGAAATTTTCGGGCATTGGCCTGATAAGTATCCCGATGGTCACTATCCAACTCCGACAGCCTATCAGCGATAATCTGGGCTTCCTCCGCAGCCTTCTGAGGATCCAACCAGGTATGGGGGTCATAGAGCGTCTTCTCATCCACTCCCTCTCCTGCTTGGGCATCTTCTAAGCCAGCGACTCGATCCAGCTCCATTCCCTGAGAAGCCTCAAGGACTTGAACCTTGGAATTCTTGAGACTAGGATTCAGCTCTCCAGCCCAGGACTCCAAAGTCCGCGAGTGATAGACAAAGACATCTGCATCATAAATGGCTGCCACATCATTGGCTGAAGGCTCAAAGTCGTGAATACCGCTGCCAGACTGAATCATGCGCACGTCATTCAGATCGCCCGATATAGCCTTAACCATGGAGTAAATAGGATAAAAGCTGGTTACAATCCTCAATCCTTGTGACGGACTGGATGGACTGGATTCCCTTTGAGACTGACAAGCCCAGAGACACAAGGCCAGGGCCAGCAGACTAAGGCATGCTGAGATTTTTAAAGCTCGTTTCATAATATCTCCTTAACTCATTATTAACCGGTTTATTAACTGGTTAATATCATACACTTTGTCAACTTCTTTGTCAAGTTTTTTAAGAAAATAAAGCAAAAAGGAAGTAGAATTCTTTCCCACTTCCTCTTTGCTTTTAATTCATTATATTTGAAAGGTTATTTATTATGACTATTCAAGGATAGAATAAGATTAGACAGATGCATTTTTCAAGCTTAACTGTATGAGATTACTTTTCCGACTTACAGACTGTCCAATGACAATCTGGAACTGAAAACTCCATCTCTAAATCGCCTCTGTAGTGAAACTGCGGCTTTCCAGTACCTTCAGCATGGCATCAGCTGTGTCCAAGGCTGTGAAGAGTGGCACTCCATGCTCAATCGCTGAGCTACGGATAATTTGACCATGCTTATCTGCTGTCCGCTTGGTTCCGACCGTGTTGATAATAGCCTGAACCTTGCCCTTGCGGATATAGGCTGGGATGTCCTTGTTATCATCACTGCCGATTTTTTCCACCAGACGAACATGGAGACCATGATTTTCAAAATAGGAGGCTGTTCCCTTGGTTGCCCAGATACCATAGCCAATATTGGCAAAACGCCGGGCCAGCTGCAGGGCTTCTTCCTTGCTGTCGTCTGCAATAGTAAAGACGACATTACCAAAGTTTGGCAGATGGAGATAGGAAGCCTCAAAAGCCTTGTAGAGTGCTTTTTCGAGCGTACGATCACTGCCCATGACTTCGCCGGTAGACTTCATCTCAGGTCCCAAAAGACTGTCAACCTTCGCTAGCTTGGTAAAGGAGAAGACTGGCGCCTTGATATGAACCATGGAACTTTCTGGATGGAGACCATCTTCATAGCCCAGCTCTGCCAAGCTTTCCCCAAGAATCAAACGAGTCGCTACTTGCGCCATCGGAATATCGGTAACCTTGGACAAGAAAGGAACAGTCCGACTGGCCCGTGGATTGACCTCAATAACATAGACCTGCTCATCTTTGATGACGAACTGAATATTCATCATGCCGGTACAGTTCAGTCCCAGAGCCAAACGCTTGGTATAGTCTGCAATAGTATCCTTGACTTTCTGCGATAGAGTTTGTGGCGGATAGGCCGCCATGGAATCCCCTGAGTGAACCCCTGCCCGCTCGATATGCTCCATAATCCCTGGAATCAAGACCTGACGACCATCTGAAATGGCATCCACCTCGCACTCATCCCCAACAATGTAAGAATCAACCAAAACTGGATGGTCTGGACTGGCCTTAACGGCTGTCCGCATATAAGAGCGTAGATCCGCTTCGTTTTCTACGATTTCCATGGCACGGCCACCCAATACATAGGAAGGTCGCACCAGAACGGGGAAGCCAATTTTACGAGCAGCCTCTACTGCTTCCTCTTCATTAGTGGCCGTCTGACCCGGCGGCTGCGGAATATCCAGCTCCTTCAGCGCCTGCTCAAAGAGATCCCGATCCTCAGCCCGATCCAAGTCCGCTACTTGGGTGCCTAAAATCTTAACACCAGCCTTGGACAGAGGCTCTGCCAGATTAATGGCTGTCTGCCCGCCAAACTGAACGATAACCCCTTTAGGCTGTTCCAGCTCAATGACGTTCATGACATCTTCAAAGGTCAGCGGCTCAAAGTAGAGCTTGTCAGAGACCGAAAAGTCGGTCGATACAGTCTCTGGGTTACTGTTCATGATAATCGCTTCATAACCAGCTGCCTGAATAGCTTTTACAGAATGAACGGTCGCATAGTCAAACTCGACTCCCTGCCCGATTCGGATAGGACCAGAGCCCAGCACCAGAACAGATTCCTTGCTGGATTTGACAGATTCATTTTCAAAGCCATAGGTGGAATAGAAATAAGGCGTCGCAGACTCGAACTCAGCAGCACAGGTATCCACCATCTTGTAAACCGGCACAATCTTCTGCTCCTGCCGGATACGACGCACCTGCTGAGCTGTCATGCCCCACAAGGATGCAATCTTAGTATCCGCAAAGCCATTTTGCTTGGCTTTCTTAAGCACATAGCTATCTCCGATATGACTGGCCAGCTCTTGCTCAATTTCGTAAATATGAAGCAGCTTATCCAGGAAAAAGACATCAATCTTGGTCAGCTCAGCAATTTCATCTGGACTATAACCACGACGAATAGCCTCTGAGATATAGAAAAGTCGGTCGTCTTGCGCCTTGACAATCTTCCTCATCAGCTCATCATCGCTTACTTGACTGAGAGCAGGCAGCTCATTGTGGTCCACACCAACTTCAAGAGAACGGCAAGCCTTGAGCAGACTCTCCTCAATATTGCGGCCGATAGCCATGACTTCCCCCGTCGCCTTCATCTGGGTTCCCAGACGGCGCTCACCCTGCTCAAATTTATCAAATGGAAAGCGTGGAATTTTAGCGACCACATAGTCCAGAGCTGGCTCAAACATAGCATAAGTAGAGCCTGTCACTGGATTGATGATTTCATCCAATGTGAGCCCGACTGCGATTTTCGCTGCCAGCTTGGCAATAGGATAGCCAGTCGCCTTAGAGGCTAGGGCTGATGAGCGGGAAACCCGCGGATTGACCTCGATGACATAGTACTTGAAGCTATGAGGGTCCAGAGCCAGCTGCACATTACAGCCGCCCTCAATCTTCAGCGCTCGAATAATCTTGAGGCTGGCGTCCCGCAGCATCTGGTATTCATAGTCTGAAATGGTCTGACTAGGTGCAAAAACGATAGAATCACCTGTGTGGATGCCGACTGGATCAAAGTTTTCCATATTACAGACGACCAGCGCATTGTCGGCGCCATCCCTCATGACTTCATATTCGATTTCCTTAAAACCTGCTATAGAGCGCTCGATCAGACACTGGGTAACTGGAGAGAGTTTGAGGCCGTTTTCTGCGATTTCCTGCAACTCTTCCTCATTGCTACAGATACCGCCGCCAGTTCCTCCCAGTGTAAATGCCGGACGGACAATGACTGGATAGCCGATTTCAGCTGCAAATTCCAGTGCTTCATCAACTGTATTAACAATTTCTGACTCAGGGATGGGCTGACCTAACTCTTCCATTAGCTGCTTGAAGAGATCCCGGTCTTCCGCTTGGTCAATGGCCGATAACTTGGTTCCCAAGAGTTCCACTCCCAGCTCTTCTAAAAGTCCTGACTTGGATAATTCCATGGCCATATTGAGTCCGGTCTGGCCACCCAGAGTAGGCAGCAGAGCATCTGGTCGCTCCTTACGCAAAATCCGCGCAACAAACTCCAGCGTGATAGGCTCGATATAAACCCGGTCCGCAATTTCCTTGTCCGTCATGATGGTCGCTGGATTAGAATTAACCAAGACAACACTGTAGCCCTCTTCTTTCAAGGACAGGCAAGCCTGAGTCCCTGCATAGTCAAACTCCGCAGCCTGACCGATAACGATAGGACCAGAACCGATGACCATAATTTTCTGAATATCTTTACGTTTTGGCATAGTGCACCTCTCAATCTTGCTTCCTAGTAAGCCTGATGGGCATCCATCATTTCCATAAACTCATCAAAGAGATAGTCTGCATCATGCGGTCCCGGCGCAGCATCTGGGTGGAACTGCACAGAAAAGGCAGGATAATACCGATGGCGCACACCTTCGACAGATTTATCATTGATTTCTTCATGTGTCACAATCAGGCATTCTGGCAAACCCTCACGACTGACTGCATAGCCGTGATTTTGACTGGTAAAATCAACTCGGCCTGTCGCAATCTCACGTACCGCATGGTTGAAACCACGGTGACCGAACTTCATCTTATGCGTCTTAGCACCGTTAGCCATGGAGAAGAGCTGATGTCCCATACAGATCCCGAAAATTGGAATCTTGCCCTGAACACCACGAATCATGTCCAGAGCCTCCGGCACATCTTCCGGATTTCCCGGTCCATTGGATAGCATAACTCCGTCAGGATTGAGCTGGAGAATTTCCTCAGCACTGGTATCATAAGGCACCACCGTCACGCTACAGTTTCGTTTGGCCAACTCCCGCAAGATAGAATGTTTGAGGCCGAAGTCCACCAATACCACGCTGCGACCAGTGCCTGGAGCTGGATAAGACTGCTTGGTAGACACCTGCTTGATGTTATCAGTCGGCAGAACAGTCGCCTGCAGCTGGTCTTGCAAATGCTCAATACTATCATCCGCATTGGCAATGGTTGCTCGCATGGTTCCATGCAGGCGGATAATCTTGGTTAGTGCCCTTGTATCAATTCCCGAAATGCCTGGTATCTTTTTGATTTTGAGGAACTCATCCAAAGACAATTGCTGGCGCCAGTTACTGGCACGACGAGCATACTCATAGACCACCACTCCCTTACAGGTCGGCAGAATAGATTCATAGTCGTCCCGGTTGACACCATAATTTCCAACCAAGGGATAGGTAAAGGTCAAAATCTGGCCATTGTAAGACTGGTCCGTAATCGATTCCTGATAGCCAGTCATGCCTGTGTTAAAGACGATTTCACCTGTCACAAAAAGATCCGCTCCAAAAGCTTCCCCTTCGAAAATCATGCCGTTTTCTAATATTAAAAGTCTCTTTGCCATTGTTCCCTCCTGTCCAAGATGCAGACCGCCCATGACCATCCACATAAGATATATAATAATAGGGAGTGGGATTGCTTCACATAGCTTCACCCACTCCCGGCCTACTGTCCGAGATTATTGACGACCTTTCAGAACCGCTTCGATAATAGCCATTCTGACAAAGACGCCGTTGGTCATTTGTTCAACGATACGCGATTTTGGTGCTTCGACCAGATGATCCGCAATTTCTACATCGCGGTTAACTGGAGCTGGATGCATGAGAATCGCTGTATCTTTCATACGGTCATACCGCTCTTGAGTCAGCCCATGCAGTCTGTGGTAATTTTCTTTAGAAAAGATGGACTCGTAGTCATGGCGCTCATGCTGCACGCGCAGGAACATCATGACATCCACTTCTTCAATTACCTCATCAATGGTGACAAACTTACCATAGTCCGCAAACTCTTGGCTCCGCCATTCTTCCGGACCAGCAAAGTAGAGCTCTGCCCCCAAGCGCTTGAGAATCTGCATGTTTGACTTAGCCACGCGCGAATGGTCCAAGTCACCAGCAATCGCAACCTTTAGTCCTTCAAAGCGACCAAACTCTTGATAAATAGTCATCAAATCCAGCAAGCTTTGGCTAGGATGCTGACCAGAACCGTCTCCACCGTTAACGATAGAAGTCGTAATGGTTGGACTTTCCACTAGCTCTTTGTAATAATCCACTTCTGGGTGGCGAATGACACAAACATCGACGCCAAGGGCAGACATGGTCAGGATAGTGTCATACAAGGTTTCTCCTTTATTGACCGAGCTGGTCTTGACATCAAAGTCCAGAAGATCGCAACCCAACTTCAACTCTGCTACCTCAAAGGCCTTGTGAGTCCGCGTCGAAGGCTCAAAGAAGAGGTTAGAAACGATATGCTGCTCATCATAATGGACTTTAGCGCCATTTCTAAATTCGATTCCGCGTTTAATCAAGGCCATAACTTCTTCATTTGACAGAGTTTCCATAGAAACAAGGTTCTTAAGAGCGATTTGATTGGATGACATGATGTAATTCTCCTTTATGAAAGAATGAGGGCTTCCAGAGTGCTGCAAGTAAAGTCGCTCTGAGAGCAAGCTATTTTTGAACGAAAGTTAATGATTTAGCACCTAGCTCAATCCTTGGGCTCAGGCAGGACAAGATAGAGTACAATTCCCAGAATAGTTGACAAGGCAACTCCTGAGATTTGCAGACCCGACAGCTGCAAGGTCAGACCGCCGATACCAGATACCAAGATAACACTGGCAATCAAGAGGTTCTTTTTATTGTCAAAGTTGGTCTGTGCTTCGATCAGAATTTTGAGACCGCTCGAAGCAATTACCCCAAAGAGGGCGATGGAAATACCACCCAGTACAGGACTCGGAATGGATTGGAGCAATGCAGATACCTTGCCAACAAAGCTCATGACAATAGCCAGCACTGCTGCGCCAGCAATGACATAGACACTGTAGATTTTATTGAGCGCCATAACTCCGATATTCTCTCCGTAGCTAGTCACTGGCGGTGCTCCGAAAAGCCCTGCAATAATCTGAGCCAGACCATCACCAGTCAAAGTCTTGTCTAGACCCGGATCCTTGAAGAAATCCTTGCCTGTCAAGCTATTCAGCACCATAACATGCCCGAAGTGTTCTGTCATGGTTACAAAGGCAATAGGCGCCATAGTTAAAATCGCACTAGGATAAAATTTCACATCGTAGTCCAAGAAAGGCAGACTCATAGGCGGAAGGTGGAACCAAGATGCTTCCCCAACCTTGGCAAAAGAAACGATTTCCTGCCCAGTCACAGCCCCTAGAATCAAGCTAAAGATGTAGCCGACTATCAGGCCTAGCAAGACTGGGATGATTCCCACAATCTTCTTACCATAGATATTAAAGAGGATGACTGCCAAGAGAGTGACCATACCGATAATGAAGTAGGTCAAATCATAAACCTTTTCACCATTAGCTACAGTCTTATTCATCACATCACTAACAGCTGTTCCAGCCAAGCTCAGACCAATGACCATGATGATAGGCCCAACCACTACTGGCGGCAGCACCTTGTCAATCCAAGCATTTCCAGCAAACTTGACAATCAGTGCCACGATAAAGTAGACCAGACCACCAGTGATGGCTCCCTGTGCAACCGCTCCGATACCATCTGTCTTCATCAGCATCTGCATGGCTGCGATATAAGCAAAACTAGAGCCCATGTAAGCCGGAATCTTGTACTTGGTAACAGTCAGATGGGCCAGTGTTCCCAGACCGCTGGAAAAGAGGGCTACCGCTGGGTCAATTCCCACCAGAATCGGTACCAAGACCGTCGCCCCAAACATGGCGAACAAGTGCTGAAAGGATAGTCCTAAAAGCAGACCTGGCTTTGGCATATCATGCACATCATACTTAACATCTTGACTCATTTAGCTTATTACTCCCCCATAATCAAAACGCGATCTTGACCGTCTGTCTCGGTCATCTCAACAATAATCTCCTCAGTTTGGCTAGTCGGAATGTTCTTGCCGACATAATCTGCCCGTATAGGCAGCTCGCGGTGACCACGGTCTACCAAGACAGCCAGACCAACCCGAGAGGGACGTCCGTGACTGACCAGATTGTCAATAGCTGCTCGAATAGTCCGTCCTGTGTAGAGGACATCGTCAATCAGGATTACTTGACGGTCGGTAATATCTACTGGAATCACTGTCGTATCTTCCTCAACCTTGATATCATCTCGAAAAGGCTTGGTATCTACTTCTGCGACTGGAATATCGATATTCTCCAACTGAACCAACCGCTTCTGAATCCGGTGAGCCAAGTGAACCCCACGGGTCTTAATGCCAGCCAAGACCACTTGGTTCAAGTCCTTGTTGCGCTCGATGATTTCATAGGTAATCCGCGTAATCGCGCGATTCATGGTGATGTCATCGACAACTTCTTTTGTTTTCATTCTTTCCTCCTCAAATAACAGAAAAAGTCTCCTTATACAAGGAGACTTCAGAAAAATCTAGTCAGGCAAGCTAAAACAAGACGCACTTGCTTACACTCCACCCATCTTTTTACTTGCTCCTTGTCTATCTCTCTGGATAGAATTAAAGGATTATTCAATTTTTTATACTATATCACAAATTCAAAACTATTTCAAGAAAAAATTGTATTTTTTCTGTTTGACTGGATAAGGGTTAGTGATTAGCTTCTTTCTCTTCTTTTTCCTTATCTTTTGAATCCTTTTGATTTTCTTTGTCTGCTGCTTGAGCTGGCCCATCTTTTAATTCAGGATTTTCAGTAGTTGGCACTTCATATGATGATGGCTTAGAAGAGTTTTCTAGATTCTCATCTTGATTGTTTAACTCTGCTTCAGGAGATCCAGCTGCATGCTCGCTATCATTTGAAGCTCCTTGGCTGCTGGCTTCAGATAAGGCTGGCTTATCGGATGCTGGCTTCCCTTGGACATCTGCCTTATTAGGCTCACTTTCCTTAGGCGCTTCCTTATTTTCTTCTTTTGGATCAGCCGGCTTATTATTGTCAATGCTGCCACCCTGAACATCTGGGAAATGCTGCGCCAAGGCTTTCGGAATTTTATTTTCATTCAATTCAAGCTCTTCTTTAGGGATGTGATTGTCGCTGACATTGATATAAGTCACCGTCTTATTTGGTTCCTGCAGCGCTAAGGTTGTGATTTTATTCTTGTTGACAGCCAGATTGTCTAAAGACCTAAACTGATTAATTCCTTCCAAGTTTTTCAGCTCATTCTCACCCAAGTTTAAGTTCTTTAAGGAAGACTGAGCAGCTGGAATGTCCAAAGATGAAATCTTGTTTTGACTTGCGGACAAAGTTACTAAATTCTTAGCAGCTTCAACTCCTGCCAGCGAAGTCAGGCGATTGCCATTTAGGCTTAGAGTTGTCAGATTTGGATTAGTCTTCAAGAAGTTCAAGTTCTCAACATTGGAATTGTCAGCTGTTAATTCTTCAAGTTTGGAAGCTTTGAGGGTATTGAGATTTAAGTTTGGGTTGTTGGATAAGAAAAGCCTTGTTAAATCTTCTTTTTGGCTCAGAGCAGAAATATCGTGCAGCTGATTGTGTTCTAAACTTACCGCTTTTAATTTTGAAAGCTTGGCCAAAGCAGAAATATCTGAGATATTGTTGTAGTCAAGGTTCAATGACTCCAGATTTTTCAGCTTAGCTAGGGGTGAGATATCGGTAAGGTCATTTCCCGCTGCGGCGACTGTTTTGAGGTTTGGGTAATCCTTCAAGAAAGATAAATCGGTGATACCATTCTGGGAAATGTCCAAGCCTTCCAAGGTCGGAATTTCTTTTAAGAAATCATAGTTGGTAACGCCTGTCTTTGTCATCCAGAGCTGTTTCAAATGTTTAAATTGCAGCACTGGTCTGATGTCCTTTATCGGAGTAAAGCCAATCCCCAGAACTTCAATATTCGGCATCAGTTCCAAGCCTTTTCTTTCCAGCGGATCTTTGCGCTGGCCGATATTTAGATACTTCACAGTTGCCAGCCAGGCTTTCATCTTTTCCGTATCTGTCTCATCTGATGGGAATGGGGTGTCAGCTGTAGCATGTAAAATATCTTCAATGATTTCATCATCAAATCCTAGAGTTTTCAAGGTTGCAATACCGACTGCGTCATGAGCGTGCGGATTTCCATGAGGGTCAAAAGGCTTGGTTGTATCAATCTCACTGACCAAGGTTGAATGGCTGTGATCGCCATGCGGATAGATAAATACCTTTCCTTTATCTGTATCACTCACCTGAATCAGACTTTCATCGATTCCTAATTGCTGAGCCAAATAGGCCTTTTTCTTGGCAATTTCTTCTTCCTCGTTTGATGGGCTAGGTTCAGGATCAGGCGTCGGAGCTGGGGCTGGCGACGGTTCTGGTGAAGGCTGTGCTTGCACTTGCCGGCCATAGTAGGCATCCTCAGCAGCTTTCTTATGTTCCGCTGGAATCAATGACTCCCAAGGTGAAGCAATCAGCTGCTCATAGGGGATAAAATGAGTATGACCGTTATGATCTGCCAGCAAGCCAGTAGCTAACTTGCCTGTTACCCCTGTGCCTCTAAATAAGAATCCATCACTTGTAGGATAATCAATCCCAGCAAACTGGCGTTTAGTTGTCCCTTGCTGCTGGGGAACAGAAGGTCTAAGCGTTGGCTGATAAACAGGTCCAGTAGGATTGCTAGACGGCGTTGGACGATAACTAGGTGCTTGTGCAAGATTACCTACTGACTGTTTCAAAATGTAATGGAAATGATCCCCGTGACGCACAACATAACCGTATTGGTCTTCTGACACAATGTCTCTAGGATTAAAGACATAGCCATCATCAGCAGTGCTCATTTGATTTGCCAGCTGACCTGATCCCGCAGTCACTTGCCCATCTTTTGGTATCAGATAGGCCCATTTACTATTCTTTAGATCAGAATAAAAAATAAAGTGTGTATGGCCATTATGCTCTAAAATCAAACCTTCACTAGTTCTAGCTTTAATTTGAGACTCGCTTTTGAAGAGAAAACCATCATCCGTCGGCTTATCAACACCAGGAACTTGTCCTTTTTTGGTCGCCTTACTTTTCTTCTTCACTTCTTGCTTGGTCTTCACCTTTTCTTGACCGCTTTCCTGTTGAGATGTCTGAGATTGACAAGCAGCCAAGCAAAGATTACAAGCTAGAATGATCCCTGCTAATCCTAACAGTTTCTGATTATGCCTCATTCTTTCCTCCTTTTTATTTAATCGGTTAATCATTAACTAGTTAACTATATCATACAAAACTGATATTGGCAAGAAAAAATCGAAGCAAAATAAAAAACAGAGCAAATCTGTTTTTCATCTAAAATTCACACGTCACTCTGAAGCTTTTTTCTTTGAGAAAGAGATGAACTTTATCCCGTAAAAGACAAAACCAAAAACCAGATAGGCTGCAAAAATAATCAGACACATCTGGATGACATAGGGCCAGCCTTTCTTAAAGACATTGAGGAAAAAGTAAGGAAATGGATTGTCCTTGGATCTTGGAATATCTATTTTCAAGAAAAAGCCATTAAAGAGAGCAAAGGCCATGTAGACCAAAGGCACACTTGTCCAAGAAATCGGATCAAACCAACGGTACTGGCGCGATTTGTCAAAGATTACTGTATCCAGAAGAAACGCCAAGGGTACTATATAATGACACAAAAAATTCTCTAGACGGTAAAAATCTGTCGCAATCGGAGCCAGCAAGAGGTGATAAACGACACAAGTAATCATGATGGACATGGTTACCCCGCCCTTGATTCTCAAGATTTTCGGCGCCTTCCAAGCATCGCCAGGTCTCATCATCAGATAGACCAGATAGCCCGTAAAGAGCAGAACTAAGAGATTGGACAAAACCGTATAGTACATGAGCATGCCCACGCCATACTTAGTGATTTCCAGATACACACCCAAAAAGGCCAGGATAAAAAGAATAATTCGATAAATTAAGATAAAACGACGATTCATAGAGACCTCAAATTTTCTTAACAAACTCTGACTTGAGCTTCATCGCACCGAAGCCGTCAATCTTACAGTCAATATTATGGTCGCCTTCCACGATGCGGATGTTTTTCACGCGCGTTCCCTGCTTGAGATCCTTGGGTGCTCCTTTTACTTTCAGGTCCTTAATCAAGGTAACTGTGTCGCCATCAGCCAGCTTATTGCCATTAGCATCGATCGCTACTGCTCCTTCTTCTGCTTCTTGGACCTCAGCTGGATTCCACTCATAGGCGCACTCTGGGCAGACCAAGAGCGTTCCATCTTCGTAGACATACTCTGAATTACATTTGGGGCAGTTTGGTAAGTTGTTCATTTTTTCTCCATTTCTAATCAAGGCTGCTAAATTCCCATAACAGCCTTCTCTATATGATTAAGCTCTTCTTTCATTTTTCAAGTCCAGCAGAACACTAATCGATGTGAAGGTCAACTAAACTCTAAGAATCTAGTTTTCTCCTATTTCCACACCTTTCTAGTATAAGCTATTTTAAGCATTTTGACAAATCTCTTTTAGGATTTCCTACAGGTCTTGACCTTTCTGCAAAAACAGTGTACTATACTAGTGTATATACAGATAAAAAGGAGTCACTATGAAACCAAAATCTAAAAATCAGTTTATGACACTGACCGCTTTTTTGACTGCACTAGCCATTGTTATCCCACTGGTTATGCCGATTAAAATTGTCATTCCGCCCGCTTCCTTCACCTTAGCCAGTCATGTCGCTATCTTTCTGGCTATGTTTATCTCCCCTCTCATGACGGTGATTGTCGTGATTGGTTCTACTATTGGATTTGGAATGTCCGGACTTCCTTTTATCATCACGCTTAGGGCCCTGTCCCACTTGCTCTTCGCTAGCATAGGCGCTCTTTATCTTCAAAAGCACCCGGACACACTGGACAGCCAGAAGAAGACTTGGATATTTAATTTCCTACTAGCCTTGATTCATGCCTTTGGCGAAGTGGTCGTCTGCATCCTCTTTTACACGACGTCTGCCTATCCTGCTAATGCTTTCTATATCTTATTTGGTTTGGTTGGACTTGGTACGGTCATTCATAGCATGGTCGACTTTGTCATTGCTAAGTTCATCTATCAAGCGCTGAAAAAGATTCGCTAGAGCTTGAAGATTCCTGACTTTTGGTTTACAATGAAGCTATGACCAAGCAAAGACGAGAAGAACTATTAGACCTTTTGAAAACATCATCTGCTGCCCTCAATGGCCAGTCACTGGCGGAGCATTTCCATGTGACCAGACAGATTATCGTGCAAGATATTGCCCTCTTGCGGGCTGATGGTGCCCCCATCCTCTCAACCAACCGTGGCTATCTTTATAAAGACCACCAAGAAAGCACAGCTTTTCATCAGCTCTTCAAGGTTCAGCATAGGGCTGAGGATATGGAGGCTGAGCTGCTGGCTATCGTGGATAATGGCGGCCGCGTACAGACTATTTTGATTGAGCACCCGGTTTACGGCGAAATCCAGACTTACCTGAAGTTGACCTGCCGCCGAGATGTCCAGCATTTTCTCCAACAGGTCGCATCCTGTGCCTTTCGCCCCTTATCTGAGCTGACAGATGGAGTCCACTATCACCTAGTACAAGCCGACTCCCAGCAGGACCTGAACTATGTAGAATCCGCCTTGAGAGACCTAGGATTTTTACAGGAATAATATTTAAGAAAGAAAAAGACTGATTAGGGCCTAACCTAGTCAGTCTTTTTAATACATACTCTTGCGCCAGCCACCTTCGATACGCTCGTGATAGTAATATTCAGATAATTCCTCATCTTCCATCATACGCAGAAGTTCAAGCATATCGTAGGCCAAGTCCAGCTGCGGCAGGCTATCCTTGTCTACCCAAGAAATCTCACCCTCTTCAGTCGAGTGAATCTGACCAGAGAATTCAGTCGCTTTGTAGCAAAAGACGATGTAGCGAACCCCTTCATCCGTATGCCAGTTCTTTACCCCAACCAATTTAGGATGACTAATGGTCAAACCTGTTTCCTCTAAAATCTCACGGACAACCGCATCATGGAGAGACTCTCCCTTCTCAATATGTCCACCAGGAAAGGCATATCCAGACCAGCGATAGCGCTCAGGAGAGCGATACTGCATTAGGACTTTACCACGCGCCTTATCTTCAACAAGGCAGATGTTTGTTAGGATTGTTTCTTGGGAACGTGACATGGGTTCACTCGCTTTCTATTTGTTAATATTCATCTCGATATTTTACTTCAGACTTCATCATAAAAGGATTAACTAAATCGTGGTATTCACGATAACCATGAAGCAAAGTTCCTCTAACGATGATAACTTCTCTATCTACTATTCTAAAATCTACTGTAATGGAATGCGTGAATCTTCTATAAAAGAAAAAGCTAAAAGTGAAACACCCCAGATACAAAAAACTACAAAAGCACTAAGGAGCTCTAGGATAAGATGACGCTTTTGATCTATCTTTGATTTATAAAATCGAGCCCATAAATGCAACAACAAGGTTAAACCAAGACAAAGCAACCAGATATTCCACAAAGTTGGAATAAATGCTAAACCAAATGTTAATAAAATAAGATGGAAAATGACAAAGGATAACAAGGCAAGATAA
>NZ_CAURVL010000030.1:0-20773 GCF_963528215.1 uncultured Streptococcus sp.
GAATCCTTTACGGACCTGCCAAAGCTGCCAATGCTGGTGGTGTAGCTGTATCTGCTCTGGAAATGAGCCAAAACAGCCTTCGCCTCTCATGGACTCGTGAAGAAGTTGACGGCCGTCTCAAGGACATCATGACCAACATCTTCAACACAGCTAAGACTACCGCTGAAACTTACGGACTTGGCAAAGACTACCTGGCTGGTGCTAACATTGCTGCCTTCGAAAACGTAGCCAACGCTATGATTGCCCAAGGTATTGTTTAACTAGTCGATACATCCTATCGGAGGACAAATCATGAACTTACGGCCAATGGAAGTGAGAGACAATCCAGCTGTAGCGCAGCTCATTCGAGCCAGCCTAGAAGAATTCGGGCTTGACAAACCAGGAACTGTCTACTTTGATTCTCATCTAGATCATTTGGCCGACTATTATCAACATCAAGAGAGGGCAGCTTACTTTGTTCTGGAAGATGAAGGTCATCTCGTTGGCTGTGGCGGCTTTGCACCTGTTTCTGATAAGATTGCTGAATTACAAAAACTATATGTCACTAAAAACAGTCGTGGCAAAGGTTATTCCAGCCGGTTGATAAAGCGGATATTCCAGGAAGCCCGCCTAGCAGGTTATGAACAACTTTATCTAGAAACCTCTACTGAACTGGCTACGGCCGTGGCCATCTATCAGCACTATGGTTTTACATCACTGCAACAACCACTTTCTAACGCTGCTGGCCACCCGGCTATGAATATCTGGATGATAAAATCCCTCTTACCAGATGAATAGATGCCAGTATACTCTGCCCGTCTCAAGGACATCATGACCAACATCTTCAACACAGCTAAAACTACCGCTGAAACTTACGGACTTAGCAAAGACTATCTGGCTGGTGCTAATATCGCTGCCTTCGAAAACGTAGCCAAGGCTATGATTGCCCAAGGTATTGTCTAAGAACTATCAAACTAGAATAAATCCGACTGCTTGTAAAAGCAGCCGGATTTTTATATATCTAATTTTTCAAAAAACTTGCCTGATGACTGCTTTTCTTTTAGCTTCTCCAGCAGCTCATTCTCCAGAAAAAGACTTAGTTCGTCAAAATCTTGGCAAACCTTAAAAACAGTCTCTCTGTCAAACTGACCATAAGCTAGTTCATAATAATCCTTCTTATGATGCCAGTTCTGGTCATAGTTGACATCTGTTCGTTGATAGTAAACAATGTTTTGCTTCGGTGTCAGGTAAAGCTTCTGTGTTAGAATGCTTTTCTGATCTTTGGACAGCTTGCTACGATTGAAAATCTTGACACCTTGAAAAATCTTGCGCTCATGGATACCTTGATTTGTAACTTTCAATTCGACTCTTTTATAGTGCATATAGTCACCTCCAGAAATTACCTACATTATATCAGGTTCAGGCAGATTTTCAAGCAAAAGTGTCATTGCCAAAAGTCTTTCGTCGCCTCTAAAATCTCTTCTGTCGATGTTACTGTCGCTTCAATAACGCTCTTGCCAGTCTTTTTCAGATAGGCTTGTATCAAATGATAGCCATAAGCATAGCCCGCAGCATAAGGCATACCGACTGGTATTTGACCTTGAATCTCGGCGATTTCATCACCGTAGAGATAAGGAGCTATTTCCGCCATCCCAGTTAGCTGAAGCTGACTTGAGATGATGGGCTTAATCTCCTCTAATTGCTCTGAACTGGTTGAAGTTACCCAAGGTCCAATGAGCTCTTTACCATAGAGCTCGGCAGCAAAAGACTCTGCCAATCCTTCACTAACTACCCAGTCTGCTAATGTCGTCTGCTGATTCCATTTGATAAATTGGAAGCGGACATTGTGATTGCACTCGTGGGCTAATGCCGCCTGCACACGTGGCAAAGTATAGTCATTTGGTAGTAGACTAAGCATGAGGTAGCCTGGAATTCCTCCATCTCCGCTGTAACCCTTATTGAGCAGTAGCATGGTTTTTTCAGGATTTCCCAATAATATAGTAAAATGGTAATCCTCAACCTCTAAATCATAGCCAGCCTGTTCAAAAAGACCAATACTCCTTTTGATGGTATCCTGGCAGTCTTGCCAGAGTTGATCAGAGCTCAGAGAGTCGATAGCTGGTCTATCCTTTTCTGACAGAGTTCCGGGCAACTGATTCATAAAGCCAAGTAGAAATAGAGCATCAAATCCTCCAGGATACTTCGCTTTTAAAGGAATGTGCTGAGTTTGGTATTTAGGAGCAAATGGAGCGAGTATTTTCGCTCGAAAACAGCCCTCCCTTTTATCAAATGGAAGTTCAAGCAACTCCTGATAAACTTTATCAGAGCGAATAATATTAATTTGCATGGTAATCTCCTTTTCTAATTTTCACCAGTATACACCCTCCCCTAAGGTCATAGTCAAGAAAAAGATTTGAAACTTTTGTCCCAAATCCTCTTTCATCTATAACATTTGCTGCCTCCACTTTCAAATCTGGGTGCGGAAAGTAGCAAAGGTATTAGAGTAATAGGATAATTTTCCCTACTGCTCCTTCTTTTTCTCTTGCTTTGGCTTGCTTTTCTCCTTTTGCCACTTAGCATTATCGTAGGTCACGGTATAGGCATCCTCATCACCGCCTTCCCCGTCAAATACCAAGTCAAAGCGGATAGACTTGTCTGGCGCCAGATTGGTGCCGATTTGTGTATTGTCAAAGGTTGAGCCGTCCAAAATATAGACATTCTCCTTCTTGTCATAAAGTCCAAAGTCATAAGGACTGACCAGAATGGGCTTTTTAGAAGTGTTTTCAACCGTGATAGTCGCAACGACAGCTACTCCTGTTGACTCATCGCTCATGACTCTCTTGTTGTCTTCCACTGCTGAATGAACTGTCACCTTGAGTCCGCTGGAAAATTCAACTGTTTTCTCAAAAGCATGGCTGGAATAGGTCTCTAAAGGCGAGTTATGGTAGCCTGTGAGAGACTTGAGATGGTCATTTTCCTCCATAAGACCAATCGTGGTGATGACGAGGAGAATGCTGAGCAAGGCCAGAAGAAAGATGATAATACCAGACACCAGAGCTGCCCAAAAGAGCCCCTGCTTGTGGAGAGGACGTTTTAAACGGTAAACAAGATTGTCCTCACTGACAATCTCCTGCTGAATTCGCTGATTCATATGGACCTTTCTAATCAATAATTACTTGCCTTTTGAAAGAGGTCCAAGCGTCGGAAGCTCAATCCCCTCTCGCAAAAGCGCCTCATGGTAAAGACGGTAGAAGATATGGTAAATAGAAATCTGCATACCTCCCTGCACTATCATGCTGATACGGAAGTTGAACTGGCCATTTGAAGCCATCTGCGGTCCCAAGACATCCGGTTCCTTGAGAATCTCTGGATGTTCTGGCACTGCTTCTTCATTGACCTTGGAAATGATGCGGTAAATCTCGTCCAAATCCGTCTGGGCATAAATAGGAATGTCAATCAAGACCCGCATATCTCCTCGAGACAGATTGCTGACAACCATGATATTGCGGTTGGGCACAAAATGAAGCGTTCCGTCCGCGTCCCGTACCTGCGTCGTCCGAATCCCGACACTGATTACTGTTCCAGCAATGTTGATAGGACCGTTAGTTAGACGAACATTATCACCGACATCTAACTGTCGCTCGAGAAGGATAAAGAAGCCATTGACCAGATCCGACAGGAAGCCCTGGGCTCCCATCCCGATGGCCACCCCGGCAATTCCGGCACCAGCTAAAAGGCTGGAAACCGGCAGTCCCAAGATAGATAAAACCCAGTAAATCAAGAGAAAATACAAGACATAATTAAGCAGATTCTCAATCAGACGGGTAATGGTTTTTTGTCTGGCTACATCCTGCTTGGATAGCTTGAGAGAGGGGGCAATGATCTTGGTCACTGACAAATGCAGGATTTTCTTAACGATGTAAAATAAGATAAAAAGCAGAAGTAAAGAAACCAGCTTGGAAAAGAGGTCATCTGCAATCTTGGTCCAGTCAAACTGCTGGATATAGCGGGAAAAGACATTTCCGGTCTTAGACATAGGCTACCTCCAAAAAGATTACTACCATTATACCACAAAGACCAATCTGCGCGGACATAGAATGGTTAGTCCGACCTAGCATTGCTTTCACCCCCTTTCTATCGTATAATAAAATAAGTATCTAAGACAAGAAAGGAACTTACATGCTCCATCGCTTCATCGCCATTTGGAATAAAACCAATCTAATCAAGCGGATTTCCATCGGTATTGGCATTGGTGTCCTGCTGGCTATCATCTTCCCCCAAGCACAAGCCATCGGACTTCTGGGCCAAATCTTCGTTGGCGGCCTCAAGGCCATCGCTCCGCTCCTAGTCTTCGCTCTGGTGGCAAACGCCCTGTCCCAGCAGCAAAAAGGACAAAAGAGCAATATGAAAAAGTCATCTTGCTCTATCTTCTGGGAACCTTTGCGGCTGCCCTGGTCGCAGTCCTAGTCAACTCCTTCTTTCCAATTAGCATAGAGTTGGCATCGTCCTCCCAAAAGGTTTCTCCGCCAGATGGAATCGGACAAGTTCTCAGCAATCTTCTGCTTCAGCTGGTGGACAATCCCGTCAACGCCCTCATCACCGCTAACTACATTGGTATCCTGTCCTGGGCTGTCATCTTTGGAATTGTCATGCGGGAAGCCAGCCACCACAGCAAGGAACTGTTGCAGACCTTGGCAGATATCACTTCTAAGATTGTCGAGTGGATTATCAATCTAGCCCCTCTTGGTATTCTAGGATTGGTCTACACGACCATTTCCGGCAAAGGCTTCCAGGCTCTACAAAGCTATGGCATTTTGCTGCTGGCCTTGATAGCCAGCATGCTGATTGTCGTTCTGATTATCAATCCTTTGATTACCTTTATCATGCTGCGGAAAAATCCCTATCCCTTGGTCTGGCGCTGTTTGCGAGTCAGTGGTGTGACTGCCTTTTTCACGCGCAGCTCAGAAGCTAACATCCCTGTCAATATGAAGCTTTGTCGGGATCTGGGACTCAATCCAGAAACCTTCTCAGTTTCTATCCCTCTGGGAGCCACTATCAACATGGCAGGGGCTGCTATTACTATCAATACCCTGACCTTGGCTGCTGTCAACACGCTAGGTATCAGGGTTGACTTTGGCACGGCTCTAGTTCTCAGTATTGTAGCGGCATTTTCTGCCTGCGGGGCTTCCGGCGTAGCTGGCGGTTCTCTTCTGCTCATTCCAGTCGCCTGCAGCCTCTTTGGAATTTCCAATGATTTGGCCATGCAGGTAGTCAGCGTCGGTTTCGTTATTGGTGTCATTCAGGACTCCTGCGAGACAGCCCTCAACTCTTCTACTGACGTTCTCTTTACAGCTGTGGCCGAGATGAGCAGCTGGTCAAAAGAAAAACGTTATTAATTTCAACATAAAACCTCTAGACTTCCATCATTACAGAAAACTAGAGGCTTTTTTATGTGTGAAAATTAATTCTTTCGATGCTTGTCAAAGTATTTCTTTGTTTCTCCGATGACAATAGGAGAAAGTGCTAGAAGAGCGATTAAGTTTGGCAAGGCCATGAGGGCATTGACAATATCTGCAATAATCCAGACTGCCTCTAGACCCACAAAGCCACCGAGAACAATCATAAGAACAAAGAGCAGGCGATAAACGCGGATATAGCGCACCCCAAAGAGAAATTCAAAACAGCGCTCACCATAGTAGTTCCAGCCCAAGATAGTCGTAAAGGCAAAGAGAACCAGAAAGACTGAAAGCAGAACCGGACCAAAATTAGCAAAAACACTCGCAAAGGCTGCCTGAGTCAGGGACACACCATTGAGATTGCCATCCCAGACTCCTGTGATTAAAATCGTCAAGCCTGTCAGGCTACAGATAATCAGGGTGTCGATGAAGGTTCCGGTCATGGAAATCAAGCCCTGTTCTACTGGTTCCTTGGTCCGAGCTGCCGCCGCTGCAATGGGTGCTGAACCCAAACCAGATTCATTGGAGAAAACTCCACGCGCGACCCCGTTTTGAATTGCCATCTGGATGGTCGCACCGGCAAAGCCACCAACAGCAGCTGTCTGGCTAAAGGCTGAGCTAAAGACCAGCTGGAGAGTGGGCAGCAGACGATCTAGATTGACCGCTAAGACAGTTACAGTCCCCAAGATATAAATAGCTGCCATAAAGGGCACAACCTTGGTCGATACTCGAGCAATAGACTGGATGCCGCTGAAAATAACCAGAGCCACCAAAATAGCCAAGATAGAAGCTGTCACAGCTGGAGGCAGCTGAATAGTATTCTGCATGGCCTCTGTGATGGAATTGACCTGCGTAAAGGTCCCAATCCCCAAAAGAGCCACCAAGATACCAGCTAGGGCAAAAAAGATGGCCAGCGGGCGCCACTTCTCGCCCATCCCTAGTAAGATATAGTGCATAGGACCGCCTGCCATGGCTCCATGAGCATCCTTGCGGCGGTACTTGATAGCCAAGAGACCTTCGGCATACTTGGTTGCCATTCCAAAGAAAGCAGCTACCCACATCCAGAAGAGAGCACCCGGTCCACCGGTTTTAATGGCCGTTGCCACTCCGATGATATTTCCCGTTCCCACCGTCGCGGCTAGAGCAGTACAGAGAGCTGCAAAGCTAGAGACATCGCCCTGATGCTCCTCGTCTGATACAAAGATTAGCCGAAAGGCACGCGGAAGTCGAAAAATCTGCAGCAAGCCCAGACGCAGACTGAGATAGATACCGGTACCAACCAGCAAAATGAGCAGGGGTGGACCCCAAACCAAAGAATCCAGACGATTCAATATTTCCAACATGATATAAGCTCCTTTTCACACCGAGAAAAAGAAAGAGCACATGAAAAACATGTACTCTGGATGTGCTGGAGTAGGGAAATCCCTGCCTCTTCGCTCTGTCCTTTTACCTGAGAGTTTGAGCGGTTCTAAACCGCCTTGCCCCTTCGGTGCCATTCATGGTCTCTCCAGAGTTCCGTCCATTTCACAGTCAGAGGTGCCTGCCTCTTTCTGAAAAACTTCGTTCGGTGTTGATTATTAATTTTCTATTATTCTAAAAAAACATTCGCCTTTTGTCAATATTTTATGAAATTTTTTGAGCATGTAAACGTTTTTCGATACAAAAAAGAAGCCCTCAGGCTTCTTGCTTAGCTTAATTCCGCGATAATAGCCTTGAGCTGGTCTTTAGTGTGAACGCCTGCGACTTGCTTAACGACTTGACCGTCTTTCTTGAACAGAAGAGTCGGAATGGACATAATGCCAAATTCACGGGCCGTATTTGGATTTTCATCCACATCCATTTTAAGGATTTTCAATTCATCCTCATGAACTTCCCCTGCCAACTGCTCCAAGATAGGCGCCTGCATAAGGCATGGACCGCACCAAGTTGCCCAAAAGTCAATCAGAACCAATCCATCTTTTGTTTCTTCTGCGAATGTTGCATCTGTAACTGCTGCTACCATAAATCTTCTCCTTTTATTGCTTACTTTTGATAACATTTTACACCAAAAACATCAGAAAGAAAAATATTTGCTACGGGTAGGGCCTTAGTCACTCAGTGAGAAATGGTTGGTCATGAGATTGCTGGCATCCAAAAGAACTTTCTCCAAGAGCTGGTCTGTCGCTTCTTGCACCTTATCGCTCATGGCTTGATTTTCAACTTCAAAGTCCACAGCCTCGCCCTTGGCCAGAGCTCGGTCTACCCGACCAATCATTTCGTGACCCCAAGCCATAGTCTTTTCCTGATATTCATCCAAGTCTCCGACATGACTGCTAAAATGAGCGTCAGCTAGCCCAGCAATCAGGCGATTGGCCCAGTAGAAAGAATCCGTCGAAACCTTGTCCGTTGTGTTGGCAAAGTAGTCTGGCGTTGTTGAGACTTGAGTAAAGAAAGGAACTGCTGTATTGTAAGGCATGGAGCCGTAGGATAGCCACTGGATACCCGTCGTTGCCTGCGGTTGGTTAGGGCGCAGCTGCAAGATGGCTGTCTGACTGGTTCGATTGATGCCAATAGTCCGGAAGGCCCGTCTGCTATAGTGATCGCCCTCTACTCCGTAAGGATTATAAGGCGAATCCTGATAGTGACTGCTCAGGACATACTTGACATCCTCGATAGTAATCTTGCGGTATGGCTTGCGGCACCAAGGAATGAAGAAACTCCTTGGATCTTGCTCCACTTCTGGATTGAGAAAACGCTGGATATCCCAAGCTCGCGGTGTATTGTAATGGCGGTCCTTATCCTTCTGGCTGCCAAAAGCATAGCGTGGATTGAAGCCCTCATCTGAGTAATTCAGATTGAGATGGTTTTCCTTGATAAAATTTTTGAGATTTGGATGACAGAGGAAGTGCTCTGGATTGTCAAATTCAAAATAATCGCTGCCCAGCTGATTTGGATTGGTCACATAGGCATCATCTGGCACGCGCCGCGCCATCCAATGGTGGCCGCCAATGGTTTCCAACCACCAGATTTCATTAATATCTGAAATAGCAATCCCATTGGACTCATAAGTGCCGTACTCCTCTAGGATTTTCCCTAAGCGTAGAACCCCCTCACGAGCCGTCTTGATGTAGGGAAGAACCAGAGTAAGGATATCTTCCTCGCTGATACCCGACTCTACCAGAGGATCAGCTCCCAGCACGCGGCTATTGGTCGTAATCGTTTCCGTTGCGCTGACAGCAACATTGTAGCTATTAATCCCAGCTGCTCCCCAAATACCATCTTTGGGAACTGCATCTGGCACTGCCGTATAGCGGACTGGATTGTCCGGCAAATCCATCTCAAAAGACGTTAAAACTGATTGATAATGGCGGGGCTGATCTTGTGGCTCCACTACGACAAATTTCTTGGGTGTAAAGACCCCATTTTGTGAATCCTCTGTACGAGCGACAATGGTTGAACCGTCGTAACTGGCCTTCTTGCCCACCAAAATAGTCGTGCAGGAATCTGATGCATGCTTTATTCTCATTATTTTCCCTCCGAAACACTTTATGCTGCTTCCATTATAGCAAAAAGCAGGACCTCATAAAAGGACCTGCTGCTATCTCTTCACTGAAACTTCCAATGCCCTATTCGATTTTTAAAACATAGGTATGTTCTTTGTAAAGTTCATCAATGTCAAAATTCTCTAAATCTTCTTTCCTTGAGACAATATAATGCCCTTCTCTTTGATAATAGCCTAAGGAATTTCCCGACTTATCTGTCAGACAGATTGTCTGCTGTTTCCTATCAACACTGAAAGAAAACGCTATTTGGTCTTTGGGGCGCCCGACAACCAAGTAGTCTTGACAAATCAGCTTGCCGCCCCACTTCTGATAGAGGTGATTTGCCTGCTTCCCGTCTCTGGTAAAGATGATCAAGGCCTCAACTTTCTTTTCTTGCAGCTTCTCCCAAGCAGTTTGAAAGAGTTGGCCGGCTATCCCTTGATTCTGAAAATCAGGATGGACAGCCAGATTAGCGAAGTAAGCTATCTTTTCTCCCGGATAATATGGATAAGCATGACTTGCTTCTTCGGTGTAAATCCCAATATCTAGAAGCCCTACAACCTGATCATCTTCCACTGCTATGAGCTCAATAGAATCTTGGTAAGGCTCTTCAGTAAAAGCATCCTTGCTGCGGCTCATATCATCAAAGAAAGGCGAAAAGAGATAACTCAAAGCCTTTGTATAAACCCAACTTTTCTCATAAGTTGAGTCATAGGTTTGTATTTTCATTTCTGGCCTCTTACTTAAAGATCACAATCGTCGCACCGCTCCCGCCGGCATTTTGCGGAGCATAGCCAAAGGACTTGACATGCTTGTTGCGGCGGAGATATTTGGTCACCCCTTCACGTATGACGCCGGTCCCGATACCGTGGATAATATCCACCTGAGCCATGTTATTGAGGAGGGCCTGATCGATAAAGGCATCAAGCTCTTCCATAGCCTCTTCATAGCGTTTGCCACGCAGATCCAGTCTGGCTTTCGGTCCAGCAGTATTGGCCCGCTTGACCACATTGACCTGCTTGCGCTTAGGTTGCTGCTCCTTTTCAGCCTTGAGTAAGTTAAACTCCTGCTCTTCTAGAGTCATCTTGATAAGACCGACCTGAGCTTCCCAACGGCCGTCCTTGAGTTGCTTGACCAAGGTTCCCCTCTGACCATAGCTGGTGACTAGGATATCATCTCCCACCTTGGGCGCCCGATTTTTCTTGGCCTGCTTGAGCACCTTATTCTTTGATAAATCAACTGTTTCTGGTGCCAACTTTTTAAGCTGAGCCTTGGCTTCAATAATCTCATGTGGTTTGAGACTGGACTTATCATGGAGATTTTTGAGAATGCTCTCACTCTCTGACAAAGCCAAATCAACGATTTCCTGGGCTTCCAAGCGCGCCTTATTGAGTTCGGTCTCTTTCTCTCGATTGAGCTCATTATAAAGTTTTTTAAGTGCTCGGTTAAATTTAAGGTTTTCCTGCTCGACTTCGCGAATATTGTCCAAGCGCTTGCGGCTTTCCAGCGTCTGCTTCTCTAGGCGCTCAATGATCCGATTGACATCACTATCTGTGTTGGTCTGCTCTTGGGCATGGCCAACGATAACTTCTGCCAAGCCCAAACGCCGAGCGATTTCAAAGGCATTGGAGCGGCCAGGCACTCCCTGCATAAAGCGATAGGTCGGCCTTAAACTATCTGTATCAAATTCCATGCTGGCATTTTCCACCCAGTCCGTCTCAATCCCATAGGCTTTGAGCTCAGGATAGTGGGTCGTCGCCATGGTTTTAATCTGTCTTAGCCGCAAATCTTCCAAGATGGCAATAGCTAGTGCTGCCCCCTCCTGCGGATCAGTCCCAGCTCCCAGCTCATCCAGCAGAACCAAACTCTCGCTATCAACCTGCTCTAAAATAGAGACGATATTGGTCATGTGACTAGAGAAAGTTGACAGGCTCTGCTCAATGGACTGCTCATCACCAATGTCTGCAAAAATCTGACTGAAAATCCCGACGCGACTACCCTTGTCCGCCAGAATCGGCAGGCCTGACTGGGCCATGATCTGAGCCAAACCCAAGGTCTTCAGCATGATAGTCTTACCACCCGTATTAGGCCCGGTAATGACAATCTCTGTCAAGTCTGGCCCGAAATGCAAGTCATTAGCCACTGCATTTTCAATCAGTGGATGACGGACACTGAGCAGTTGGATATCCTGCTCTTCCGACAGGTCTGGCACCACCGCTCCCGTCTCTTGCATGAAGCGGACCTTGGCACGCACCAGGTCCAGATGTCCGATAATCCAAGCGTTATTGGCAATTTCAGCTGCATGGGGACGGAAGAGGTCCGATAATTCCTGCAAAATCCGCTGAATTTCATAACGCTCGTCAGCCCGACTGCTCGCAATTTCTTCGTTGAGATTGACAACTGCTCTAGGCTCGATATAGACGGTATTGCCGCTGGCAGAAATATCGTGAACCACACCTGAAATGCGGTTGCGGTAGGTATTTTTCACGGGCAGCACATTGCGGCCATTCCGGCTAGCCACTACCTGATCCGCCAGCATCTCTCCCTTGTTTTTGAGAATCTCCTGCAGAATTTCCCGCACCTGGTTTTCATTTTCTTGAATTTTTCGGCGGATGCGGCTCAAACTTTCGCTAGCAAAGCTTTCAATAAATCCGCCATCATTCACAGCCTGCAGACTTCCTTGCAGCTTAGGGAACACAGCTAGATTCTCAAACAGACGGTCCAGCTTTTCCAAGTGCATATTTTCCAAGTCCTCATAAAAGGACTTGAGTTCCTGAGTCACAGCCAAGACGCGCTTGAGAGCCAAAAACTCCTCAATATTCAAGTCGCTTTCCAGCTCCAAGCGCTTGGTCAAGGCAGTAATATCCTGAGTCGCAGCCAGACTAAAGTACGGATGCTGCACAAAAATCTGCTGCATATCTGTCATTTCCAGAAAAGCCGAGGCCACCGTCTCCTTCTTGCTGGTCGGCAAAAGCAGGCCTAGCTCCAGCTGCCCCTGCTCGGTTAAAAGATAGGGAGCAAAAAGTTCTTTAATCTTCTTAAATTCTAAGGTTTCTAAAATTTTTGTATTCATAATTTTCTTTTCTAGTAAAAAAGAACCCAGCTAGCAGGCCAACTGAGTCGTCTTTTATCCGATAACTTGATTCACCCAGAGATCTTTGAGGATATTGGATGTGATAGGGGTATACTTGACAATAAAGCGAATCATGAAGCTGCTATTGAGCCGCTCCTGAACCATCTCCATCGGCACCGTCGCTAAAATAGTCAGGCACATTCCCAAAACAAAAATAGAGATGCAGACAGCGATGGCTCCGCTGGTCACATTGTACCATTTGGTATCCAGCTTATTGGGATAGGGAATCAGATTGGCAAAAATCCCGAAAAAGCGCCCAAGGATATAGACAGCCGTAAAGATAATGAGATAGGCCAAACCAGCATAAAAAACCTGATCCAACTGAAAAAGCTGGGAGCTAGGGAAAAAGTAGGTCGAAGAGCCCTGAGTTGCGCTGGCATAAGGCACCCAAAGACTGATAAACTTGGCCAAACTCTTATAAAAAGCTCCAGCCACCAGCATAGAAACCATGGTTGCAGCAGCATAATAGCCCTGCAGAACAATGCCACGCGAGTAGCCAATATAAAAGCTCCAGGCCAATATTAGTAAAATAATAATAGAAAACATTATTGCTCCTCTATTTACCCGATTTTTCTCTCAAATCACTGAGCATTTTGTGACGAAAATCTTCCAGTTCTTTTTCCTTGTCGTCAAACTCAATCTCGCGGCTGAGCTGAGTGGATAGGCTATTGACAGCCAGCAAAATCGCCAGGACTTCATCATCTGCCGCAGGCATCTGCTCTTTGATAGCCTTGTATTTTTCCTTTGCTACCCGTTCTACTTCTTCCATAAAGAGATTATCGTGTTCTGTTGTTAGAGTTAAGGTCTTGTTTCCAAATGTAAATTTATATCGATTCAAATTTGCCATAAAATCACCTCATTGTATTATATCAAAAAAGAAGCCCTTTGTCAGTTATAAAAACACTTAGGACTAAACAGGGACTTTCTTTTTCACCTTTTTTGACATTACAAACAGCGGTGCTTTCCTACAAAATTTTTGTAGAATTTTCAATCTTATGGCTTTCGACTTTTCCTTTTTATGGTACAATAGGGGGTATGGAAAGTATCACCCTCAGTCCCAAACAGCAAGAAATTCAGGCTTTTGTTAAGAAATATCAGGACCATCTGGTTCCTAGCAAGAACCCGCATATTCAATATTTCTTCCGGCTGGATCAGGCGACGGTCAGTGTCTTTAGCTCTGGCAAAGTTCTCTTTCAAGGGGCAAAAGCTGCTCACTACGCTGGCTTTTTTGGCCATCAACCAGAAAAATCCAGTTCTAATCCTGCTTCTCAGAATTTTGCCCTCATTGGGACAGATGAGGTCGGCAACGGCTCCTACTTTGGAGGTCTAGCCGTCGTAGCTTCTTTTGTCACTCCAAACCAGCACGACTTTCTGAGAAAACTGGGCGTTGGTGATTCTAAAACCTTGAACGATAGCAAGATTCGCCAACTGGCACCTGTCTTGAAAGAAAAGATTGCCCACCAAGCTCTGCTCATATCGCCAGAGAAGTACAATGAAGTCATCGCTTCTGGCTACAATGCCGTCTCTGTCAAGGTAGCCTTACACAATCAAGCTATCTACCTACTGCTGCAGAAAGGCATCAATCCCGAAAAAATCGTCATCGATGCCTTTACCAGCCAACAAAACTACAATAAATACCTAAAGCAGGAAAAAAATCATTTTCCAAATCCGGTAAGTCTGATTGAAAAGGCTGAAGGAAAGTTCCTAGCTGTTGCTGTCAGCTCTATTATCGCTCGTGACCTCTTTCTTGAAAATCTAGAAAATCTCAGTCAAGAGCTGGGCTATACCCTGCCTAGCGGAGCCGGAAGCAAGAGCGACCAAGTTGCCAGCCAGATTCTTCAAGCCTATGGAATGGCCGGTCTGCAGCATTCTGCTAAACTCCACTTTAAAAATACTGAAAAAGCACAAAAACTTCTAGAAAGGTAACCTATGAAAAAATCAAATACTGCCGTTGTCATTCTCAAAGAATGGGGGCTCTTTATCATCTTTATCTCTATCATTATCCTATCACGGCTCTATCTCTGGTCCCCTGTAAAGGTAGATGGCCACTCTATGGACCCTACGCTGGCCAATGGGGAATATCTACTTGTGCTTAAATATCAGTCTATTGACCGATTTGATATCGTTGTCGCCACTGAGACAGATAATGACGGAACGACCAAGGAGATTGTCAAGCGGGTTATCGGTATGCCGGGTGATACTATTCAGTATGAAAATGATACTCTTTACATCAACGGCAAAAAAACAGACGAGCCTTACCTGACGGACTACATCAAGAAATTTAAAGAAGACAAGCTCCAATCCACTTACACTGGGGATGATTATGATGACAATGGTGTGTTTTTCAGAAAACTCGCTGCTCAGGCTCAAGCCTTCACTGTTGATAGTGAAGGCAGCTCTGTCTTCACCATCAAGCTTCTGGATGATGAATATTTGCTTCTAGGTGACGATCGGATTGTTTCCAAGGATAGTCGCCAAGTCGGTACCTTCCAAAAAGAACAAATCCAGGGCGAAGCCAAGTTCCGCTTCTGGCCACTGCTGCCTTTTAAGACCTATTAAGCATACCGAACTCAGTTGAACGTCAGCTGGGTTCGTTTTAAAAGAAGAACCTATAAACTATGGAATTTTACTTTTCAGGAACCATTGAACGGATTATTTTTGAAAATCCCAGCAACTTTTTCCGCATCCTGCTCTTAGATATTGAGGATACAGATGCCGAGGATTTTGAAGATTTTGAAATCATTGTCACCGGCTCTATGGCAGATGTTATGGAAGGCGAAGATTACACCTTCTGGGGTAGTCTCGTCCAGCACCCCAAATATGGCCAGCAGCTGAAAATTTCCCGCTATGAGCGAGCAAAACCCAGCAGCAAAGGCCTAGTAAAATACTTCTCTAGTGACCATTTCAAGGGCATCGGGGTCAAGACTGCTCAAAAAATCGTGCAACTCTACGGAGAAGATACCGAAGACACCATTGACAAGATTTTAGCAGAGCCGGAAAAGCTGACTCAGATAAACGGCTTAGCAGCTAAGAACCGCGAGGCCTTTGTCGCCAAGCTCAGTCTCAACTACGGAACTGAGATGGTACTAGCCAAGCTGGCAGCCTACGGCATTCCCAATAAGCTTGCTTTTCAAATCCAGGATACCTACAAGGAAGAAACGCTGGATATTGTCGAAAAATATCCCTATCAGCTGGTAGAGGATATTCAGGGGATCGGATTTAAAATCGCTGACCATCTGGCAGAAGAGCTGGGGATCCAAAGTGATGCCCCTGAGCGTTTTCGGGCTGGTCTTGTCCACACCTTGCTGACCCAGTCTATGGAGCGGGGAGATACCTATGTCGAAGCTCGTGATTTACTAGAACATACCATCGAGCTCTTAGAAAGCTCACGCCAAGTGGAGCTGGACCCTAGTCTAGTCGCTGATGAGCTGGCTCATCTAATTGAGGAAGATAAGGTCCAGAATGTAGAGACCAAGATCTTTGAAAACAGCCTATTTTTTGCTGAAGAAGGAATAAGGAGTAATCTAGTCCGACTGCTGGAAAAAGGAGAGCAAGACTACTTTGACACAGATAACATTACTGCGGCTATCCAGCAAGTGGAGGAGAACTCCGGCATCTCCTATGACAGTATCCAAAAAGAAGCCATCCGTCAGGCTATCAATCAAAAGGTCTTTATCTTAACTGGCGGACCAGGCACGGGAAAAACCACTGTTATCAACTGTATCATCGCAGTCTATGCTCAACTTCGTGGTTTGGACCTGCGGAAAGCCAATGATTTACCCATTCTGTTAGCAGCTCCGACTGGGCGCGCCGCTCGTCGCATGAACGAATTGACTGGTCTTCCTAGCGCCACTATCCACCGCCATTTGGGAATGACTGGCGATGATGATACCAGTCATTTAGATGATTATCTGGATGCTGATTTTATCATTGTGGATGAATTTTCCATGGTGGATACTTGGCTGGCTAATCAGCTCCTCAGCAATATCTCCTCTCAAACCAAGCTCTTGATTGTCGGAGATGCGGATCAACTTCCGTCTGTCAGTCCAGGTCAGGTTCTGGCAGACTTGCTGCAGATACCGACTATCCCACAGACCAAGCTGGAAACCATCTATCGGCAGAGCGAAGAGTCTACAATCGTCACACTGGCCAGCCAGATTCAGAAAGGCATTTTACCAGCAGACTTTACAGAGAAAAAAGCGGATCGCTCATATTTTGAAGCTAAAAATGAGCATATCCCGCCTATGATTGAGAAAATCGCTAGCGCTGCCATTCGCAGCGGTATCCCTGCTCAAGATGTTCAGGTATTGGCACCTATGTATCGGGGGCCAGCCGGCATTGACCAGATTAACAATCTTATGCAAAATCTCATCAATCCTGTCGAGAAAGAGGAACTGACCTTTGAAGCTCCCGACTGTCAGTATCGCCAAGGAGATAGGGTTATCCACTTGGTCAATGATGCCGAAAGCAATGTCTTCAACGGTGACTTAGGCTATATCAGCGATCTGCTGCCTGCTAAGTACACCGACTCCAAGCAGGACGAGCTGACCATTGACTTTGATGGCAATGAACTTGTTTATCAGCGTAGCGAGTGGTATAAGATTCGCCTGGCCTACGCCATGAGCATCCACAAGTCTCAGGGCAGTGAATTTCCCGTGGTTATCTTGCCCATCACCAAGAGCAGTCACCGAATGCTGCAGCGCAACCTCATCTACACCGCTATCACCCGTGCCAAGAGCAAGTTGATCTTACTTGGGGAAAAAGCAGCCTTTGACTATGCTGCAAAAAATACTGGAACCGCCCGTAAAACCTATCTCATCGAGCGCTTTGGAGACCTACCGCAAGCCGAAAGCAATATCCACAATCCTGTGGATAAAATGAAAACACCTGTGGAAAACTATGTCCTGACTGAGGAAAACTTCCAGAAAATTGACCCTATGATTGGAATAAGAGAAGAAGATATAAAGGGAATTTTTAAGTAATCCTTGACTCCCTTCTTTGCTCTGTGTATAATGCTAAAATGTGGCTATACGACCAGACAAAACAACAATTAACTTTCTTCAAAGGAGATATTAATGAAATACAATAAATATGCCTCTCTAATAAAATGGGTGCTTGTAGGATGCTGTCTCATTTTATTTGGTACCCGTTCATCAACAAGAATTAAGGATATCAGTGTGGAAACCTTGCGAAAAGAAGGAAAAATTCTTTCTGCAAAAATCTCTGACACCTCCTACAGCCAAGCAATACAAATTACTCATATTGATGGACCGGTTGCAGAGTTAAAAGAAGATCATGACTCAACCTATTTCTACAGAGTAACTTATATAGATAAAAATGGTAGGGAAGCCGATGTTGGCCTGCGCAATGATTCTTCAACTAGCCGCTTCGTAGATGAACTAGAAAAAGCGGATAATTTAGGAGGAGAGCCAAAATGGTTGATTGCCTCAGTAGAATCTGCTTCAGATATTCCCGATTACGCTAAAATCATGAACTCGTATCTATTTAATCATGGAAATAACCAACAATTGAAATACTACATCACTCTCTCTGATGACAAAGAATTCCAAAAAGGTGGAACAACTTCCTTCACTTTCTTCACCTATATTGCTATATTCTGCATTTTGATCGGGTTCATCCGTTATTACTTAAACCATAAAAGATTGAATGATTTTTACAGACTCTATCCCGAGTTGAATGAAACGCTGGATCAGATTGAAAACAATGGTGGCTATGTTGACCCAGATATCCGTGTCTTCTTTTACAAGAATCATCTGGTCAGTTACAAATCTAGCTTTAAAACATGTGACATACATGACGCGCTAACAATTTATCATCATAGCAATTCATTCATGATTTCTATCTTTCCAATCATCAGAAAAAATGAGATTCGGGTTGTCCTTTCTGATGGCAACGAAGAGAAACTGCCTCTAAGACATCAAAACGTTTCTAAAACAGATCTTGCTTTAACTCGTTTAAAAAATCAAATCCATGACAAATTTCCAAATATTGAATTATAAAGAGGACAGTTTGCTGTCCTCTTTATATTAACTCTACAATTGTATTTGGAAAATTCGGTGTACCAATCATCGCTTAGCTTCGTTTTAAGTATGTCAGAGTCTGTTCCATCAGATCGTCACTAAGAATATCAATGCCAATAGATTCCAGCATAAAGCGGAGACGCTCAGCCTGCTTTTCAAAACTTTTCTCTGAAAATCGACCCCCTAATCGGCCTGACCGAGGAAGATATCCACAGTATATTCAGCACATAAATAAAAAGGCTGGGACAGAATTAAATTTTTTAGTTCTGTCCTATCGCCTTTTTTATGCTTTATTTTTCTGGCTAAAGAGCTGCATGAGCTCATCATTAAAGATATCCATGCCGACCGAGGTCATCATAAACTGCAGAAAATGGAAGCGTTCTGGCAGTTTTTCAGGATCGCTTTCAAAAACGGTCTCATTCATCCAGAAGTTCACCAGCAGCAGAAAGACTTCCGCAGTCTGGTCCGGATACTGAGTCTGGATCGACCCATCTGCCATGCCTTTTTTGATAATATCGCTGACCAGAGGGGCGCCTATCCGCAGATTGTCCCGCATCATGGTCAAAATAAAACCTGCATCCTGCTCGTACTCATCCACAATGCCGTCTATGGCCCGGGCTGTCTGACTTTCCAGATTGGACTTGAGGATGGCTTGCAGCTGCTCCCTGCCGGTCAGATTTTCCGTAGCCTTGAACCACTGCTTCATCTCTTCTTCCATCAGCTCCTGCCGGCTCCTAATCACCGCAAGGACAATCTCATCTTTTGACTTGAAATGATGGTAGATAGCCCCCTTGGAGATGCCCGCCGTCTGGGCGATGTCCTGCATACTGGTCTTTTCGGACCCCTTTTGGATAAAGAGCTGGGTTGCTGTATTTAAAATTTTTTCTCTCATGGCCTGGGATTTGTCTTTTCGCTGCGCCATTCTGTTCCCCTTTGTTTCTAATATAGCTTTATTCTACCAAAAAAGCCGGAGAAATACAAAATCATAAAAATATCTTTAAGCCTTGTCTTGCTGATCCCTTTGATACCAAAGATAGATACTGTAAGCCGCCATCAAGATATAGCCTAGGAAAAAGAGGGGATTTTCCGTTCCCTTGCCTACAAAGATGGCTTCGCCAATAGTATTAATGAGCCCATGAAAGAGGACACAATAGAGGACAGACTGACTGACCTTGTAAAGAGCTGCCAGCCAGAAACGGCTGAGCAGGCAAGCGGCTGTAAAGACCAGAAAGGAGGTCCCCGCCTGACTGCTGCCGGGCATAAAGAAGAGGGGCAGATGCCAGACAGCCCAGATTAACCCAGTTGCTACAGTTGCCAAAGGGAAGGGCAGGATCTTCTCCATACTTGGCTGCAGGAAGCCCTGCCAGCCAATCTCTTCATTGCCGCCTGTCAGAAGAGTCGTTACCAGAGCCAGAACCAAGACATTCAAAAGATTCAAACCTGGCAGCGGCCTGGTCACAAAGGCAATGGAAATCGTGTATAGCCCCACAAAAATCAATAGATAAGGCCAGCTTCTTTTCCTAGTAAACTTGATAAAAGCCAGCATTTCTTTCAAAGACTTACCTAAGACAAGCTTGGCACTTATAGCAGGACCAAATGTTCCCACTATCATGAGAAGCGGATAAAGCAGCGGCACTCGTTCTTTCAGCACATCTGAGAGAATCCACGCAGACCAGCTGATGCCAAAAGTCCAGAGCAGAAAAATTAGAATTTGCTTGACAGATGAGGAATCTTTATAGTTTCTAGCTTGCATCTTTCTCAGCCCCTTTCCGGTTGCCCTTCCAATACCACCAGCCGACCAGCAGAGCGGTCATGACCAGATTAGCAGCCTGGAAGCTGAGATACCTTCCGCCATTTGTAGCACTGCCGACAATCGTCGCCTGAGCAAAGTTAATGCAGCCGTGAAAGACCATGCAGGCAAAGACAGAGGCCGTCTGCTTGTAGAGAACCGCCATACAGAAACAGAGCAAGATACCAAAGGAGAGATAGAAGAGCAAAGAAATCTGACTTTGACTCGTTCCCGGAATCAGCCAGAGGGGCAGATGCCAGGCCACCCAGACCAGAGCCGTGATGACAGTTGCCAGAGGGAAGGAGAATTTTTTCTCCAGAGCCGGCTGCAGCACTCCCCGCCAGCCCAGCTCTTCGTTCCCGCCTCCAACAAAGGTGACAAAGGTCCAGCCCAGAGGAAACATCAGAATGGCATTCAGGGGCGGCAAGGCTGGATTAGCGATAAAAAGGGTCAAAACCCGAACCAGACAGAAGACCAGCATATAAATCCACCAGCCTTTGGCATGGGAGAAGATAAAGTCCAGCATCTTCTTAGGATGAGAAATTTTGAGGCTGAGAAAAGTTCCCAAGGCCGGTCCGAAGCCACCGATGATAATGAGAGCATAGCCCAAAGGCTCAGCCCCGCTGGTCAGCTTCAGGGCGGCTAAAATATACAGAATCAGCCAGGCAGACCAGCTAATACCAAAGGTCCAGGCCAGAAAGGGCAGGATATGCCTTGTCTCTGGCTCTACATGTGTTTGTGTGTTCATATGATTACTCCTTTTTCTTTGGCAGAAGAGCGATTGCCAAGATTTTTAGCCTGCATCTTTCTCAGCCCCTTTCCGGTTGCCCTTCCAATACCACCAGCCGACCAGC
>NZ_CAURVL010000031.1:0-20644 GCF_963528215.1 uncultured Streptococcus sp.
TCAACTTACTCTTTAGCAAGGTCCAAGACAACCTCAGCTATGCCCTACCAAACGGGGACCCCCGCTTTATCACAGTGGTTGAGAAGAAGAAAGAAACACCCAATAAATACCCCCGTAAAGCCGGTATGCCAAACAAAAGGCCGTTATAAGAAAAAACCAGGCTAGTATTGCCTGATTTTTCTTCGCCATTAGAGAATATTATTTTTTATTTGCTTCATTATAGATTCTAATCTGGGGGGCGACTTGATTCACCACATCTAAAAATTGTAATAGTTCAACATAATTTTGATTAGTATAGCGTCCCAGATGCAGACGAATATCTTTGTTAGCACTCATGGGACTATAATACAAATATAGATGAGGATACTTAACGTACTTGTTCTCTTGAACTTTCTCAATCTTAATAGTCAAATCAGTTAAATCAGAAAGCATAAGAAACTGAAAATAGGTATCATCCCGTATGATTGCATCCTTATAAAGATAAAGAGATAGTTTTTCACGTGAATAGCGAGACTGGCTATAAATCTTGTAAAACTTCTTCTCCAGCTCCGGATAATGAGAATAAAGCTTCTGATAGCTCTGCAAGCTCTTTTGCTTAGTAATCCAAGCAAGCCAGGTAAAGAGTGCACTCATCAGTAGTAGCAAAGCAGCAAAAATCAAGGATGCCCAAAAACCAAATTCGTCCGCATGTGGCATATAGAAGAGAAAAATTATACCTCCTAAACCATATAAAACAGGAAATAATAAGTCCTTACGGAATCTACTCTTTATTCTTTCTTCCACCTAGTAGTTATCCTCCTAATATATATTAAACGAAGTTCACACACTTTATCCTACCTCCACGGGTTATAAAAGCGGCCGTGATTGACTGCGAAGAGAACAAAGCAAAGCAATAGAAAGGCGACTGCCAGTGTCAGCACCAGCATATCTCGTTTGCTTAGAGCCTGATAGGTATACCAAGTCCGTTTTTTATTCTTGCCGAAACGGCGCAGTTCCATGGCGGTGGCAATGGTGTTGATACGCTCTAGTGAGCTGAAAATCAGCGGAATGATAATCTGCAGATTTCCCTTTACGCGCTGAGCCAGTTTGGCTTTCTTGGATAATTCCTGCCCGCGCGCTTCCTGAGACATCCTGATGAGGAAAAATTCTTCCTGCAAATCTGGAATATAGCGGAGCGTCAGACTGACCGCGTAAGCAATTTTATAGGAAATACCAAGCTGATGAAGGCTGGAAGCAAACTGACTGGGATGGGTTGTCATGAGGAAAATCACTGCCAGAGGTATGGTCGAAACATACTTGAGCAAGAGATTAAAGAGGTAGAACAGCTCCTGAGCTGTTAGATTATAAGCTCCCCACCCTGTCCAGAGGACATCTTTGGCTCCATAGATATCGACACCATACTGAGGGGCGAAAAGATAGACCATCACTAAATTAAGAGCAGCAAAGGATGCCGCAAAGACTAAAACAAATGAAATGTCTCGGATGCGGATATGGGACAGCCGAAAGAGGCAGAGAGACAGCAGGGCTAGCCCCAGCAAAAAGCGAGTATCATAGCTAATCATGGCTGCCACTGATACCAGAACGAAGAAGAGCATCTTGCTGGCACCGGACAGACCATGAAGAAACGTCTCGCCTGCATGGTAGCCGATTAATTTTCGCTGATTAAGCATGCTTGTCCTCCTTTTTTCGCATATAAAACTCGGTCAAAGCCAGAGGGTCGGCACCAATCTTCTCAGCCAGAGCAAAGATTGACGTTTCTTTTAGATGAGCCGCCGCAATCAACTTCTGATCTGTCAGCACCTGTGCAGGCGCCTTATCGGCTAAAATCTGACCATCCACCACAACCACTGCCCGATCTGAATAATCCAGCATCAGCTGCATATCGTGCGTAATCATTATAATGGTATGTCCCTGCTGGTTGAGCACATCTAGAAAGTCCATCATCTCTGTATAATGGCGCTGGTCCTGACCAGCTGTAGGCTCATCCAAGAGGATAATCTCCGGATTCAGCACCAAGATAGAAGCAATCGTCACTCGCTTCTTCTGGCCGAAAGACAGGGCCGAAATCGGCCAACTGCGGAATTCATAGAGGCCACAGGTCTTGAGAGCCGCATGGACCCGCTCTTCGATTTCCGCTTCTGCCAGTCCGCGCAAGCGCAAGCCTAGGGCCACTTCATCAAAAATCATGGCTGCTGAAATCATCTGATTGGGATTCTGCAGGACATAGCCAATCCGCTCAGCCCGCTCCTTGATAGAGTCTCCTTTGATATCCTGACCTTTCCAGCTATAGCTTCCTTCAGTCTCAATAAACTGACAGAGAGCCTTGGCCAGAGTTGACTTGCCAGCTCCATTTTTACCAACGATGGCTATCCGCTCACCCTTGAAAATCTTCAGGCTGATATCCTGCAAAATAGGCTTGCCGCCGCTCTGGTAAGCAAAGGAAACATGCTCCAATTCCAGCAAGAGCTCCCGAGGCTCTTGGGCAGAGTCAGCCCAGTCACCTCCCTCAAAGGCCAAATCTGCCAGCTGCAGCTGATCCAAGCGGGACAATCCCTCCGCTTTTTCTACATCAAAGCCTAGCTGGCGCAGGGTCGTAATGTAGAGCGGTTCGCGGATGCCATTTTCAGCCAGCAACTGGGTTTTGAGCAGGTCATCAGGATGCCCATCAAAGAGGATGCACCCATCATTGACAAGCACTAATCTGTCTACCGGTCTGTAAAGAACATCTTCCAAGCGATGCTCGATAATCAGAGTCGTCGTTTCCGTCTCCCGATGAAGCTGATCAATCAAATCAATGGTGTCCTGTCCTGACTTTGGATCCAGATTGGCCAAGGGCTCGTCAAAAAGCAGAATGGGACTTTCGTCAATCAAAACCCCAGCCAGACTGACGCGCTGCTTTTGACCGCCTGATAAATCCTGGGGCCGATGCTGCAAAAGCTCAGCTAGATCCAGCTTCCCAGCCCAAGCTTGAACTTTTTCGCGCATAAGCGACAGCCCCATGACGTCATTTTCCAGCGCAAAGGCCAAATCTTCTGCTACGCTAAGCCCAATAAACTGGCCATCCGTGTCCTGCAAGACTGTGCTGACTAGATTGGACTTATCATAAATGCTGGATTCAAAGGCTGGCTGCCCCTTAATCAAGAGCTGACCGCTGGCCTCTCCTTTATAAATGTTGGGGATAATCCCATTGAGGCACTGGCCCAGCGTTGACTTGCCAGAGCCAGACGGTCCGACAATCAGAACCTTTTCCCCCTCGTAAATGGTCAGATTGATCTGCTTCAGGGTCGGCTCAGACTGGGCCTGATATTGAAAGCTAAAGTCTTCAAATTGGATAATTGGTTTTTTCATCTTATTTCTCTATAGTGCCAGAGCGATCTGAATCGCGAGATTGGCAATCTTATCTTTTTCGTCTAAGTCTGCATGATTGGCCAGGTTGCGCATATCCCAAGCTTCCTCAGATAAGTGGTCAGCTGCATAGAAGAACTGGCAGACGGTTATCTCTCGAAAAGCTGCTAAAGCCGCAACTGCGGAACATTCCATGTCCACACAGATCGCTCCCTCCGCCTTTCTCTGGCGGAGTTTAGCTGGCGTCTCACGATAAATGCCGTCTGTCGTCCAGACCTTGCCCTTGCTATGGGAAATTCCAAGCTTCTCCAGAAAAGCCGTCAGAAAATCTTTCAAGCCAAGATTGACTTCCAGCTCACGGCTAGCTGGCTGGTAGTGATAACTAGTCCCCTCATCACGCAGGGCCTCCGTCGGGATAATGACGGAAGTTTCCTTAATCTCCTCATCCAAAATGCCGCAAGTACCGAAAAGCACCAGCTTCTTCATGCCAAAAGCAATCAAGTCTTCCAGAATAGCCACACAGGCCGAAGCTCCAACCGGTGCATTGAAGAGAGCCAGTTCTCGTCCATCCGCGAAAATACGATAGATAGGAATTTCAATATTTGCCATGCTGGTCGTCGTAATCAGCTCATGCTCAAAATCCGCTAGCATCCGCGCAAAAGTCTCTCTGGCAAAGCAGGAGACAGCCGTCTCTGGAAATCCTTCTATAGATTCATTCAAATCTTCCGGATTGATGATGGCCTTGCGACTTTGGTCAAATTCTTCAAGTATCATAGGCTTGCTCTCTTATCCCTTTCTTCCTGATGAAACAGCCAGCAGATAGCTACCGACTTCATCCTACCATTGTATCATAAAAAGGCGGTCTGCTGAACGCTGCCTGCATATTTTCTACATAGCCAAAGCCATAGGCAGACTCTATAGCTACAAATGAGGTGAATACTTTGTCCAATGATTTTCCAACAAAAAAGACTGGGCAGAACTCCCAATCTCATCTTACATAAGGGCTGTTGCAGCAGTAATCAAGCCAAATACGATGCCTGGCATATTAGCCGCTGCCAAAGGAATGTCCCGCTTCTCTTTAAATAGACCATAAATGACCCAGAGTGTACAGTTTAGAGCAGCTACTGAAGGCTGGATAAAGTCACCCTTATTGCCAGCTAGATTATTCATAATCTGTGGGATATAGGAAACATACATCATAACAGACATAAAAGTGGCTACCCAGCCCAAAATTAGCATGTGTTTTTCTTTCATTTCGTTCTCCTTTTTATAAAACTGACCTCTATTCTATAGCTTTTTTTGAAATTTTCAAGATATTTTCAATAATGTTATCAAAAAGAAAAGAGTCACAAAATTGTGAGAACTGCTGCTGAAAGTAAAAAAGCTGCCTTTTGGCAGCTCTGTTAAGATTCAAAAAGTAAATTTTCCTAGCGCTAAAACTTCGGTTCTCCATCGGGGAGTTGATCCAAAATGGCTTCCAGTTCCAGCCGATTGAGTGGCTGAATCCGAATCTGACTGGAATCCAGATAGCTACGGTGAGTGTCTGGAATCTTTTCCAAAAAAGCTTTTAAATCCTTTGTTGTCAGATATTTATAGCCCTGCGGACTGCTGGCATCCTCTATCAGGATATGAAGATGCCATTCCATGTCTTGACTAGCACCGCTCTCAATCATCTCTTTAATCAGGTAGCCCTTAGGCATGGGCTGAGTCGGAAGGACCGTTTCCACCCCTTCTGCCAAGACATAAGAGCCCAGGTATTTCCCGCTCTGATCCTTATAATACTTAGGAGTAGAAAATTGACTCTGAACCTGCTGCATCTCGGCCATCTGCCTGCCAAACTCCTCCACAGGATCTTCAGCTTTGAATAGTTCCAGAAGTTTTTCCTGCGACATATACAAATCATGAGCATAGCCTTCAAAAACATGCATAGACGCAGCTGCAACTCTGGAATTGTTCAGGCCGTAGAGAATATCCGCTTCAAAATCAATATTAAAAATCCCGTCAGCAGTGTAAGTGGTGCCGTATTCATCAACAATATCCTGCTTCATCTTCTGAGCCAAACGACTCATGAAGAGGATAGCCCCTTTCCAGTCGCCAACCGTCGATGGTGTCAAGACACGAACCTGATAGGTTTCTCGGTCTGGCAGATAATAAACTTCAAACCCTCGACCTGCCCCCTCCCAATAGACAGCCAGAAAAGTTCCAACCTGATCCAAGGATTGATAAGCCTTATCGCCTTCGAGGCCTACGACCTCCAGCCCTTCCACCAAGGAAACCAAAGACAGGGGTGTCTCGACCGCCTTATAGCTAAACAAGCCCTTTCGGTTCTGAATGTAAAAAGAAATACTCATACCATGCTCCTTTCTAACGACAAAAGCCTTTCAGAAAGCGAGAAAACGCAAAATCAACACTCAATACTGGTACAAACTCGCTTTTTTCCAAGGCTTTTAGGATAAACTCCATTCGCAAAACAGACTCTGGTATTAGTATAACATTTTTGGAAGAAAAAGACGAAAAAACCTGTATCCATGAAGAGACTTTCCGACTGAAAATTTCATCAATACAGATTCTAAGAATATATTTGAAAAAAAGCAATGAATGAACTTCTAAGAAAGCAAAACTCATCTGAGCACTTCTTACTTTTTATCCTGCTACGTCAGCTCCTGATTGTAGGACAAGGCTAGCTTGATCCAGTAAGACAGTTCTTTTTGTCCTTCGCCATCTAAATCAATATAGCCATGATAAAGCCTCCCCTTCATTAACGTCACACTGGCACCATTTTTAGGCAGGACCTGCTTTTCCATTTCCTTACCGATGCGCACCATGACAAGCTCCTGACCTCTTTCTGAACTCACAGTAACGGTCATCTTACCACGGACCATAAAAGCCAAGCCACCAAACATCTTCTTCTCTTCTACCTCTTCTTCAAAAACATGAGGAGGAAGTTCAGTAGCTAAAATGGCACGGACTTGCTGGGCTAAGGATTCACTATAAGCCATCCTTTCACCTCATTTCATCACATCCCAGCCAATACCAAAGCGGTCAATCAAGCGGCCATAAAACTCTGCGAAAGCTTGTTCCTCTAAAGGATAGAGAATTTGTCCGCCTTCAGCAAGCTTAGCAAAGAGCTCATCGGCTTCTTCTCTACTGTCTGGGCTCAGAACTAACCATTGATTGGGCTGATGATTGCTAGGAATAGATAGGTCGTTAAAAATGCCTACATCTTCACCATGCAGGGTTAAGTTTTCCGTATCTAAGGCAATCCAGGCAAGCTTATCCCGTTTTTCTGCAGGAAGGTCAGCTGGATCCATCATCTCACTGGCTCGGACAAGTCCCTTAATCTCTGTCTGAAAAAGGTCAGCATAAAAACGAAAAGCTTCTTCGGCCTGACCATTAAAACTTAAAAACACGTCTAATTTCATTATTGTTCCTCCAATTTTTTATAGCTGAGAATAAATCTCTATCATCAGTTTATCAATTAGGATAAAAATTTTCTTATTCTCAATTGCGCTTGTTTGGCTAGGGAACGCATGATTAAAACTGGAAGATTAACTGTAATAGGTGGATCGCTGAGCAAGGGCCTGCGCATGCTGATTTCCTCCTGATAGATACTATCGCCTGAAAAAGTGAGAGGCTCATCGCTGCCCCAGCGAAAGTTATGCTTCAAGACATAGTTTTTAGACAGGTGTAAATCCTCCAGCAATTCACAGGCCAAAAGATAGTAGTGACCATCGGGTACATTTTCAAAAGTAAACCGTCTCTCCTGACTCAATGCTACTCCGATAACTGGCTCTTCTTTGGGTATGCGGGTTTTAAAAAGCCCGACACAGCTAATGCGTGGTTCATACCCCTCAGGATAAGATAGCGCCACAGTCAAGCGATTGCCACTTTTACAGTCGGGATCCTGATGCAAGAAAGCTCCCTTCTCATCCAGCTGTTTGATCATAAAATCATAAGCCTTGGTTGATTCCTGATAATATTTTTTAGGTGAAAGTCCAGTATGCCGCTTAAACGTATTGGAAAAACTGCCTAGACTATCATAACCAGCTTCCATAGAGGTCTCAGTCACATTTTGCCGGCCTTCTACAATCTCCTGAATCCCTTTTTCCATCTTAAGAGCTTCCATATATTGCTTGATAGAAAAGCCCATCTTTTTCTTGAAAGTTCTGGATAGATGGGAAGGACTATAATGGAAATGCTGAGCCAAATCGGTCAGGCTCAGCTCTTGATCTGTATGCTGACGCAGATAAACTGCCACTTCTTCCATGATAGCTTTAGACATAGACTTGCTCCTTTCCCATTTATTTAAGCCCATTATATCACATCAAAAAGAAAGAACAAAAAATCGAAACCACAGAAAGAAAATCAGAAATCAAGGGATACTCCGCGAGATGTCCCAAGAATCGGCAGAAATAGTCTGCTTTCCCAAATCCCTATCCAACAGTCCTTTTATCTGTAGGTAAATGATGAAAAAAACTTTAGACGCTTGAATCGTCTAAAGTTTTTAGTCCTTCTTAGGAATTTACAAACTTGCCTTACCATCAAAAATAGTCAGCTTATGCAAATTTTCCATGCCTGCAATAATGGGTCTAGCTTTTACAATGAGATTTTGAAAAACTGCCAAAGTCAGACTATCATTGTGAGCCTGCTCGCTCTCCCAAACTTCATAAATATAGATGCTGTTGGGTTCGTCTGCTTTCTCTCCTAAGATATAGCAGAAACAAGTATCAAGATTTTGCATTTCTTTGACAACTTCTTGCATATAAGCAGCAAGTTCCTGCGCCTTTCCTTCTTTGGCAATTAATTTACCATAAACGCAAAATTTTTCCATTAAGATTTCTCCTTATTACTGAGCTACCAATGTTTCCAAGCTTTCCCCAATCGCAGCCAAACGCTCCACCACTTCTGCCTGGCTCAAGCCATTTTCAGCCACATAGCGGTTACGAAGGTGAACGCGACATTCGTGAGAACAGCCACGGAGGTACTTGTCTTCATTTTCTTCTGAAGTCAGGATGCGACGGTTACACTCTGGATTGCCACAGTTGACATAGCGCTCGCAAGGAGTACCGTCAAACCAGTCTTTCCCAATCACAACTGGATTGACATGGTTGATATCAACAGAGATACGCTCATCAAAGACATACATCTTGCCGTCCCAAAGCTCACCTTGAACTTCTGGATCCTTACCGTAAGTTGCGATACCGCCATGAAGCTGACCGACATCCTTGTAGCCTTCACGAACCATCCAGCCTGAAAATTTCTCACAGCGAACACCACCGGTACAGTAAACAACCACGCGCTTGTCCATGAACTTCTCTTTGTTATCACGAACCCATTGCGGTAATTCACGGAAGTTGCGGATGTCTGGACGGATAGCACCGCGGAAATGACCCAGATCGTACTCATAGTCGTTACGAGTGTCTAAGACAACAGTGTCTTCGTCCAAGAGCGCTTCCTTAAATTCCTTAGGTGATAGGTAAGCTCCTGTCGTCTCTAGTGGGTTGATGTCATTATCAAAATCATTGTCTTCCAAGCCCAAGTGCACGATTTCTTTCTTGTAGCGAACAAACATTTTCTTGAAAGCTTGCTCATTTTCTTCGTCAATCTTGAACCAAAGGTCTTCCATGCCCGGAAGGCTGTGCACATAATCCATGTATTTTTGAGTGGTTTCATAGTCACCAGAAACCGTTCCATTGATTCCCTCATCTGCTACCAAGATACGGCCTTTAAGACCAATAGATTTACAGAAGGCCAGATGATCAGCTGCAAATTTCTCAGCATTCTCAATCGGAACATATTTGTAGTAAAGTAGGACGCGAATATCTTTTGCCATAAGATTTCAACTCTCTTTTCTCTATAAAATTTTCTGAATTTTTTAATTCATCTATTTATTATAACCTGATTGAAAAAACTGGGCAAAATATTTGTTTGAAAAATAGCAGATCTGAAAATTTTAAATGAGAAGGACAAGTTATCGCTTTTCTTCCAATTGATCCAAATACTTTTCAAAGCGCTTTTTCTGCCATTTGTTTATATACTCCAAGAAAATATTGACCAGCAACATAAAGGGAAAGTGAATGACAAACGTAATAAAAATAACAAATAGAAACATGGGGTGAAAAACACTATTATGATAAATAGCATGATTCAGTTGGAAATTCTGGCAGGCAATCAAAAGAGTTAGAGACCCCGTCCAAGCTGCTATACCCCAAATAGTCAGACTGAAACTATTGTAATAATTGGCTCCCAGATACTGAGCCCGAAAGAAGAAATATAAGCAGGCGATAATGATCAAAACCAAGAAGGGCTGATAGTTAATGGCTCTAGCATTCATAGCTACAGAACCAGCATATAAGGCTAAAGCACCATACAACAAAAGACTAAAAGCCTCCATACCGGCCTTGTTAAAAAGCTGCTCTTCCCGCTCGTCCAAGATCTGACGTTTAATAAGTTTGATTTTCATCTCTAACTCCTATCTAGGTATTCCAAAAATGCCTATCAACAACATGATAATTGCAGCAATCCCATTATTGATCATGTGCACTGCAATACTGACTTCCAGTCGACGAGTTCGATAAGCCAACCAGGTCAAAATCACTGAGGATCCACCATAAATCACAAAAGACATAATATTGGTTGGCCCATGAAAAAGAGTAAAGATCAGGCCGCCCATGATGTAACCCCAACCCTCATAACCTTTAAAGATTTTTAGAGGAATGATTCCACGAAAAATTATTTCCTCTGCGATAGGTGCTAAAACTCCAAGTGTGATGGGCAACAAAATCATATCCCCTCTTTGGAACTCTTCTATTATAGATGCTTGGTTCACCGTTGTCTCCTCACCGTGAATCAGGTTCAAAAGAATCTTTCCAAGAACAGACACAAGAATCATACCTAGCAGGCCTAAAATAATTCGCTTCCCGTCTCCTTTTTTAAAAACTTTGCCAGACTGAGATAAAATACCAGCCTTCTTTGCCAGTACACCAAAGACTAGCGAAGTGATAAAAATTAGGAAAATACCAAGAAGAATGGTCCACAATCTTGGAAATTCATAAATTCTTACGACGTGCTGAACCAGCATGGGTAATACATACAGCAGCAATGCTAAGCAAACGCATCCAACCCACAGCAATCGTTTCCACCAAGTCATTCTTCAACCTCCAATTCCTGATCTAGCTTTTTCTGACGTTTGCGGTTGAGAGTTAGGCTGACCTTATCCAAGGTCAAGCTTCCCAATATAAAGAGCAGCATTGAAAGAGCCAACTTGAGCAGGTACCAAATGCTTAAGATACTAGCAAAGCTTTCTCGCTGACCAAAGAAATCAATACCTGCAACGATTAGAGCAAAAACAACTCCACCCATAAAACGCTCTGGCCAGTTTTCCTCCATCACCATGTCACGGACATCAATTCCCAAACTCAAGCGACGCATCAAGGCATATAGACCAACTAGAATAATCAGAATAGTCTCTGGCAGATAGGCCAGTAAGGTTAGATGGAGAATATAGGCTTTGAAAAATACAGAGGTAGCTAAGAAAAGGAATATTCCTAGTACTAGTTCTCCTGCAACTTTACCGTCCAATTTCTCTATCCGTTCGTCTTTTATAATAGGTTGCTTCTTCATCTTCTTACTCACTTTCTTATTTTAGCCTTCCCAAAACAACTGATCCAGAGTCTTATTGAGACATTTACAAATCGCTAAGCATAAACTGAGACTGGGATTGTACTTCCCCGCCTCAATCAGGCCAATGGTCTGGCGGGTCACTCCGATAGCATCTGCCAAGTCCCCCTGGGTCATATCATGCTCAGCTCGTGCCATTTTTAGTCTAAGATTTTTTGCCATGGTCATCATCCTTATCGTCTTTCTTTTGCCCGAATATAACATAGAAAGCACAAGCAAAAGTGATATCAGCAAAACCAAAAATAAGCCACATTTGATTTCTCTGAACTATCCCAAGACTTAGAAATACAACAGCTATTAGAAACCAAGTAAGGGGAATAAGCAGATGAGTTATTTTCTTATTCATGCTATCAATCCTTTCATCATTATAAGTCTATTATACAATATACTTTAAATAATGCAATATATAATTTACATTTTATCTTTTATTTTTTACATTATTTCAGAAGCAATTTCCACAAATCTAAACATCAAAAAAGAGAAGACCAGTTTGGTCTTCTCCAAATCTTAGCTTATCCGCAACCTAGCTCTGTTGACAAAGACCCAAAGTCTTCTCAGTCGCTATGGCTTGCTTAACATTTAGTCAGAGCAGAGATTTCTATTTCCCCAAAACTTATTTTTTAAATGCTTCCCAATCCTTCATAAACTGGGCTATTCCGTTGGTAGTCAGTGGGTGCTGCGTCATTTTTTCAAATAAATTATCCGGAATGGTCGCAATGTGAGCACCAAGTTTTGCAACAGCTTCAACATGTGCTGCATTACGAATACTAGCTGCGATGATTTCAGCTTCAAAATCATAAATATCAATAATCGTACGCAAATCTGCAATCAATTGATAGGCATCTGTTCCGATATCTTCCAAACGTCCAACAAAAGGACTGATGAAGGTAGCTCCAGCTTTCATAGCCATGAGTCCTTGAGAAACTGTAAAAATCAAGGTAACATTCGTTTTAATTCCCTCTTTTGAAAGGACAGAGACAGCTTTTAAGCCTTCCGTTGTCATTGGAATTTTGACAACAACGTTATCAGCCCACTTAGCAATATCCCGTGCTTCCGCAATCATTTCAGGTGCTGTCAAGCCAGTAACCTCTGCACTGACAGGACCACTTACAATCTCACAGATTTCTTGAATAACCGTTTTAAAATCGCGGCCTTCACGTGAAATAATTGTTGGGTTAGTTGTGACGCCATCCACAACACCTAATTCATTAATCGCCTTGATAGCCGCCACATCAGCTGTATCTAAGAAAAATTTCATACCACATGTCCTCCTAGGCTTCTTCATTTAAGCCTTTATTAAAAATAGCACTTGTCATCACAACAAGTAGAACAAATACAACAATGGTCATGATGAAGGCCATCCAGCCAAACTGACCAATTTTACCTAAAATACACATTTGAATCGATAATCCCTGAGCCTAAAAATTAAAAGGGCTCTCTTTTACGAATCAAGAAGTGAAAAAATTGCCAGTCACAACCAACTCAACTGAAACATTTTCTACCCAAACCATATCTATAACTTAGAAGTCTAGACATCCAGCCGTCAGAGCACCTGATTCTGCTGCTAAAACACTGTAGGCACAATCATCAATAACACGTTGGAACTAGCTGAGTCACATAAGAACCAAAGAGACTTTTAACTATTCAAATCTTTGGTTGATCTTAATTCGTTGGCAACGAACTTACCGACTCCTATTTCCTATTATAGTACAATTTTAAAGCGTTTTCAAAAAAAGACTAGAAAAATCTACAAAATTCAGATTCGCAAGAGCTGTTCTAAAATTTGCTCTTGTTTTTTAGCCAGTCTAAATATATCGTCTTATATTGTAAGTAGTTTTAGGAAGTCGTAAATTGCTTAAATTGCCCAGTTCCTAATGGACAACTGTATGATTCATCACTATCAAAAAAAGCCGCCCAGTCGTATAGGCAGCTATTCTTAGATAGAAACTACTATGATTAATCTTTTTTGAGACTTCCTGCGCGGGTGCGGGTGCGAGCGTAAGCAGTCAGCAAGACAGTTCCGATGACTGCTACTGTCGCAGAATTCACTAGAATTGCTACAATACTTTGAGCAATAACCTTATTGACCGGTTCACCAGACACAATCACGTCACCAATTGGACCGATTAGCCAAGCGATTGCATTTGCTCCAAACTGAATCAAGTTAAAGCGAATAATATCCTTGACTTCAAATTTTCCTTCTTCCACTTGGAAGAATTTTCTAAAGAAGCCAACTAATAGACCGAAGACTCCGCTACCAGCAATCCAGAACCACCAGAGTCCTCCACCGCTCATAGCGTCTTTAATGGCGTGGCCAATGAAGCCCATCAGGAAACCGACGATTGGACCAAAGATGACGCTAAAAAGAGCTTGCAGGGGGTATTGGAGCTGGATGCTGGTATTGGGTACAGGCGTTGGAATATTGATCATTCCGATGACCACGAATAGGGCTGCTCCAATTCCTGTTGCGACTACGTTTCTGATTGTATTATTTTTCATTTTCTTCTTCCTTAATTTTCAATTCTTTTGATTTCAATATGCCATTGGGCACCGACGCCAACATTGTAGGCCTTAGCAAAGGAACCTTGGTTAATCGCTAAGCCAACCCGATAGAGGGAGTTAATATAGAGGATAGGCTGACCGATGCGGACATCCGCAAAGGACTTGCCATAGGTTACTTGGTTTTGATAAACCAGCATGTCATTATTGTAAATAGTAACTTCAAAGCGGTCGCCAAATTCTGGTTTTAAGGTACAGAATTCCTCGCGGGTGATAGAGGTCCAGAGAGAGCCGAAGCGGACATCCAGGATATCAATAGCTCCGCTAACATAATTATCCGCAAGCGTGGTCTCTACTACCTGAATTTCGACAATGTCTTCGACCTTGAGCTCTGGCCCAACCTCTTCAAAGCTGATATGGCCGCTGGCCAGCTTAGCACCCGTATAGGCATAGACATCACGACCGTGGAAAGTGTAGGAATGCTCCGTATCCTTGCGACGATTTTCCACCTCAGAAATTTCCCGAATAGCCTCAATGCCGACATGCTTCTTGATGAAAGACAGGGTGCCGTTATCAGGCGTAACGATGTACTGACCTTTTTTAGTCTTGGCTACGACACTCTTACGCTTGGAGCCCACACCCGGATCCACTACTGACACAAAGGTCGTTCCTGCTGGCCAGTAATTAACTGTCTGAAAGAGGCGATAGCTTCCCTCAAAGATATTGTAAGGGGTGATATCGTGAGTCAGATGATGAATTTTCAGAGTGGGCGACTCTTCTAGCGCCACTCCGATCATGGCTGACACAGCTCCATCTACCAGACCAAAGTCCGACTGGAGCACGAGTAAATTGTTCATATTTTCTCCTTAGTTATATTTTCAATGGTATTTAGACCGAAGCTGACTTGGGAAGTCTCGCTTTAAGGATTTGCTTTCCTAACAGAGCTCCAAGTAAAGCGCCCAGTAAAATGCTGGCTACAAACCAGAGGACCAAGCTGGGTTCAGGCTTAAGCATGACCTGCTCGATGTAAGCCTGAGTCTTTCCTCTGGCAAGAAGACTAGCTTCATACTGCTTGGGCGCCAGCCACATTAGGAAAATAGGACCTGCTGTGCTAAAGCTGAAAACCATAAAAGCCAGCAAGCTTCTAACAGTCTTTTGATAGCCGCCTGACCGAGCTATAAGATCCGCTAAAACACCGCAAATCAAACCTGGTAGAAAAGCTCCAAAGCCATGTCGACTAAGCAGAAAGAAGAGACCTAGCAGACAGCCTAAGCCGCTGATTAGACCGAAGGTCTTTATTTTCTCTGTATAGAAGATGAACAGAACTCCGCCAAAGAAAGCTGTAAAAGCTGGAGCGTAAAACATATTGCCTGAGCGGTCAAATAGAAGCCCAACCAAGACGCCTAAGATCATGGCTAGGAAATAAAAGAGGTAAAAGAAGCCAGCCTGCTTCAGTTTGTCTTTTCTTATAGAGTATAGCATAAGCCTTCCTTTCCCGCTAGTCAGCTCGACGATAACTGCCAATCAACTCCTGAATGAGCTCAATATGCGTATAATAATCAGCAATTTTCACATTCTCATCTCCGCCATGGTCTCGGCTATTAGCATTTCCAAGTCCGAAAGCTGCCATAGGAACCTCCAAGGCTGCATAGACCGTGTGCATCGGACCAGTTCCAGCTGAGGTCGGCAGAACAGAGATGCCCTCTTGGTAATAATCTTTAGCCAGTTCGATAAGATTGAGAATGGAAGGCGCGCTCATGTCGCTGCGATAGCTCATCTCTCCTAAGGTATAGGTCAGCTTAACCGCTGGATAGTCATTCTTGTCCAGCTGCTGACGAATCTTGTCTAACACATCCTCTGGCTCCAGACCTGGCACCAGACGAACCTCCATCTTAGCCTGGGCATCTGAAGGTAAAATGGTTTTAACCCCTTGGCCTTGATAGCCTGATCCGAAACCTTCAATATTCAGTGAAGGCTCAAAGTAAAAACGACGGAGAAATTCCTTCCGCTCGTCCAGCAAAACCGGTAATTTCAAACCGTAGACTTGACTCAACTCTTCAGGAGTCCGCAGGGCATATTCCTCAATTAGGACCATCTCCCGTTCATTTGGCTCTTGAACTTGCTCATAGATTCCTTCAACTAAGATACGGCCGTCTGGACTGCGCAAGCTGGATAAAGCATTGAGCAAATACCAAGAAGCTGAATTGATAACCCCACCGAAGCTGGAATGAATGTCTACATCTGCACTTTTGACCGTCATGTCAAAGGTAACAATCCCCTTGTTACCGCCCGAGATTTCCAGCTGCCCTAGATTATTACGGCTACCTTGCTCCCAAACAAGCAAATCCGCTCCTCGCAGGCGTTTGCGATGCTTGGCCAGATATTTATCCAAGTCTGTCGAAGCAGACTCTTCTGCCCCTTCCATCATAAAAATGATATTGACCGGCAAATCACCGTGCTCTCGAATATACTTGCGAACGGCCGTCAAACGAGCGGTAATGTGCCCCTTGTCATCATCCACTCCTCGCCCATACATAACTCCATAATGAACTGACAATGTAAAAGGATCATTGGTCCAAGGCTGGTCATCATCTGCCGGCACTGTGTCGTAGTGGTTGTAGAAAATAATGGTCTTAGCAGCAGGATTTGAAGAAAGAAACTCCGCCAAAATAAATGGAGCAGTATAGCTATCGTCAATCATGACCTTGGCACCTGCAGCTGTAAAAATCTCTCCCAAATAGTTGGCTACTTCCTGCAGGCCAACCTGCTGGGCAAAGATCGATTTTTTAGAGATCAAGGTTCGCAGCACTTCAAAATAGTGCTGGGCTACCTCGTCGTTTTCAAATTTCTTGATTTGTTCAGTCTCAGTTGAGAAAGGCATGCGTTACTCCTATTAACAGCAGATAAAGGGCTGGGGAAATAAGCTTCCCCGCCCTTATCGTATTTCTTGTATCAAAGTCTAGTCAGCCAAATGCAGACTGGACTTGATGGGATTTCTTACTTGATGTCTTTTGCATCTGGCAGGTAAGAACCGCCAAAGAATTCTTGTGATAGTTTTTCAAGCGTACCGTCCTCATAGAGTTCCTTGATTCGCTTGTTGACAAATTTTTGCAGGTCTTCCTGACCGCTTGCAATAATCGGATAGACATAAGGCTGCTTGTCGCTTGGAAGCTCAATTACTTCCAGATTTTTCAAGTCTTGGTCTTTGATAATAGACTCTACAGTTATGCGCTCAAAAATCTTATAGTCTGTACGACCGTCATTGAGATTGGCCAAGATTTGCTGAATGGTTCCGTCCGTATAATTGATTTTTGTCGGTTTATCGCTATGCTCCTTGTTGTAGTCCTCTAGTTGCTGAGCTGTTGAAGTCCCCTGAACAACCTCAGTAGACTTGCCGCCAATGTCATCCAGCGATTTGATGCCCTCACCCTTACGGACAACTAAAACTGTTGGATTTTTCGCATATGGACTAGCATAGAGATATTTGTTAGCTCGTTCTTCAGAGTAGCTGATATTATTGGCACCGATCTGGTAGCGGTCGCTGTCCAGACCTGAGAAAATAGAAGCCCACTTGGTCTTATTGAAATTGACTTCATACTTGTCTGAGTCCTTAAAGATAGCACGAAGGACTTCGATATCGTAGCCAGTCAGTTTACCGTCTTTATCCTCGTATGAAAATGGTTTGGTCGTCCCCACTGTTCCGACTTCTACCTTTGTTTTCTCTGTTTTCTTCTCACTTGATGATGAGCAAGCCACCAAGGCACCAATGGCCAAGACACTGACGGCTGCCAGAGAGAAGTATTTCAAGGTTTTCTTCAGATTCATATTTCGAATTCCTCCTAAAAAGTCTTTCTTTATCATATCAAATAAGAAGAAGCTTGACCATTATATATTTTTTATGGAGGTGATAGCTTTTCTTTATCAGCTCTGAGACAGTCATTTACTCGACTTTCTGCCTGTAGTGCTGCAGGAGAAAGAGAGCACTTTCCACATAGTAAGGAACAGAAACTTTGAAGGCTTCGTCGTCAATGACCATGCTGTCATGATGGAGGTCAGGAGCATTTTCCGCACCATTTGAACCGATAAAGGCAAAGACTCCTGGAAGCTTCTCCTGATAAAAGGCAAAATCTTCTCCAGCCGAGGATGGACTGACAGGCAGGACCTCAGCCAGATTCTGGGAGTGCTCATAAAGCAGATCGGCCAATTCAGGATCATTATAGGTCACAGGCGGTGTATGGTCCCAAGAAATCCTGACCTGAGCTCCAAAATTCTCCGCTGTATTCTCTACAATTCGGATAAAGTCTTCCCTAAGACGCTGCTGCAAGGTCGGATTGAAGCTACGAATCGTTCCTTCAAAAAAGCCCGACTGCGGCAGTACATTCCAAGTTGCCCCCGCTTCTATATGAGTTACAGACAAGACAGCTGCTTCAAAAGGAGACACTGTGCGGGCCACTAGAGGCTGCAGATTTTGAATCATACTAGTTAAGGTCAATACTGTATCAACACCCAAATCCGGTCTAGCCGCATGGCTGCTGACTCCTTCTACCTCCACTTTGAATTTCTCAACCCCAGCCATCATGGTTCCCGCTTTAAGTGCTAGCTGTCCCGCCTTAAGCTGGGGCATATTGTGAAAGCCGATAATAGCAGACACATCGTCCAACAGGCCAGTCGCAAGAACCTGGCTGGCTCCCTGAGAAGTTTCCTCAGCTGGCTGAAAAATCAAACGAACCGTTCCTCTCAAATCACCTTCCATAGCCTTGAGCAGCTCCGCTGCCCCCAAAAGGCTGGTCTGATGAAAATCATGGCCGCAAGCGTGCATGACGCCTGCATTCTGACTGGCGTAAGGCAGACCAGTCTGCTCCAAAATGGGCAGAGCATCGATATCAGCCCTCAGGGCAATAACCGGCTTGCCAGAGCCAACCTCGGCAACTAGGCCAGTTTTCAAACCGGATTCTAAAATCCTAATCTCCAAACCTTCCAGATAGCTTCTTAGGAAAGCTGTCGTTTCAAATTCCTTCCCAGACAGTTCTGGATGCTGATGAAGATAATGCCGCGTTTGCATCAGTTTATCATAAAATTTTTTCATGGCAGACTCCTTTACTCGAATACACCTATCTACCATCCAGTATAGCACAAAGCAAGACGCAGACACAAAAATAGAGAGCAAATAATCAGCCCTCTAATTTTTGTATTAGGATATATCACCTTCGAAGGAGATGACAATGGATTCATAAGAAAAATCACGCTCCAAAACCCACTTGCCATCTGTCTTTACAAATTTCAGCTGATAATCTCGTTCTGGGGTGAGAAGCGGCCGTGAGTCCAATCCAGCCATCATGTCATCAGCATAATTCTTATCCTGTGCTTTATAGAATTCCGAAAGATTCGCATACTCAGAACGATGCTTGTCAGAAAACTCTTCACTGTAGTTCAGGATGGTTTTGCTTAGACTGACCGTTCTCGGTTTAATCTTGATCACTATCTCGTTCGGCATGTACTGGGCTACTGTATAAGAAATTTCGGATCGTTTTGCATTATTTTCCACGTAGGCATCGATAAAGGCATTGACTTCCTTATCAGTAAAGGGATAGTCATGCAATTTACGTTTGAAGTCTTCAGCAAAAGCTGCTCTAAAGTCATTTTTATCTTGCTCCAAATCACCGCCTAAGACAAAATCTTCCTTGCCCTTGGATGACTTTGCCTTGTCTTTGCTTTTGGCGTCTCCACCCAAGAAAACGGCATTCAGATAATCAGAAGCTAGTTTCTTTGAATCTTCGATTTGATCAGTATAGCTCGAAGGATCAACATTTAGCTTGATTTCTTCTGTTTTCTCATCAGCATCATAAGTTTTCTTCTCATAGTGCAGCTCATATTTTTTATCCTTTTCAACCTTAAATACAAGATAACCAGAAAGAGTCTTTCCCTTAGCTAAATCTTCATATTTCAGTATTTTAAAGTTTTCTGCATCATCATAAACTCCGACTGGCTGGATTTTCTCACCTTCTGAATCATAAAAGCCAATGTCTGAAGAGGAAATCATGATTTTTTCATCCGTTTTATTCTTAATTTCCAATGACAAAGCTAAGTATTTTGAATCAGCGGCCCCATTGCTTGGCAAAATAAACTGGCCTTCCTTAATCTTGACCTCTACTTGCCCATTGCTGGCTGCTTTCTTGTCCTTCTTCTCCTGACTTTGCTTACTTGGAATATCCTGATTTGAAGTCGGAAGCAAGGCACAGGCTGTTAAGCTCATTCCTGCTAGAAGCAAGGTCGCGTATTGAAATACTTTTTTCATCATTGTCTCCTTAATAACTTAATAATATGACCTTTCTATTTTACCATACTTATCTTGACTGGTAAATACAGTCTGAAAGTTATTATCATATAAAAAACCTGCAGCTTAAGCTACAGGTTAAGAATGTTTAGAATCCATCTACATTCGTGTAGATTTTTTGGACATCTTCATCGTCTTCTAAAACGCTATAAAGTTTTTCAAAAGTTTCAAGATCGTCACCAGTCAACTCTACTTCAGACCGAGGAATCATTTCAAGCTCGGTAACTTGGAATTCCTGAATGCCAGATTCACGCAGAGCCACGATGGCTTTGTGAAGATCAGTTGGCGCTGTATAGACAGTGATGCTTCCTTCTTCTGCTTCAACATCATCAACATCCACATCCGCTTCCAGCAGCTGTTCAAAGACGCTGTCAGCGTCGTCACCCGCAAAAACAATCACACCTTTATTATCAAACAGATAAGCTACAGAACCACTCGCTCCCATATTGCCGCCATTTTTACCAAAAGCAGCACGGACATTGGCTGCAGTCCGATTGACATTTGAAGTCAGAGTATCGACAATCAGCATAGAACCGTTTGGCCCAAATCCTTCATAGCGGCCTTCAGTAAAGGTTTCGTCAGTGTTTCCTTTTGCCTTATCGATGGCCTTGTCAATGACATGCTTCGGCACCTGAGCCTGCTTAGCTCGGTCGATAACAAATTTCAAAGCTGTGTTAGACTCTGGATCTGGGTCACCTTTTTTAGCTGCTACATAGATTTCCACACCAAACTTAGCATATACTTTTGAGTTCGCGCCATCTTTGGCCGTTTTCTTTGCCACAATAT
>NZ_CAURVL010000032.1:0-20287 GCF_963528215.1 uncultured Streptococcus sp.
ACCAAATGTTAATAAAATAAGATGGAAAATGACAAAGGATAACAAGGCAAGATAAGCCATTCTAAACACATTTAAATATTTCAAAATAATTTTTCCTCTTCTCGAGATTATGACTAGATCTAAAACAGGCTATGGATTTGCTCACTTTCTAAGTTATTAAAACATATCTTCGTTATATTTCACTTCTGACTTCATGATAAAAGGATTAATCAATTCATGATGTTCATAGGTACTATGGACTACAAAACCTCTGACAATGATTATTTCATTATCTTGTATATGATAGTCTATATTGATGGGAATGGCTGAATCCGAGATGATTGACAAAGCAAAGAATGCCGTAAACCAAAGATAAAGTGCCACCAATCCACTGAATAATTGAAAAATAAGGTGATACCAGTGAAAATCTCTTGTCCTAAAAAAGACTATCCAAGGATGGATAAAGAAGGTCAAACAAAGAATAAAAAACCAACTATTCCACAAAACTGGAGTAAAGGATAGACCAAAAGGTAACAAAATCAAATGAAGAATGACAAAGGTTAGCAAGGCCAGATAGAGTGTTTTAAATGAAAATAACTTAGATAGATTTTCTTTTGTCATGATTTTTCCTCTTTTTTTCATTATATTTCAAAATCAACATCATTAATGCTGGCATAAAGAAAAAAATTAGATAGGTAGCAATTGGAAACCAGATGTAGCGATAATCGATAGATAATAGGGAAGGAATTTTTTTAACGTTTCTCCCTTTTAGCCCAACCATTAAGTGGAGGAGAAAAATAGGTCCGTTTATGTATAGAAAGGGTTGTAAAAATCCTTGTACTGAAGTCTTATTTTTAAAACCATCTCTAAAAATACCTTGATAGAGTGTATTCACCAAAAAGACAAAATTGATAATCATTGGGAAGACATAGGACATTTCTTGATATGGTTTCGGGATAAGTGACGTCCCGAACAACACATACATGATAGCAAAAATAGAGAATAATATTATGCCACCATCCATAAAAGAAGCAAATTTTGAATGTCTTTCCAGCCACAATTGGATCTGAGCTATCAAAGAATACTTTTTATGGATTTTTCTCATTTTGATCTTCTGTAGTTTGACCTTCTTTTGTCTCTTAATCTTTCGTTCCATTTACGCCTCCTTCTTCTCTTTTCTATCTGTATAACCAAAAGCAGAATGCCCAGCCCCAAGAAAAAGAAAAATAGATAAATTACAATAGGAAACCAGGCATAGGCTGGATCCATAGAAATTATGGGTGGGAAATTCGTTGTCTTACGACGTCCTAGCCAATTCAGTCCTACCAAGAGATGAAAGGGAAAAAGAAGACCATTGAACCCAATAAAAACCCATGAAAAGTAACGCCATTTCTGAAGTTTATCACTTCCAGAATGAAAGACAAGGCAATAGGTTGAGAAGAGCAGAAAGAAAAGATTAAAGCTTAAGGGAGAAAGATAGTTTAAGTTTGGGAATGGAGAACTAATGAAAGAGACGGCAAGAAATGATACAAACAAAGATCCAAATAACACACTCGTATCCAGGAGTTGACCAATCCTTCGGTGCCTTTCCATCCAAAGAGAAAACCTCCTAGTCCAAGAAGACTTTTCTTTTGTCTTGTACTTCATTTGTCTACTCATTTTCATTTTTCATTCTTTCCTTTACTTTTCATTTACCAACTCCATAATCTTCTGGAAAGTCTTGCCGTTTCGGATGGTTAGTTGTTTGTAGAAACTAGATTTGAGCAGTTTCTTATGGTAGTTGGATTTGAGATAGTCCGCTTGGTCAGCATTGCTATAAAAGAAAGCTGTCTGCCCGAAATGCAGCTGCTCCTTGTCATTCGCCCAGCTGCCTGCCAGCTCTTGGACACTCTCCCTGTCTGTCTCCGGCAGATAAAAGAGAACATCTCGCCGAAAAGCTGTTTCATCCTGCCACCAAGCAGGAAGATTGGCTATTTCTTTTTGAAGCATGGCAGAGCTGACAAGGACAAAAGGCAGCGGAAAATCGTAAGACCGACTGAAATAAGCCGACAAGATCTCCCGAATCCTCTCCTCCTGCTCCTCGCTCTCAAAGAAAAGATTGCCGCTATTGATGTAGGAAACTGGATTTTCAAAACCCAACCCAGCCAAATCTTTCTTCAAATCAGCCATAACGACTTTGTTTTTCCCACCAACATTAATGCCGCGGAGTAAAAGTGCATAACGCATGTGTGCTCCTTTTATCTATTCAGTAAGGCTGAAATAGTAAGTTATCTCTGATGATATCCTATTACTTCTCTTTCAATCTTTCTTCATCGCTTCTAAACTCCACTGAACCTAATTGTGCAATATCAATCTTTTTCACAAAAGGAAATACAGTAAATATAGCACTAGTCAATAAAAATGCTAAATCTATCCAAGTTAGTTCAATTTTCATATACTTACTACATACCCATATTACAAATATAGTAACTGACAGAATTGGGCTTATGAATTTCAAGCTATCAAAAGCTTCTCTTAAACTTTTTCTTTGCTCCTGCTTCTGTCTCTCATTTTCATAGATTAAAGCTGCAGAATTTCGTGCCAACAATTCTTTATAAGATGGTAAATCTGTCTCTTTGAAAGTAAATTTGGACTTGTGCTCATCATCTTCTTCTTGAAATAGTCTATTAACTGTAAATGGTACTTGATCCTCATTGCTTTTTAAAACATAATAAACTGGGACGTCCATTCCATTAGTCTGAATAAGTTGTTTAATTCTACTATTGAAGCCAGACAATTGTTGTTGGTTAAAGGAGTCCGCTTTACTCATTTTTAATTCGAAAATGGCAATAATTTCTTTTGTATCTTCTTTTATAATTGCGAAATCAGTTCTAAAATTTCCCAGTTTACATTCTGGTATCACATTTTTTTCCGAATATTGTTTTAATAACTGATTCTTAAATTCATTGGCAAACTCTTTTTCAAACCCTACCACATAAGTTTTATTAGACATCATTATCTCACTTTCTAAAATTTTTTCTCAACATTCTCAATTATAGCACAATAGTTATAATTCTGAACAAATATAAATTCCTGCTCATTCATAAATAAGTTCTCATTATCACGATTTCATAAACATGTTAGCCATAACCTTGATTATCTGAATTTATTTAAATTACTATTGCATATATCCCTCAATCCATCGCCTTTATTTCCAGAATCATATCGCGAATCTGTGCAGCCAGTTCGAAGTCCAGAAGTCCGGCAGCTTCTTGCATCTGACCTTCTAGCTTCTTGATCATGTCCTTGCGCTCTTGCTTGTTGAGGCTTTCGATTTCGACGGTTTCTTCCTTGTCTGGCAGAGCAGCCTTGGTCACACTGATTAGGTCGCGAATTTCTTTCTTGATGGTCTGCGGTACAATGCCATGCTCTTCATTATACGCCATCTGGATTGCCCGACGGCGGGCAGTTTCATCAATAGCGCGCTGCATGGACTGGGTCATAGTGTCCGCATACATAATCACATGCCCCTCGCTGTTGCGGGCTGCCCGGCCAATGGTCTGGATCAGACCACGTTCATTGCGCAGAAAACCTTCCTTGTCCGCATCAAGAATTGCCACCAGACTAACCTCGGGAACGTCGATTCCCTCGCGCAGCAGGTTAATCCCAACCAGAACGTCAAAGACACCCAAGCGCAAATCACGGATAATCTCGGTCCGCTCCAAGGTCTTGATATCTGAGTGCATGTACTTGACCTTGACACCCATTTCCTTGAAGTAGTCCGTCAAATCTTCCGCCATCTTCTTAGTCAGAGTTGTGATAAAGGTCCGCTCATTCTTTTCGACACGGGCATTAATTTCTCCCAAAAGGTCATCAATCTGCCCCATGGTTGGACGGACTTCCACCTCTGGATCCAGAAGCCCTGTCGGCCGGATAATCTGCTCGATAACAGTATCCGTCTGTTCATTTTCATAGTCGCCCGGCGTAGCCGATACATAGACAATCTGGTGAACATGGCTCTCGAACTCCTCCCGGCGCAGCGGACGATTGTCCAAGGCAGACGGCAGACGGAAACCATAATTAACCAGCATCTCCTTACGAGAGCGGTCGCCATTGTACATACCCCGAATCTGTCCCATGGTCATGTGACTCTCATCAATCATAATCAAGAAGTCATCAGGGAAAAAGTCCAGAAGGGTATAAGGCGGCTCTCCTTCGCTTCGACCATCCATGTGGCGAGAATAGTTCTCAACGCCGTTTGTATAGCCCATTTCACGCAGCATTTCGATATCGTACTCCGTGCGCTGCTTCAAGCGCTGGGCTTCCAGAAGCTTGCCTTCCTTCTCAAAGATAGCCAGCTGCTCCTCCAGCTCGGCCTGAATCTTGGCAATGGCTACTTCCATGTGGTCTTCATTGGTTACGAAGTGAGTGGCTGGGAAGATGGCCAAATGGTCCACCTCGCCCAAGACTCGACCGGTCAAGGCTTCAACCTCACGAATCCGGTCAATTTCATCTCCGAAAAACTCTACCCGAAAGGCATGCTCATCCCGGGAAGCTGGGAAAATCTCCACCACATCGCCACGAACCCGGAATTTCCCCCGCTGAAAGTCAATGTCATTACGCTCAAACTGGATATCTACCAAATCATTTAGCAGCTTATCACGGGAAATCTCTAGGCCTGGACGCAGACTAACCACGCTATCGGAGTATTCCTTAGGCGAACCCAGACCGTAGATACAAGAGACCGAAGCCACGACAATTACGTCATTGCGCTCCAAGAGGGCTGATGTCGCTGAGTGACGGAGCTTATCAATCTCGTCATTGACCGAGCTATCCTTTTCGATATAAGTATCGCTGGAAGGCACATAGGCCTCAGGCTGGTAATAATCATAGTAGGAAACGAAATATTCCACAGCGTTATTGGGAAAGAACTCCTTGAACTCACCATAAAGCTGGCCGGCCAGCGTTTTATTATGGGCGATAACCAGAGTCGGCTTGTTGACCTGAGCGATAACCTGACTCATGGTATAGGTCTTACCGGTACCCGTCGCCCCCATGAGAATTTGGGCTTTCTCGCCCCCCTCGATGTTATCCACCAGCTGCTCGATAGCTTGAGGCTGGTCACCTGAAGGCTCGTACTTGGAAACCAATTCAAATTTATTATCTGTTATTCTGTTAATCATCTTTTATTCCTTAAATTGTGCTTCTATCATTTTACCATATTTGCCCTATTTTCTCTGGATTCGGGTATAACTAAGAGGCTCATACTTCTACCATCTTATATCCCTTGTCACGCATCTCGTTAAAAGACATAAAAAATGCCCAGCTAAACTGGGCGAAATGATTATTTCTTAAAGATCAGCGCTTGAGGCAGGCGATTTTCTTTTTTGAGTGACCAGTAAAGATAAGCAATGCAGCCAATCAGGACGATACTAGCAAAAATAGATCCTTCAGCACCAAAGGCTCCACCGGACAATAAATCCACAGAAGATTGCGAGCTATAACTCAAGATTGAGGTAGATGCTCCTTGGCCACTGACCTGAATACCATAGATATTTCCTTGCACAAAATTCCAAGCGCCGTGCATACCAGCCAGCACCCACATATTGTCATACTTGAGCATAAGGAAACAAGCAAAGATACCGTCTAGTATGATATTGACAATAGAAAGAACGGTCACACCAGGGTTAAAGAGGTGCAGTGCCCCGAATAGAGCACTAGAAATCAAGATACCAATGAAGATATTTGACTTAGCACTAACTGCTGGAAAAAGCCAACCACGCGTCACTAGCTCTTCTGTCCCACCTTGGAGAATCCAGAAAGGAATAATAGCTAGGACAAAAATCAAAGACTGCAAGTTAAGCTGACCTAATTTCAGACTGCCTGTCCCCGTTACCAAGAGCAAGACAACAACCAGTGAAAACTGAACGGCTCCAATAAGGAAGCCTTTAAGGAGATTTTTGAACCAGTCTTGTTTATAAAATCCCAGACTAGAAAAAGGACGCTTCTCACGATATCGAACCCAGAGGAAAACTGCTAGGGCGATAAAGAAGAAACCAGCTAGCTGAAAAAAGACCGTATAGTGACTAATGGCTGCCATTGCTTCTGTCCGATTAATCGTCGGATCTGCAAAGCCAAACAAGAGTCCGACAATGATACCAATTGGTAACATTCCGACAAAACTTAAAATTCCTCCTCCATAAACAAAACCAATAGCAATCAAGATAGCTAACCAAATCGGCGGAATATAGCGCGATTGCTTGATAGCATCCAACATACGAGATTTAAACATATAATTATTCCTTTCCTCATTTTAATTTATTATAGCATATTATTTTAGGATGAGCAAAAGAGAACCGTTCGCACAGTTATTGTGTCTTCCCTACTAACCCTGTCAAACTGCCATCTTTTTTCATATTGAAAAGCAAGTAAAAAACGGCCAGCAAGAGAATGAGCGAGCTGAAAATAGAAGCTTCAGCGCCGAAAGCTCCACCAGTCAGCCAGCTCCATTCCGACTTAGGGATAAAGTTCAGGACTGCCGCGTCAACGCCAGTAACACTAACGCTGAAACCATAGATATTTCCTTGGGTAAAGTTCCAAGCAGTATGAAGTCCTATAATCCCCCAGACATTGTCCGTCCGGAGCAGATAGAGACTTGCAAAGAGCCCGAATAAGGCAATGTTAAGAATGGAAAGAATACCAATATCTGGATTGCCTAGGTGCAAGAGGGCAAAGAGCAGGCTTGAAGTCAGCAAACCGATGGGGAGGTTGGTCTTTTTGACAGCAACTGGCAGCAGCCAAGCCCTTGTCACTAGCTCTTCTGCTCCGCCCTGAACCATCCAGAGCGGAAGCAAGATCAGGATATAGAGGAAAGGTTCCAGTGTCAGCTGTCCCCATTCAAAAGAGCCAGCTCCGCTCAACAGCATAAGCAGAGCGACTAGACTAAAGAGGAGAAAACCTACTGCCAATCCTTTGACTAGCTCTACTAAACTTCCTTTTTTGACAAAGCCCAGAGTCGCGAGCGGACGTCCTTCAGCCCAGCGTACCCAGAGAAATAGAGCCAGTATCATAAATACAAAGCCGAATAAGAGAAAAGGCAGGGCAAAATTGAAAAAGATTTCAAAGAATCCACCTTGCCCCAAGAAACCTAGCATAAGACTAAGCACAGCCGAAATCGGCTCCAAAGCCCAATAAGCTAACTGCTGACCCCCTTGCACGAAAACAACTGCCAGTAAAAGAGACAAAATATAAGGCGGAACAAAGCGAGCTTGATTGACTCCGTCCAAGATACGTGATTTTTTCATAAGAACCTCATTCTATCCTTGCTTTCATTTATTTCAAGTATAGCAAACTTTGCTTTAAGTACAAAGAAAAGTTACGGTTCTTCTTACAAAAAATTCAGAGTTTATATGTCAGAAAACCTAACATAAAACCAGGAGAAATTTGCCTAATCAGTGTTTTTTTGCTATAATGCTAGAATGCTAAAAAGGAGGAAGAAAATGAAGAAAAAATTCTTAGCAGTCTTGCTAACATTATTTCCATTTTTTGCGTTAGGGGCAACAGCCCAGGCAGATACGGTCAAAATCGTGTCCGATACTGCTTACGCACCATTTGAATTTAAAGATTCTGATCAGACTTACAAGGGGATTGACGTTGATATCATCAACAAGGTCGCAGAAATCAAGGGTTGGGACATTGACATGAGCTTCCCAGGCTTCGATGCAGCCGTCAATGCGATCCAAGCTGGCCAGGCGGATGCCATCATGGCTGGTATGACCAAGACAAGCGAGCGTGAAAAAGTCTTTACCATGTCTGATACCTACTACGACACTAAGGTCGTTATCGCGACGACAAAGGCAAATACCATCAGCAAATATGAACAGCTGAAAGGAAAGAAAGTCGGTGTCAAAACTGGAACAGCTGCCCAACGCTTCCTTGAGAAAAACAAGGATAAGTACGGCTTCACTCTCAAAACCTTTGACACGGGTGACTTGATGTATAATAGCCTTTCTGCTGGTGATGTCGATGCAGTGATGGACGATCAGCCGGTCATTGAGTATGCCATCAATCAAGGCCAAAACCTGAAAATTTCTATGAAGGGTGAGGCTGTTGGAAGCTTTGCTTTCGGTGTCAAAAAAGGCAGCAAGCACGAGCACTTAGTTACTGAGTTTAACGAAGCTTTGGCGCAGATGAAGGAAGACGGCAGTCTGGATGAAATCATCAATAAATGGACGGCTTCTAAAGGCAGCTCTGACTCCGCCGTCCCAGAGACTTCTACTCCTGCCGGTCAAAAAGCTACTCCTACAAAAGACAAATACATTATTGCCAGTGACTCATCTTTTGCCCCTTTTGTCTTCCAAGATGACAGCAACCAATACACTGGGATTGACATGGAGCTGATTAAGGCTATTGCCAAAGACCAAGGCTTTACTGTGGAAGTAACCAATCCTGGCTTTGATGCAGCTATCAATAGCGTTCAGACTGGTCAGGCTGACGGAATCATCGCCGGCATGTCTGTCACAGATGCCCGCAAGAAAACTTTTGACTATTCCGATCCTTACTACACAGCCAACTCTATCTTGGCAGTCAAGGACAGCAGCAATATCAAGTCCTACGAGGAACTCAAAGGCAAGACAGTCGGTGTCAAAACTGGTACCGCTTCTCAGACTTTCCTTGAGGAAAACAAGAGCAAGTACGGCTACTCTATCAAAACATTCTCAGATGCAGCTTCCATGTACGACAGCCTTAATACTGGCTCCGTCGCAGCTGTGATGGATGATGAGCCCGTTGTCAAATACGCTATCAAACAAGGTAAGAAACTTAAAACACCTATTGAAGGGACACCAAGCGGCCAAGTCGCTTTCGCAGTCAAAAAAGGCAGCAATCCTGAGCTGATTGAGATGTTTAACAATGGACTGGCCAACCTCAAAGAAAGTGGCAAATACCAAGAGATTTTAGACAAGTATCTGGCTAGCGAAGAAAAGGAATCCACTGTAGATGAGTCCACTATTTGGGGCTTGCTGCAAAACAACTACCAAGAACTTCTTAAAGGTCTGGGAGTGACGATTGCCTTGGCCCTGATTTCATTTGCGATTGCTATGGTCATCGGGATTATCTTTGGTATGTTCAGCGTCAGCCCTTATAAACCGCTACGCTGGATTGCAGAAATCTTTGTCGATGTCATTCGTGGTATTCCACTGATGATTGTGGCTGCCTTTATCTTCTGGGGCATTCCTAACTTAATCGAATCCATGACTGGTCAACAAAGCCCAATCAATGCTTTCGTTGCAGGAACCATTGCCCTCTCTCTCAATGCCGGCGCCTATATCGCAGAAATTGTCCGCGGCGGTATTCAGGCAGTTCCAGTTGGACAGATGGAAGCCAGCCGCAGCTTGGGGATTTCCTACTCCAAGACCATGCGCAAGATTATCCTGCCACAGGCAACCAAGATTATGCTGCCAAACTTTGTCAATCAGTTTGTCATCGCACTCAAGGATACAACGATTGTCTCAGCTATTGGACTGGCCGAGCTCTTCAAAACTGGTAAGGACATCATCGCCCGCAACTATCAGAGTTTCCGCATGTATGCTATCCTAGCCGTGCTCTATCTCATCATTATCACACTCTTGACCCGCTTGGCAAAACGCTTAGAAAAGAGGATTAAGTAATGGCAAAATTAAAAATCGATGTGAACGATCTTCATAAATATTACGGGGAAAACGAAGTCCTAAAGGGTATTACTGCTAAATTCTACGAGGGAGATGTGGTCTGCATCATCGGTCCTTCTGGTTCTGGTAAGTCAACCTTCCTGCGCAGTCTCAACCTGCTAGAGGAAGTCACCAGCGGAACCATCACGGTTGATGGCTTTGATCTGACGGACAAGAAGACGGATGTGGATCTGGTTCGAGAAAATATCGGTATGGTCTTCCAGCACTTCAACCTCTTCCCGCACATGACCGTTCTGGAAAACATCACCTTTGCTCCTGTTGAGCACAAGCGCTTGACCCAAGACGAAGCAAACAAACTGGGGATGGAGCTCTTGGAAAAGGTCGGCTTGGCTGATAAGGCTGATGCCAGTCCAGACAGTCTGTCCGGCGGTCAAAAGCAGCGGGTGGCAATTGCTCGCGGTCTGGCCATGAATCCAGACATCATGCTCTTTGATGAGCCAACTTCTGCCCTTGACCCTGAAATGGTCGGCGACGTTCTCAATGTTATGAAGGATCTGGCCCAGCAAGGTATGACCATGCTGATTGTGACTCATGAGATGGGCTTTGCCCGTCAGGTGGCCAACCGCGTTATCTTTACCGCTGATGGTGAATTCCTAGAAGACGGCAAGCCTGACCAAATCTTTGACAATCCACAGCATCCACGTCTTAAAGACTTCTTGGACAAGGTACTGAATGTATAAAACCAAACGAAGAGCCAGCTTATATGCCGGCTCTTTTCTTGTTTCAAAATTTTTAAACTACACCACCCACCACTGGTAAAGCGACCAGTAGAGAATATTGGCAACAATAGCCAGGGCGGATAGGCTAGTTAGAACTGTCAGGAAGCAGTGACCTTTTCCGAGCTCCTTTCGAGCCTTGCTAAAGAGCGGATAAACCGCACATCCTGCTAAAAGTAGGCCTAGTCCTGCAAAGACCATATAACGCCACTGAGAGATGATACTGAGATCCGTAGCGTTGGAGCTAAGCAGGAGCAACAGTAAATTGCAAGCTACGGTCACTACTCCTGCAGTTGTTAAAATGTGCCACCATTTCCAAGCTCGATTTTGCTTGCTTTTCACCTTGCCAAAGGCCAGTCGATAAAGGACCAGCGCAAGCCGCACAAGTAGATTGACCAAAGCATAAACAAGACTAAGAGCAGCCAAAGCAATCAACCCAAACTTAGTCCAGATTTCCCAGTCAGGGAGTCTCTCCAAATCACTGACTGGAGTAGCAATTCTCGTTTTGCCATTTCCACTTTTATAAATAGTCCAAAACAAATGATCCATTCGCTCCGAGGACGGCTTCTTCATATGAAGCATATTACCTGGAAAGAGCTGGTACAAAGAGAGCGGACCTTGGTTAAAATTCCGAAGAATTTGATAATAGCCTGGTTCGAACTTTTTCTGAGTTTCTGCACTGGCTGTCGGACGTTTTCCGAAAATCAATTCTGGCATGCCACCATTATAAATTTCTTCCAAGCCTTGATTGGTCATGATTACCTGCCCGATACCATTCTTCAGATCCAGCCGAAGAAAGCCGGAAAAACCATTTGTATTACCGCCGTGTCCTAGCACTGTAACGGCAAATTCACTAGCCCAGAAGCCATGAGCATTACGAACGATATCTGTACCAGGATAATACGAAGTGCCAGTGTATAGTTTGTCCCAAGTCTCCGACCGAGCAAAGAGAGTTTTTCGACTTAGCAGGGCCTGAGCAAATTTTTGCAAATCACTCAATGTTCCTGTTGCCCGACCAACTGGATACAGGCCGACTTCATAAAGTGCATCGCCTAACAGGCTGCCATCTGTCGCATATCCTTTTACTTCCTTGCGCTTGGCTTGGACATAAGCATTGTCAGACAAGTCTTGAGCTATGGCCGTTCTCTCCATGCCCAGAGGCTGGAAGATATGTTCATGGGCATAATCAACAAAGGATTGCCCAGAAATTCGTTCCACAATGTAGGCAGCCAACCCAGTACTGTAATTGGAATAAGCTGTCGTTGTACCCGGCTCAAAGGACTGAGCCGGCTGATATTTGAGTAGCAAATCCTCTAAACTCTTGCCCCCTTGCATATAGAGAGGGGCTTCATCAAATCCAGACCGATGGTTCATCAGATCTAGCATGCTAATGGGCTTGTCATACCGGAGATTTCTAAGAAAGTCCTTTGGCAGATAGGCGCGAATATCTTCTTCTAGGTTAATCTTACCTTGCTCCCAGAGCTGCATAACGGAGACCCATACGGTCAGCTTAGTCACGGAACCCCATTCAAAAACGCTGTCATCATCGGCCTTGATGCCTTTTTCCTTGTTCATATAGCCGAAGTTTCCTTGATAGATAGTGCCGTCTTTGTCAAAGACAGCTGTCGCCATGCCGGCTGTTGTCTTTTCGTTCTCTTTGACATAGTCTTGGATCTTCTGACCAATTTTGTCTCGTTCCGTACCAGACGGCAACTTCTGCTCTTCAGCTAGCGCAGTGGCTGGGCGAAAAAGCCCCAATGTCAAAATAGTTAGAAGTGTGAAAATAAATGTTTTTTTCATGCGATTCTCCTTTGCAGAATTACACAGACAAAGCCCGCCTTCCCAAAGGAAGGCAAGCAACTTATATCACATCACCCACCACTGATAAAGCGACCAGTAGAGGATATTAACGACTATGGCCAGGGCGGATAGACTAGTCAGAACTGTCAGGAAGAGGCGGCCTTTTCCGAGCTCCTTTCGAGCCTTGCTGAAGAGCGGAAAAACTGCACAACCTGCTAAGAATAGGCCCAGACCTGCAAATACCATATAGCGCCAAGATTGAACAATTGAGTAATCCTGAGTCATGGCAGCCAGTAAAAGCAGAATGAGATTTCCAGCAAACAGCAGCATTCCTAGAGAGGTCAGGCAATTCCAGACCTTCCAAGAGCGAGGAGCCGAACTTTTTGCTTTACGCAGGATGAGACGGAAACTGCCAATCAGAAAACTAATCAAGACATTTCCCAGAGCAAACACGAGTGCCAGACCTCCGAGAAACACGACTAGATAATGCCTAAAGAGAACTGAATCGGAAATCCTTTCTGCATTAAGGACACCAAATTCGAGGCGGTCAGCACCTTGGCTTCGGTCAATAGTCCAGAAAGTGCTCAGCAGATCTGGCTGATCTGATACTTTGTTGATCTTTTGGATAGCCCCGGGAATCATGAGCATGAAGGACAGTGGCCCCCTATTATAGCTTCTCAGATAGTGGTAAGAGCCGGGCTTGAACTGCTTTTTAGTAGCTTCGCTGACAGTCTGCATCTTGCCAAATATCAGCTCCGGCATTTGAACATTGTAAACTTGTTCATACAGTTGATTGGTTAAGATGACTTGGCCGATGCCATTTTTCAGATCCAAGTAAAGATAGCTAGAAAAGCCATCAGCATTACCACTGTGTCCCAGCAAGGTAACACCGTAGTGACTGGCCCAAAAGCCATGAGCATTACGAACAATATCCGTATCAGGGTGGGTAGAGGTTGTTGAGTAAAGCTCGGTCCAAGTTTCTGGATGATGAAAGAGCGTCTTACGTTCTAGCAAGGCCTGGGCGAATGTCTGCAGGTCTCCTAGAGTCCCCACAGCCCCTCCGACTGGGTACATCCAGAGCTTAAATGGTGTATCTCCCAAGAGCTTACCTTGGTCATCATAGCCCTTATCCTCCTTGCGCTTTTCCTGTACATAAGCGTTGTCCGATAAGTCAGGCAAGATAGCAGTCCGATCCATCTCCAGCGGCTCAAAAACATGCTCATGGACATAGTCTGCATACTTCTGCCCAGATATCCGCTCCACGATATAAGATGCCAAAGCCGTGCTGAAGTTAGAGTATGATGTCGTCGTACCCGGCTCAAAGGACTGAATAGGCTGGTAATCGCGGAACTGCTCTTCCAAGTCGCTCTTATCTCCTTTTTTGTAGAGTGGCATTTCATCAAAGCCAGCCTGATGGTTCATCAGATCCAGCATGGTGATAGGCTTATCGTAGCGAAGATTGCGGAGAAAGCCTTCTGGCAGATAAGTTTTGATGTCTGCTTCTAGGTCGATTTTGCCCTCTTCCCAGAGCTGCATGACCGACACCCAGACCGTCAGTTTAGTGATTGAAGCCCATTCAAAAACACTGTCATCGTCAACTTTGACTTTGTTTTCCTTGTCCACATAGCCAAAATTTCCCTTGTAGATGGTTCCGTTTTTATCAAAGACTGCTGTTGCCATACCGGCCGTTGTCTTTTCATGTTCCTTGACAAAGTCTTGGATTTTCTGACCAATTTGGCTGCGATCTGTGCCAGACGGCAACTTCTGCGAGTCAGCTAAAGCAGCGCTCGGTCGGAAGATTCCTAGCGTCAAAATGGTTAAAAGAATGATTAAAATAGATTTTTTCATGAGAGACTCCTTTGTGCAATGGAGCTGCGCTTATTACAGACCCCACCACTGATAAAGTGACCAATAGAGAATATTGACAACGATAGCTAGAGCTGACAGACTAGTCAAGACAGTCAGGTAGAGTCGGCTCTTACTCAGCCCTTTTCTTGCCTTGGTCAGAAGTGGGAAGACTGCACAGCCAGCCAGAATCAATCCCAGACCAGCAAAGACAATGTAACGCCAGCTAGCTAGAAAGCTCAGATCGTCGGTAGCAAATGTGTTGAAGAGGAGGAGGAAGTTTATAGCCACACCTACTCCAGCCAAGGAAGTTAGATAAGTCCAGATACGAAGAGGTTTTGGTGTTTTAGATTGACCTTTTTTGAAGACCAAGCGGAAGAGATCCAGTCCGCCTCGTGCCAAAAAGAGAATGATACTGAAAACAATTCCGACTGCTGCCGAAATAAGCAGAGCCCAGTCTGTAAAGAACTCGCTATCCTTGACTCTGAAGTTATCCCCGTAGGAAGCTGTTACTTTAGTCTCGTTTCCACTACCGCTGACTACTGAAAAATTCTGACTCAAAAGCGGATTATCCTTAGATTTCTTGACAAACTGAGTGTAAAGCAAAGTTCTGGAGATAGACATAGGACCACTTGCAAAGTAGCGAGCAGATCGGTAATTGCCAGACTGGAATTTGTCAAAGGTGGCTGAGTCCGTCTTTTTCTTAGGTCCAAAAACCAAGGCTGGCATTTCATAGTTATAAACCAACTCATGATCTTGATTCGTCATAATGGTCATACCTATACCATTTTTCAAGTCCAACAGAATATAAGATGAGTAGCCAGTCGAGTTTCCTCCATGGCCAACAAGCGTCGTGCCGTACTCTTGTGTCCAAAAACCGTGCATATTGAGCGGCATATCCGTTCCTGGATAATTCGATGTTGCTGTGTAGAGAGTTGTCCAAGTCTCAGCATGCTTGAAGAGCTTTTCTTTCTTCAAAAGCGCTTGGGCAAACTTCTGGAAGTCAGCCAAAGTGGAAACGGCATTCCCTGCTGGGTAAAGTCCTAAATGATAATAGCTAGTTCCCATAGATGTCCCGTCCGCCCGATAAGAGATTTGCTCCATCCGCTTCTGGTAAATCTTTGGATTTTCCTTAAAGTCGGCTGATAGAGCTGTGTCTTTCATTCCTAGTGGTTGGAAGATATGTTCATGGACATAGGCTGAGAAGTCCTGACCAGAGATTCGCTCGACGATGTAGGCTGCCAGACCGGCAGAAAAGTTTGAGTAGGCTGTCATGGTGCCTGGTTCGTAAGACTGTTCTGGCTGATTAACTGCCAGAATCTCCTCGATAGACAAGCCCTTATCTTCCTTGTAGGCGTGGGTAGACTCGCCAAAGCCGGCCTGATGGTTCATGAGGTCTGTCATAGTGACGGGCTTTTCGTAGCGCAAAGTCTTCATAAATCCCTCTGGCAGATAGGTGCGGATGTCTTCCTCTAGGTCAATCTTTCCCTCTTCCCAGAGCTGCATGACGGAGACCCAAACCGTCAGCTTGGTAACCGATCCCCATTCAAAAACGCTGCTATCATCCGTTTTGACTTTCTTTTCCTTGTTCATATAGCCAAAGTTTCCTTTGTAGATGGTGCCATCCTTATCAAAGACCGTCGTCGCCAAACCAGCTGTTGTTTTTTCATGTTCCTTGACAAAGTCTTGGATTTTCTGACCGATTTTGTCACGGTCCGTACCAGACGGCAGCTTCTGTTCTTCAGCCAAGGCTGTAATTGGTCGGAAGAGTCCTAGAGTTATAATCGTTAGAAGAATTAGAATAAATGATTTTTTCATGATATTTCCTTTCTATTTAGCTTCAACAATCGCATAGGCGATACTTCTGTATACCATTCGGATAAAAATTCTTAACATAGCTTTCTCCTTTCTTAAGCAATGATTTGCATCATCTAATCAAAAGTCACTGCTTCTACAGCCACCCTTGTCGCTCCATCTTTCTTGACATGGTCCTGAATTTTTTGGCTAATCTCAATGGCCGCCGTGTTAGACTTCAAAGATTGCTCCATCGTCTTAGCTTGAGGCGTTTTTACTAGCCCTAAGCTTAGGACTGTCAAAAGCCAGAGGAATAACGTTTTTGGCATGGTTTCTTACTCCTTAGATACAATTTAAAATGACGACTGAAATCTATCCCATTCCAGCTCTTCTTATCTTTTACAAATTTTAGGCCTATTTGTATAATCATTTTATATATATAATTTTTATATACAAGATGATTATATATATTTTTCTGGTATATGTCAAATTTTTATATAATTAAAAAATTATATATCAAAATCAGCTTAAAAGCCTTGAAATCAATATTCTTAGAGAGTTTATAAAAATTTGCTCCAAAAATCTTTTAAAAATTTTTATTTATTTGAAAGCGCTTGACGAATTTACTTTCTTCTGTTAGACTTAAAGCAGAACTATTTCGGAGGTACACGGAGACATGAAAAATTAAGTCTATTTTTTAAAGGAAACTTTATTTAGTAGATTTTGTCATGTTTCTGCATATCCGCGGGATGTTCATTTTTTTGTACTTTCTAGCTTTTATTTGCTTATCTTTAGATTAATCCTGTCGCTCCTATGACAGTGTAAGCTGGAAGCCTATAGACGAATAATCCTACTTAGACACTCCTGTGTCTGCTTTGTGCAATTAAAAACAGCTCTGCTAAATAAAGCAGGGCTGTATTTTGTGTTATAAAACGAAGGAGACATCTATGCTTCAAATAAAAAATCTAACAATCACCCACCTAAAAGACCTGAAAGAGTTAGTCAAAGATTTGTCACTGACTGTCAATCAAGGAGACAAGGTCGCTATTATCGGTGAGGAGGGCAATGGCAAGTCCACCCTACTCAAGCTCCTGCTAGACGAGCGACTGGTCAGCTCCTATGTCAGCTACAGCGGACAGATTGATAAGTCCTATACTCCTGCTGTCTACCTGCCCCAGCAGCTACCTTCAGAGGATGCCCAACTGACGCTCAATGACTATTTCTTTGCTGATTTTGAGACCGAGCTGGACTATGCTAAGCTCTACCGCTATGCTGGAGAGCTCAACTTTGACAGCCAGCGTTTTGCCAGTCAGCAGCAGCTCTCTAGCCTATCTGGAGGAGAAAAGCTTAAAGTTCAGCTCATCAAGAAACTAGCCAGTGATTGGGACATTCTCTTTCTTGACGAGCCCTCTAATGACCTTGATCTTGAAACTCTGACTTGGCTGGAAAACTTTATCAGCCACAGCCAGCAAACTGTCCTTTTCGTCTCTCACGACGAACACTTCCTCGCTCAAGCCGCGACCAAGATTGTTCATCTGGAGCGAATCAAAAAGAAGCAGGAAGCTAGAACCAGTGTCAAGAGTCTGGACTATGAAAATTACCGCCATCAGCGTCAGGAGGCCTTTGAAAAACAAGGTCAATTGGCACGGAAAGAGCGGGAAGAACACGCCAAGACCGTGGAAAAACACCGACGGGTTAAGCAGAGTGTAGAGCATACTTTACGAAACACCCATGACGCTACTGCAGGTCGACTGGTGGCTAAGAAAATGAAAAATGTTCTCTCACAGGGCAAACGATTTGAAAAGGCAGGTGCTGAAATGACCGAAATCCCGACACAGGAAGATGTCATCAGCCTTCACTTCTCAGACATAGAAGCTCTGCCATTGACCAAAAGAATCCTGAAATTAGAAGGAATGAAACTGAAAACAAACGAACGACAACTGGCGAAGAACCTGACTCTGGAAGTCTGCGGCCAGGAAAAAATCGGACTGATTGGTGCTAATGGTGCAGGCAAATCTACTCTGCTTAAGGAAATATGGAAGATCCTGCGTGAGCAGACAGACATGCGAGTAGGCTACATGCCCCAGCATTATGGTGACTTGCTGGCTGATGAGAGCAGCCCTTTGGATTTTCTGGCTCCCTCTGGCGACAAGTCCCAGGAGGAGAAAATCCTGACGCATCTAGCCAGTCTCCAGTTCACTCGCGACGAGGCCCGCCACCCGATTGGGCAGCTTTCCGGTGGCCAAAAAGCCAAGCTCCTCCTGCTCAAACTAGTCCTAGACCGCCCCAATGTCCTCCTTCTGGACGAACCAACCCGCAACTTTTCTCCCACATCTCAGCCCCAGGTTCGCCAGCTTTTAGCGACCTATCCTGGCGCCATTATCGCTGTCTCCCATGACCGGATATTTCTCAAAGAAGTCTGCCAGAAGATTTATAGACTGACAGAGACAGGGTTGGAAGATGTTGAATTTGAAAAGTAATTCAAAAATTTTCTTCATTGTCTTTATTGACTACTTATGGTCACTTCCTTTATAATGAAGATAGTTTCATAGAAAGTTCAGGTTTTAAACATGGGAGATATCATAAATATTGCTGCTGAAAACACACTTAACAAAAAAGAGATTTTTAACGAACAAACCCAATTCGTTGAACTCACAGATCAGATACTTTTACAAACTCGTTCTGAAATTGAACAACCAACTACAATGAAGATACCAATTATTGAGTTGTCAGAATTAGGAACTACTGTAGCTTCTCTTATCCCTAATTTGACAAAAGTTGTCCAAGGAAATAATGGCGAAAAAGCCTATCGCATTGTTAATAAAGCTGCTGGCGATACCTTAAAAAAGGCAAAAAATGGTAACTACTGGGGAGCCCTGCGAAAAGCGGATGGAGGCTCGAAATTTGTCCAACTTCAAGAAATAAGTGAACTTGCAAATGAAGGATTGATGATTCAACCACAAGTTATCATTGTCGCTGCACTCTTATATTCTGTTGAGAAAAGATTAGACAATATTGTTGAACTTGAGAAACAAATTTTATCATTTTTAGAAACCGAAAAAGAGTCTTCAATTGAAGCCGATGCCGAGACATTGATGGATTTAATTAGGAAATATAAGCATAATTGGGACAATAGCCACTTCGTCTCCAGCAGCCATAAAATGGTAATGGATATTCAGAGAAGTGCGAGACAGCAAATGACTTCCTACCAAAAGAAATTAGAAGAAGATTTAAAGTCTAACCCTCTTCTTATAATCCAATCAGAAGTTTCATCAGCTAAGAAAAAAATTAGTAAGAAATTTAAATACTACAGCTTATCTCTATACACCTATTCACTGGCATCTTATATCGAAATTATGCTCAGTGGAAATTTAGCTGAAAAAAATATATTATCTATCAAAGAAGAAATCGAAAAACTTTCTTCTGCCTATTCTGCCATGTTTACAAAATGTCTAAATTATTTAGAAAAAATGAGCGAATCCTCTATTGAATCCAATGTATTGAAAGGTGTAGGAGAAGCAAGCAAAGCAATAGGCAGTTTCTTAGGAAATATTCCTTTTATCAAGGACGGCCCTGTAGATGAATTTCTCCAAGACGGCGGAGAAGAGCTAAATAAAAGCGCAAAGAAAATGGAAAAAGATATAATTAAATCATTCAAAAAATTAGAAAATGCTAAAACATCTGTTTTTATTGATAGGCTCAATGAACTGAACCAAATTTACAACCATACATCAGATGTATGTATAGACAATGAGAATATTTATTTTATTGTTTCATAGTACTATATAAACAAAAAGAGTTGGAATTTCCAACTCTTTTAGTTTTGTTTAGCATCAACCTGTGAGCTTTAATAAAGCTCACCTTCTACTCCTGCGCCGTCTGCATTTGGTAATAAACACCTCTGGCTGCCATGAGTTCCTGATGATTACCCTGTTCGACGATATCACCATCTATCATGACGAGGATGATGTCAGCATTTTGAATAGTAGACAGGCGATGGGCGATGATAAAGCTAGTTCGTCCCACCATGAGCTTGCTGAAAGCCTCCTGAATCAAGACTTCTGTCCGAGTATCAATGGAGGAAGTCGCCTCATCCAAGATTAGGATTTTAGGAACAGCCAGGAAGACACGGGCAATGGTCAAGAGCTGCCGCTGACCTTGAGAAAGGGAGTCCCCAGCATCCGCTAGGTAGGTGTCGTACCCCTGAGGCAGCTGCTGGATAAAGAAATGAGCATTGGCCGCCTTGGCAGCTGCAATAACCTCTTCTCGGCTGGCGTCTGGCCGGCCAAAAGCTATGTTGTCGTGTATAGTCGCAGTCTTGAGCCAAGTCTCTTGTAGTACCATACCGAACTGCTGACGATAAGAGGCTCTAGTATAATGACTGATGGGAATACCGTCTAGCGAAATAAGACCACTGTCTACATTGTAAAAGCGCATGAGGAGATT
>NZ_CAURVL010000033.1:0-19128 GCF_963528215.1 uncultured Streptococcus sp.
TTTTAGAGGACGAGACCTTGCTGGCGCAGATGACTTTAAATATAAAGAAAAACCATAGCATTACCCTTATGCCAGCTATCGATTTTCTGATGAATAGTCTGGACATGAAACCGACGGATTTGGATCGTATCGCTGTTGCGCAGGGTCCAGGAAGTTACACAGGTCTGAGAATTGCGGTGGCGACAGCCAAGACTCTGGCGCATACCCTCAAGATTGAGCTGGTCGGTGTGTCTAGTCTGCTGGCTTTAGTCCCAGAGCAGGTAGAAGGCTTGGTCATTCCCATCATGGATGCCCGCCGCAATAATGTCTATGCAGGCTTTTACCAGTCTGGTCAGGCTGTACGGCCGGAAGCCCATCTGCCTTTGGCAGAGGTTTTGGAAATGGCTGGCGCTGCTAACCAATCAGTCACCTTTGTCGGAGAAACGGCAGCTTTTACGGAGCAGATTGAAGCGGCTCTTCCTCAGGCTGCCATTCAGCCGACCTTACCAGACGCAGCAGCTATTGGTCGTCTCGGTTTAGATCTGCCAGCCCAGTCTATTCATGATTTTGTCCCTAACTACCTCAAGCGGGTAGAGGCTGAGGAAAATTGGCTCAAGACCCATCAGGAATCCAGCGATTCTTACATTCAGCGCCTATGATTGAGATGAGAAAATGGAGCGCTAACTCGGATGTGGACGCGGCAGTTCTGCCAGAAGAGCTGGAACAGCTCTTGCTTGCAGTCTATGAGGTCAGCCCTTGGACTGTGGGTCAATTGGAAGAGGTTCTGCATTCGGATGTGAACAGTTGTGCGCTGGCAGAAGATGAGAATCGGCTTGTCGGCTTTTTAGTCTGGCAGGAGACAGACTTTGAAGCGGAAGTCCTGCAGATTGCTGTATTGCCTAGCTATCAGGGACAGAAAATCGCGACAGCCTTGTTTGACTTTTTGCCAGCAGACAAAGAAATTTTCCTCGAAGTGAGGGAGTCCAACAAGCCAGCTCTGCTATTTTACAAAAAAGAAAAATTTAAAGAAATCGCGCGGCGGAAGGCCTACTACCATGCGCCGATGGAAGATGCGATTGTCATGAAAAGAGAAATCCATGAAAGATAGATATATTTTAGCTTTTGAGACATCTTGCGATGAGACCAGTGTGGCGGTTCTGAAGAATGAGACTGAGCTTTTGAGCAATGTCATTGCCAGCCAGATTGAGAGTCACAAACGTTTTGGCGGAGTGGTACCGGAAGTGGCCAGCCGTCACCATGTGGAGGTCATTACGGTTTGCATTGAGGAGGCCTTGGCAGAAGCAGGGATTAGTGAGGAGCAAGTTACATCGGTGGCCGTTACCTACGGTCCTGGTCTGGTTGGGGCGCTTCTGGTCGGCTTGGCAGCGGCCAAGTCTTTTGCTTGGGCTCATGATATTCCCTTGATTCCAGTCAATCACATGGCTGGACACCTGATGGCAGCCCAGAGTGTGGAGCCCTTGGAATTTCCCTTGCTGGCTCTCTTAGTCAGTGGCGGCCATACCGAGCTGGTCTATGTCAGTCAGGCTGGTGACTATAAGATTGTGGGGGAAACTCGAGATGATGCGGTCGGTGAAGCCTATGATAAGGTCGGTCGAGTCATGGGGCTGACCTATCCAGCAGGCCGAGAGATTGATCAGCTGGCTCATGAGGGACAGGATATTTATGATTTTCCGCGGGCCATGATTAAGGAAGACAATCTGGAATTTTCTTTTTCTGGTCTCAAGTCGGCCTTTATCAACCTGCACCATAATGCCCAGCAAAAGGGAGAAGACTTGTCTAATCAAGACTTGTCTGCTAGCTTTCAGGCGGCGGTCATGGATATTCTCATGGCCAAGACTAAGAAGGCACTGGAGAAATATCCAGTCAAGACCCTAGTCGTGGCGGGCGGTGTTGCGGCTAATCAAGGCCTGAGAGAACGCTTGGCTGCTGAGATTCAGGATATTAGGGTGATCATTCCGCCTCTGCGCCTTTGCGGTGACAATGCTGGTATGATTGCCTATGCCAGTGTCAGTGAGTGGAACAAAGAGAATTTTGCCAGTTTGGACCTCAATGCTAAGCCAAGTCTGGCTTTTGAAACCATGGAGTAAAGGAGAAGAATGCGAGGACAGACATTTAAACAAGGGGCACAAGCGGCGGTGCCAACGGCTCTGGGCTATATTGGGATTGGTCTAGCCTGCGGCATCATGGCGGCGCCCTATATGAATCCCTTGGAGATGGGGCTGATGAGTATTCTGGTTTATGCAGGCAGTGCCCAGTTTGCCATGATTGGTTTATTTGCCCAGCAGGCGCCGGTCTTGGCCATCGCATTGACTGTTTTTCTTATTAATATCCGGCATCTTTTGCTCTGTCTGCATGCATCAACTCTTTTTCGTAAGTCTAGCTTGATGCAGAATATTGTCATTGGCTCTTTTTTGACGGATGAATCTTATGGAGTCTTAATGGGAGAGCGGGCACATATAGAGGAAATCGCTGCTAGCTGGATGATGGGTAACAATTTCATGAGTTATACTGCTTGGATTTTGGGAACTATTTTGGGAACTGCCCTCGGTGCCCTTCTGCCCAATCCTGAGAATTTCGGCCTGGACTTTGCCCTAGTCGCCATGTTTATTGGCATTTTCTCTTCTCAGTTTACAATCATGCTGCGCCGGGTCAAGATAAAGAAGCTCTTTTTGGTCTTGGGCGTGGTGGGTCTTGCCTACTTGCTCCTGACCATGCTGCTTCAAAATTCGTTGGCGGTGCTTTTTGCAACCTTGCTAGGCTGTACAGTGGGGGTGCTTTTGGATGATAAGTAAATATATTTTGCTGGCTATTCTTTTGTCAGCCCTGGTCACTTGGATTCCGCGGATTTTGCCCTTTATCCTAGTCAAGTACAAGGGTCTTCCGCCTATGGCAGAGCGTTTCCTCAAATATTTGCCAGTTTCCATTATCTTTGCCCTCATCTTATCCAGTGTCACCAATGCTAAAACAGGTCAGCTGCCAAGCTTTAAATGGCTGGATTTAATAGCCGTTTTTCCGACTAGCTATTTGGCTTTTAAGTATAAAAACTTGATTGCAACTGTTGTATTTGGCGTAGTCTTGGTGGCCTTGCTACGCTATCTAGCTGGATTTCTTGGCTTGTAAAGAAGACACAAGACAGATTGAATCGGTCGATTCGGTCTTTTTTTGCTAAATTCTAAGAATTATCTGAAAATATAATATTTTATGCTATAATGGAAGCAATCAAAATCATGGAGGTTCGGAAATGGCAGAAGCAGGTCATAAATTTTTAGCAAAATTAGGAAAGAAACGTCTTCGTCCAGGTGGTAAGCTGGCAACAGACTGGCTGATTGAGCAGGGACAGTTTTCCAGCGACAAGAAAGTTCTAGAAGTCGCCTGCAATATGGGGACCACAACGATTGAGCTAGCTAAAACATATGGCTGCCAGATTACTGCAGTTGATTTGGATAAGGCTGCGCTGGCTCAGGCTAAGCTTAATGGAGACAAGGCTGGTGTTGGTGAGCTCGTCACATTTGAGCAGGCTAATGCCATGAAGCTGCCTTATGATGACAATTCTTTTGATATCGTTATTAATGAAGCCATGCTGACCATGCAGACGGATAAGGGGAAGGCCAAATGTATGGATGAGTACTACCGGGTGCTGAAGCCAGGCGGAGTGCTCCTTACCCACGACGTCATGCTCAAACAAAGAGATGAGAATGTCCGGGAAGAGCTATCTCGTGCGATTAATGTCAATGTTGGTCCTCTGACAGAAGGTTCTTGGATTCAGCTGGCACGTTCTCATGCTTTTGTCCGTGTAGACACCTTTGTCGGCGAAATGACCTTGATGAGTCTTCGAGGTATGATTTATGACGAAGGACTGGGCGGCACACTGAAAATCTGCTTTAATGCCCTTAAGAAAGAAAACTACAGTCAATTTATGAAGATGTTTAAGATGTTCCAAAAAAATCAGGAAAAACTGGGCTTTATTGCTATGGTTTCTCGTAAATAAATACTTGCAGCTTTGGAAACTCTAAGACGGTTTAAAAAATTTTCTAAAAAAGCTTGACCCTGACCTTTGGTCAGGGCTTATACTATAGTGGTAAGGAGGTCTATCATGTACCATATAAAAGAAGCTGCGCAGCTTTCGGGAGTCTCGGTCAAAACCCTGCATCATTACGACAAAATCGGACTTTTAGTACCCGCCAAATCAGAAAATGGCTATCGGACATACAGCCAAGCTGATTTAGAGCGGTTGCAGGTCATCCTTTACTATAAGTATCTGGGTTTTTCTTTGGAGAAAATAGCAGAGCTGCTGAGTCAGGACGATCAGGCCTTATTGCCGCATCTGGTTAGGCAGTTAGAGTATTTGCAGCGGGAAAGAGACCGCTTGGATACCTTGATTTCCACCTTACAAAAAACCATCCAAGAAGAAAAAGGAGAAAGAAAGATGACAATGAAAGAAAAATTCGTAGGCTTTACCTACGAAGACAATCAAAAATACCATCAAGAAGCCGTCGAAGAATACGGTCAAGAAGTCATGGCGGAAGCATTGGTTCGTCAAAATGGACGGGAAGAAGAATCTGCCGCAGCCTTCAATCAAGTTTTTCAAAGTCTGGCAGAGAATATGCAACAAGGCTTGCCAGTTGAGGCAACAGAAAATCAGGAGCAGGCAGCGCGTCTCTTACAAGCCATTCGCACTTACGGCTTTGACTGCTCACTGCAAGTCTTTGCTCACATCGGCCAAGGCTATGTCCACAATCCAGAATTCAAGAAGAATATCGATCAATTTGGACCAGGCACTGCCCAGTACACAGCAGATGTGATTGCTGCTTATGTGCAGACAATTGCGAAATAAATAGGCTAGGAATTTCCTAGCCTATTTTATTCTACTTCAAGTCATAAAGCCAGTCGTCACCGTCTTTATAGTAAAAGAATTCACTTAAATCGTCTTCTAAAAAAACACGTAGCATATCAGACATGTCACTGGTTGCCAGCTTTAAATGGGACAGATTTTTAAAATCTTCCCACCAGACCTTTCCTTCATCTGAGGATTGCAGCACACCAGAATAGTGCTTTGTCTTATAGAGCAGGACGACATAACGAAAATCTTTATCATCATACCAATCCTTTATGCCGCAAAGTTGAGGCTTGGATATGGTTAATCCAGTTTCTTCTTTTACTTCTCTGATAACTGCATCGGTAAAAGATTCTCCACGCTCTACATGCCCGCCAGGAAAAGTGATGCCTGGCCAGTCAGACTTCACTCGTTCTTGGACGAGAACTTTTTCTCCGTCATAAATCATGCACATATTGACGAATTCTACATTTTCCAGTCGATTCATTTGTTTCTTCCTTTTGTTTGAGATGAATGGTGGAATCTAAACAATCACTCATAATGCAAGCTCCCTGCCACCCAGCCGGTGCAGAGGGCAGATGTGATGTTGAAACCACCCGTGTGGGCATTGATGTCTAGGACCTCTCCAGCAAAGTGGAGGCCGGGAACGAGTTTGCTTTCCAGAGTTTTGGGATTGATTTCTTTGAGGCTGACGCCACCCTTGGTTACAAAGGACTTGGCCAGGGACATTTTGCCAGTGACAGGGATGGGCAGTTCTTTGATTTGTTTGATGAGAGCCTCTTTTTCACTGAGATTGAGTTGTTTGACTTTCTCGGGAAAGGGTTGGGCAAAAAAGTCTGCCATTCGCTCGGGCAGGAGAATTTTCAGGCAGTTCTTCAGGGATTTTTCCCGATGTTCTTCTAAAAAATCCGCCAGAGCCTGCTGACTCATCTGTGGCAAAAGGTCCAGATAGATGGTTTCACCGCCCTTGACAAAGCTAGACAAGCGCAGGGCTGCCGGACCTGATAGGCCAAAGTGGGTAAAGAGCAGGTCGTGGGTGATGACATGCTTGCCATAGCTGAGGGTCACATCGTCCAGCGAAATCCCCTGAAGTGCTTTGTGAGGAAAGTCAGTCAGAAGCGGACTTTCAGCGGCTTCTAGGTCGGTCACGGTGTGCTTGAAGTGTCGAGCAATATCGTGTCCAAAACCTGTCGAACCAGTTGAAGGGTAGGACTTGCCGCCAGTCGTCACAATCAATTTCTGGCAGGTCCAAGTCTGGTCGCTGGATCTGACAGTGAAAAGGTCGTCGGATTTTTTAACGGAGACGATTTCAGTATTGGTGATGACAGTGCCACCCAGCTCTGCAATTTTCTTTTCCAAAGCTTCGATAATGGTGCGGGACTTGTCTGTCGCTGGGAAAACACGGCCGTGGTCTTCGACCTTGAGTTTGACGCCGTTCTTTGTAAAAAAGTTGATGATATCATGGTTGTCAAACTGAGAAAAGACGCTGTAAAGAAAGCGCCCGTTGCCCGGAATACCGGCCATGAGGTCATCTAGGTTTCCGTTGTTGGTCACATTGCAGCGCCCGCCGCCTGTACCAGCTAGTTTCTTGCCCAGTCGTTTATTTTTCTCGAGGAGCAAGGTCTTCTGTCCGTAGAAAGAACTGGAAATGGCAGCCATCATGCCAGCCGGTCCTCCGCCGATGATGATTGTGTCGAAATGGTTCATGTATCTTTTCCTTTCGTGGAGAGGGGGCGTTATCAGTCGAAGATCTTGCACTTCCTAGCTGAGTATCCTTTTTGCAGCCTTACCGCCCCTCTTGGAAGAATGAAACTAGAAATCTCGAGGTTTCTACATTCAATATTTTTTATTTTTCTTACTAAACTAATTTGTCTCATTGTATCACAAAAAGGGGCTGAAAAGATAGGAGTCAGGCTCAAAAAATATTGTGAAATTTGACAGTTAAGGCTTGATATGATAAGATTTAGGTATCTACAAACTAGAAAAAGTTTTTGAGGAAATTATGGCAATTGAAAAGACAGTCAGCGAGTTAGCCGAGATTCTTGGAGTTAGCCGCCAGGCGATTAACAATCGTGTCAAGGCACTGCCGCCAGAAGATACGGAAAAGAATGAAAAAGGAGTCACGGTGGTGACCCGCAGCGGCTTGATTAAGCTGGAAGAGATTTATAAGAAAACTATTTTTGAAGATGAACCTGTCAGCGAAGATGTGAAGCAACGCGAGCTGATGGAAATCTTGGTGGACGAAAAAAATGCTGAGATTGTGCGTCTCTATGAGCAGCTTAAGGCCAAGGACAGCCAGCTGGCTAAGAAAGATGAGCAGCTACGCATCAAGGATGTCCAGATTGCTGAAAAGGACAAGCAGTTGGACCAGCAGCAGCAGCTAACAGCTAAGGCTATGAACGAGCGTGAAACCTTGCTGTTGGAGTTGGATGAAGCCAAGGAAAAGGTGCAGGAGCAGGAAAGCAAGGGCTTCTGGGCACGTTTATTTGGAAAATAAAAATAAGGTTGGGACATCTGTCTCAACCTTGTTTTAAATAAGAATCGCTTTTTAGCAAGTTTTGTATTATTCACAACATAAAGGAAGAAAATGAAATCACAAAGACTAGGGCTTTTACGTCTCTATCGTAATCTTGATAAAATTTTGTTGCTCTTTTTCACAGTCTTTATGCTCATGGAGCTGGCTTGGGTGCCTTTCAACTCCTTTGCAGCAGAGACTCTGCTCAAGCAGACAGGCTACCTCTTCTTGTCTTATACGAATGCCCTGAAGGTTCTGACTTCAAATGTCTGGGTTGGCTTAGCCTTTCTAGCGCTTTTTGCAGCTAATCTCTTTGTCGCTTATTTTCAGATTGGACTGATATTTATGGGTCTCCGCAATCTTCTGGACGAGGAAGAACGCAGCGCCTTTCAGTTTATTAAGAAAAGTTTCAAAGACAGCGGCTCGCTGATTCGCTACGCCCGACCCAGCAAGGTCCTCTTTATTGCACTGTATATGGGCTTTATCTTTCCCTTCCTGCGGCAAATTCTCAAAATCTACTATTTGAATAAAATTCTGATTCCAGAATTTATCGTGACCTATCTCAAGACGGCCTTATGGATGAAATTATCAATCTATGCTTTAGGTTTTCTGCTTTTTTTGATAGCTGTCCGCCTGATGTTTGCCCTGCCAAAGCTCTTTTTTGAGCATTTCCGCCTACGAGATGCGATTAGGTATAGTTTGGAGAAGACCAAGGGGCACCTGATTCGCTATACTTGGCAGCTCTTTTGGATACTGGCTAAGAGCTTTCTCTTCTTTCTTTTAAGCAGCATTCCGATTTTAGTGTTGCAGCAGTATGCGGATGGCCAGTCCAATCAGATAGCCTTGACAGCAGCGGTTGTCAATTACTGCCTCATCAAGCTGGCTTATTACTTTATGGTAGCCTACTTTCTGATTAAGTTTGTGGCTTTTCTGACAGACAGTAAGCTGTCTGAATACCGCTACAGAAAAGGCCTGCCTCTCATGCGCTGGTTTATCCTTTTGGTCACTAGCTCTGTCTTTGCCCTTGAAGGCTTTGTCTATCTCAATCTGCCCTTGGAAAACGTCCCTCTGACCATCTCGCATCGTGGAGTTTCGCAGGGAAATGGTGTCCAGAATACAGTTGAGTCGCTTGAGAAGACAGCTCTGCTCAAGCCAGACTATATCGAAATGGATGTTCAGGAGACCAAGGATGGCCAGTTTGTCATGATGCACGATGCCAATCTAAAAGCTTTGGCCGGCGTTGATGCCAGGCCGCAAGAGCTGACTCTGAAAGAGCTGACGGCTTTAGATATTTCAGAAAATGGACACGCTGCCCAAATTTCCAGCTTTGATGCATATTTCAAACGGGCTAATCAGATGGGCCAGAGACTCTTGATAGAAATCAAGACCAGCAGCTTGGACTCAGACGATATGATGGACCGTTTTCTGAGTCAATACGGAGCCAATATCAAGGTTTATGGCCACCAGATTCAGTCTTTGGACTATCAGGTTATTGACAAGACAGTCCAGTATGATAAGAGCATACCGACCTTCTTTATCCTGCCCTACAATACTATTTTCCCACGGACACAGGCTTCTGGCTATACGATGGAGTACTCGACTCTCGATGAAAACTTTGTCGATAAGCTTTGGACGACGGATAAGCAGCTCTATGACTGGACTATCAATGATGCAGACAGCATTGGCAAATCCTTCCGCTTGGGTGTTGATGGCATGATAACTGATGATTTGGAGCTGGTGCAGAGCTCTATCAAGGAACTGCAGAACAATCCCGACTATGCCCTGCTTTTGATGAGTAAGGCAGCAGATTTGCTTAATTTTGTGTAGTTGACTAGTGAGAAAACGACTATAAATCAAAAAAGACTGAGATTTTTCAGTCTTTTTTGCTGGTTCGAGTATTGCTTGACTTATGTTTAGTCAAGTTGGAAGGTTATTTATCTTGCTTAAAATGGCAATTTGCCTGCGAAAGCGCCCATTTTCTTCTGAGTAGCATCATCAATCTGAGCCAGCGCGTGATTCAGGGCTTGCGCAGTCATCTCTGACAGAGTTTCTAAATCTTCAGGATCCACAACAGCTGGATTGAAGTCAATGCTGACTACCTTTTTATCGCCAGTCAGTTTAGCAACGACTAAATCTTGGGCTGATTTGCCGGTAAATTCTGTTGCAGCCAGTTCCGCTTGGCCTTTTTCCATTTGCTTTTGAAGCTTTTGCGCTTGCTTCATCATGCTTTGCATGTTCATCATAAGATTTTCTTTCCTTTCTCTAATAAGGGCTGAGCCCTTGGTAATCTTCACTCTTCAAATTATATCATTTTTTGAAAAAGTGGCAAGAAGAACATTTCTAAGAGGTTTGACAAAAATTTAGCATTTATAGTAGAATGGTCATGAATCTATATATCAAGGAGAAGACAACTTGAAAAATAAGAAGATAAAAGGTTTGCTGTTGGTAGTCCTCTCATCTCTCTTCATCCTAATTGGCTGCAGCGGCAGCCCAAAAATTCAGGGAAAATGGAATGTACAGGATGCTAGCGGTGAACAAAAGACCATTGAAATAAAAGACAAGACTATCATTGTCAACGAAGAAGAGTATGAGTACACTCAAAATGCAGTTGGTTTTAAGAATGGAGTGAGTTATTATGGCCTGACTCGGAAAGATAATGGCGGAACATTTTCTATCGTCTTTCCTGAGAAAGATAAAAACACTGCTATTATGTTAATTCCTGATTCAGACGATGACTATCTCACAGGCAGTATGCTCTTTGCTATGAACCGCAAGGAAAAGCCAGATTATAAAAAATATGCAGAGAAATATCTCAATCTACGATAAAAGAAAAGGCGCTGAATTTCAGCGTCTTTTAGGTTTTATTAAAGTAATGTCATAGTCGGCAAATCCAGACTAGATTGCTCCAAGTCTACCGTCAGCTGATAGTCGGTCTTATCACGAACGGTATGCTCAAAGTCTGTAGTGTAGAGGACGAGGCGCAGTTGGTCGCCTTTTTTCATTTTATAGATGGTTGGTTGCAGTTTAAAGGAGAATTCTAGCCATTGATCAGGAGTGACTTCTTCGACTGTCAGTAGGTTGGTCCGGTTTTGCAGGTTGATGAAGCCTTTGGTGATAACGCGATGAGGCGTTTCAGTATGGGGGAGTTCAACCAGATTGTCCAGCATATAGTAGCGGCCGTTATCCATGACTCTAGGCTCAATAGGCGTAGGAATTGGTGTGAGGCGTTTAGCTGGTCCGAAGTCCAGCAATTGAGCAGAAATCAGTCCTTTATCAGTGCTGGATTTGAGGCGAAGATTGAGCTGGCTCGCTCCGTTGAGAAAGAGGTCCTTTTCCAAGGTCCAGTCCAGAGTAATCTGGTTGACCTTATCTTCAAAAAGCTCAGTTTTAAAGCTTTGGTAGTTTTTAGCAAAACGATTATAGTCTTCTTCTGGGTATTGATTTTGGATAGATTGGCAGTCTTGACCTAGTTGGAGATGAAGATTCTGCTCTTGTCCACCGAAGTCTTCCAAGGTCAGCCAGTTTTGAGCTTGGTTGTTGTCCTGCCAGATGACTGTTGGCAGTTCGAAGTTTGATTCACATCCCAGCAGTTTTTTGCTCAGCAGAGCATTGATAGACTCACGGAAGTCGATGGACTGCCAGTTGTTCATGTAAACATGGGCACCATTGTGGAAGAAGAGGTGCTTTTTGATGTGGGGCGGTAAGGCTCGAAACATATTATAGACATGGAGGGGCTTGACATTCCAGTCTTGAGAGCCATGGGTGAAGACGACTTCAGCTTTGACCTTATCTGCGTGGAGCAGGTAGTTGCGGTCATGCCAAAATTGATTGTAATCTCCGGTTTGCCGGTCTAGGTCTTTGCGCTGTTGCTCTAGGCTTTGCTGATAAGTATCATTATGACGCAGGTAGTCACCAGCCCTTAGGTTGCGGGAGTAGGTCAGTTCGGTCAAGGATTCAAAATCCTCTCCTGGATAGCCGCCAGGACTTGTGACAAGGCCGTTTTCGCGGTAGTAGTTGTACCAAGAAGAAATCCCAGCTTCAACGATGATGACTTCCAGTCCATCTACACCAGTCGTAGCTAGACCGTTGGACATGGTGCCCAGATAGGAGATACCGGTCGTAGCCACTTTTCCGTTGGACCAGGTGGCCTTGATTTCCCGTTGGCGAGTGTGGTCGGTGAAGGCTCGGCAGCGACCGTTGAGCCAGTCAATAACGTTCTTATAAGCCTCGATCTGCTGATAGTCGCCGCTGGTCATCAGTCCTTCAGAGTCTTTAGTTCCTACACCAGACACATAGAGATTGGCAAAGCCGCGGGGCAGCAAGTAATCATTGAGCGTGTAGGTGCCGATATGGCCTAATTTTTCCTCGGCTTCAGAGACTTCTTGAACTGGAGCTAGCGAATCCAGTTGGAGCAATTTGAGCTCAGGATCTTGTACTATGATTTGATGAGGTTCTTTTTTTACTAAGTCCACATTCATATCATGGAGAGACTTGTCACTGGCGGGGTCATTGGTTCCTTGATGATAAGGAGAAGCGGTCATAACTGCAGGAATTTGTCCTTGATAGCGGGGCCGAATGATGCTGACCTTGATGAGGTCCGGACGACCGTCTTGATCAGTATCCACGCGTGATTCCACATAAACCACCTCTCGGATAGCATCATGGCTGGAAAAGGTTGCCAAGCTCTTACCGTTGAAGTAGTGGTGGGTATTGTCCTCAGGAATCAAACCCTCGCTGACTAGCTTATCAATCAGCAAATTACCATTTTTTGTCCGAGTGTTGAGCAGCTGGTAGAGATTTTCCAACAAGTCTCCAAATGTAATGGGAAATCCTGTTTCTTTGCGAAAGGCCTCAACATCTGTAAAATCAATGAAAGGCGTGAATTCAAGCAGCTGAAAAGCCACAGTGTAAAAGATAGGAGCTGTCAGTTCTCTGTCAGACTGGAAAAAGCTCAGCAGGTCTGTTTGGCTGTCAGCAGCCCAGGATTTTAAGGGATAATCTGTATTTTTATAAGTGAAAAAGCTGGTGCGGAGAAAATCTTCAAGATTTTCCTTATCAGAGCGATTGCTGTCATAAAAAAAGCCTAATTCCGCTAATTCTGTCAACATATTTTCCCGTTTCGTTTTTGCATAACTATACTGATTAAAACGCATATTCTTCCCTCTTTTTCTTATTTTTATAAAAAATGACCTTTACATTATCCATTATACTTGATAAAATAGACTTTGTCTAAAAAATATTTAAGGAGTATCACTAAATGGATTTCGAATGGGTCGTTAAATACGCCACAGAATTTTTAGGAACAGCTATCCTCATTGTCTTGGGGAACGGAGCTGTTGCCAATGTTGAATTAAAAGGAACCAAGGGACATCAGAGCGGTTGGTTAGTCATCGCTGTCGGTTACGGTATGGGGGTTATGATTCCAGCTTTGATGTTTGGTAATGTGTCCGGTAACCATATCAACCCTGCCTTTACTTTGGGACTTGCTGTCAGTGGTTATTTCCCTTGGGCACAGGTTGCACCATACATTGCAGCGCAGATTTTGGGAGCTATCTTCGGACAGGCTTTAGTCGTTGCGACCCACCGTCCTTACTATTTGGGAACAGAAAATCCTAATAATATTTTGGGTACTTTCTCTACCATCTCTAGTCTAGACCATGGCACGCCTGAATCACGTAAAGCAGCCTTGTTCAATGGTTTTATCAATGAATTTGTTGGTTCTTTTGTTCTTTTCTTTGCTGCTATGGGCTTGACCAAGAACTTCTTTGGAGCAGAATTGTTGAGCAAAGCTGAAGCAACTATCAATTCGCAAGCTGCTCAGATGGCAGCACAAGGGACTTCAGTTCCTAAAGAACAGATTGCTGCTGCAATATCTCAGGCTAAAGACCAAGTTGCACCATTCCAAGTTGGTAGTCTTTCAGTCGCTCACTTGGCACTTGGTTTCTTGGTAATGGCTTTGGTAACCTCACTGGGAGGCCCTACAGGACCAGGACTGAACCCAGCTCGTGACCTTGGACCTCGTATCCTCCACTTCATCCTGCCAGAATCTGTTTTGGGCAAACACAAGGGGGATTCAAAATGGTGGTATTCTTGGGTTCCAGTTGTGGCACCGATTCTTGCAGGTATCACAGCAGTCCTCTTGTTTAAAACAATCTACGGATAAACACATAAGATCAGAGTTGGGGGATTTCCCCAGCTCTTTTTTCGAACGATAGAGGAGGCAAAGATGGAGATGCAAGTGTCAAAATTTCATAAGGTCAGTGGCCGCAGAACCTTACTCTTTGGTTTTTTAGCCCTTATTTTCGGCCTGATTATCATTGTCAATGGCTTCGGATTTACCCAGCTGGCCTTCGATTTTATTTCGCTTTATCTGACGGTTGTTGGCTTGGTAAATATTGTTCTTCATGTTTTTACGCGCAAGAAAGAAGGAGCTGTCTGGCATAGTCTGCTTCAGATTGCAGTCGCTATGGGTATCAGCTGGCTCAACCGAATCAGTGATGTGCCTGTCAATATCGTGATTATCAGTTTGGGTAGCTACCAGCTCTTGAGTGCCGGTATTTACGGAATGACCTATCTGCTTTATCGGCAAAATCATGTCAAGGGAGGTTTGCGCTATCTATTTGATGCCGTTCTATATGTTGGGATTGGGCTGACCAGTATTCTTTCGCCTGCGACTGACGGACACTTGCAGTTTTTGATTTTGGGAATCTATTTGATGATGCTGGGAATGTCCAATATCCGGGATGGCCTCTTTTTTGATAATGACCGTGAAAAACATCGGCTGCGTAGGCAAATTCGTATTAACCTCCCTATTATTTTTGCAGCCTTTATTCCGGTAGAAAATCTGGAACACTTTAATCGATTGATTCAGGGAGATACAGCTTCTGATCGTAAAAATGTTTATAGTCTTGTTAAGAATGGAGAGAAAAAGGCAGACTTAGAGGTCTTGGTCCATACTTCAAAGACAAGTTTATTAGGGGCCATTGGTCATGTAGATATTTGTTATCAGGGACAAGTGATTTCTTATGGCAGCTATGATGTTTTTTCTGAGCGATGCAAGGGCATGATTGGAGATGGTGTTCTCTTCAAGGTTCCTAAAGACGCCTATATTGAGCTTTGCAAAAAAGAAAGCAAGAAAACACTTTTTGGTTATTCTTTGGCTTTGACGGATAAGGAGAAGGAGGCGGTTGAGAAGCGCCTGGCTGAAATTGATCAGCTGTTGGTAGAATGGGAGCCGCCAGCGGAACTGAAAAATGGCCAGCCAACATACTCCTACAAGTTGAAGCATGAACTAGGAGCGCAGCTATATAAGTTTAAAACCAGTCGTTTCAAGACGTATTTTGTCCTGTCGACCAACTGTTGCCTGCTAGCAGATTCGATTATTGGGCAGGCAGGGACAGATATTCTGGATATTCGCGGGATTATCGCGCCCGGTACCTACCAGTCCTATCTGCAGTACGAGTTTGAGTCCGCTAGAGGCTTGGTCATTGCTCAGACCGTTTACCAATAAATCCAAGGTCTTCTTGTTTTAAAAATTGTTTATTTGCGCATAATTTCTTGTCAAAAAGATGAAAATCCATTACAATAAAATGGTTTGGAGGAATTATGAGCGCGAATCATATTATTAGAATTATCCCTGTATTAAAAATCAATAATCGTCATTTAAATCAAGAGTTTTTTGTAAAACGGCTGGGCATGAAGGCCCTTTTAGAGGAAGCTGCTATTTTGTCTTTGGGAGATCAGACTAAGACTGAGAAACTGCAGTTGGAAGAATCGCCCAGTATGCGGTCGCGGCGAGTTAAAGGCCCTAAAAAATTAGCCAGAATCGTTGTCAAGGTTGCAGATGCTAAAGAAATCGAGTCTCTATTGGCTCAAAAGCCTGCTTGGACAAAGCTGTATCAAGGAGAGAAAGGCTATGCTTTTGAAGCCCTGTCGCCAGAAGGCGACCTAGTTCTCCTGCATGCAGAAGAGAATAGAGCAAGTCTGCAAGAAGTCACGGCGGCGCCTGAATTTGAAAAGCAAGAGGACTTCATCGGTCTTAGCCAATTTGAGATAGAGACGGTAGAAATTTGTGTGCCTGATGCCAATGCAGCCCAAGAATTTTACAGCAAGATTGAAAATGCGCTGGATTTTCTGACCTTTACAGAAGCAGAGGGACAAGACTTGCAGGCAGACAATGCCCTAACTTGGGACTTGACCATGCTCAAAGCTCAGGTCAATCGTTTAGAAACAGCTTCTCTGCGTCCTGTCTTTGAAGGACGCGAGGTCTTTGTACCTAAGTCAGATAAGTTCCTGCTGAGTCAGGATTCTAGCAAGATTGAATTGTGGTTTGAAGCATGACTCTAGAAAAAATCATCAATAAAATCAAAGAACAGCTGAAAGACGGTGTCTATCCCGGTGCTAGTCTGGCCTTGTATCAAGCTGGCCAGTGGCAGGAATTCTACTTTGGTCTAGCTGATCCGCAAGAAAAAAAGGCCACTCAAGCTGGTTTGGTCTATGACTTGGCTAGCGTCAGCAAGGTGGTCGGAGTTGGTACTCTGGCAGCCTTTTTGTATGAGCAGGGCAAGCTGGAGCTGGATTTGCCTTTGCAGGATTATTATCCGGCCTTCCATCGAGAAGATGTGAACTTGCGTCAGCTCTTGACCCACACGTCGGGGTTGGATCCCTTTATTCCCAATCGTGACCAGCTGACAGCTGCGGAGTTGAAAGCAGCGCTCAATCATTTGACGGTGCTTGAAGATAGGACCTTCCGCTATACGGATGTGAATTTTCTGCTCTTGGGCTTTATGTTTGAAGAGATCTATGGTCAGGCTTTGGATCAGATTTTTCAAAGTCAGATTTTCCGGCCTTGGGGTCTGGCTGAGACTGGTTTTGGACCAGTTTCAGGAGCTGTGCCGACCGTTCGCGGTGTCAAGGATGGTCAGGTTCATGACCCCAAGGCGCGTGTACTGGGTGTCCATGCTGGCAGTGCTGGCTTATTTTCAACTCTCAAGGATTTGGAAATATTTCTGGAACATTATCTGCAGGATGACTTTGCGGCCAATCTGACCCAGAATTTTTCCAAGGAGCCAGGCAAAAGACGAAGTCTAGCCTGGAATCTGGAGGGCAGCTGGCTGGATCATACTGGCTACACGGGAACCTTTATCATGTATAATCGCAAGGAGCAAAAGGCGGCTATTTTCCTATCCAACCGGACCTATGAAAAGGACGAGCGGGCTCAATGGATCTTGGATCGTAACCAGCTGATGGACCTGATAAGAATAGAACTTTAAAAGACTCCGGCTGCAAGCTCCGGAGTTTTATCATGTCTGCCTATATAAATATCGGTCTCTAGCCCCAGTGATTTTCTCTTAATAAAAATCGCTTTTTTTGCCAAAGTATATTAAAATAAGATAGAGAGAATCTACAGATAAGAGAAGACTATGACAAAAGAAATCGGTGTCGGCAAGGCACATAGTAAAATTATTTTAATGGGAGAGCATTCGGTTGTCTATGGCTATCCGGCCATTTCCCTGCCTCTTAATCGCATTGAAGTGACCTGTCAGGTCTTTCCGTCTGAGCGGGCCTGGACCCTCTACGCCGAGGATACGCTGTCTATGGCTGTTTTTGCCTGTCTAGAACATCTCGGTCGGCAAGGGGCTAAGATTCGCTGTCAGGTGGAGTCCATGGTCCCTGAGAAGAGGGGAATGGGGTCTTCAGCCGCGGTTAGTATTGCAGCTATTCGGGCGGTCTTTGACTACTTTGAGGAAGAACTGGATGACCAAACATTGGAGATTCTAGCCAATCGGGCAGAGATGATTGCCCATATGAATCCCAGTGGCCTTGATGCCAAGACCTGCCTTAGCGATGTAGCTATTAAGTTCATCCGCAATTTCGGTTTCAGCGAGATTGAGCTAAATCTGGATGCCTTTTTAGTCATTGCAGATACTGGTATTCACGGTCATACCCGCGAAGCTATCCGTGCTGTAGAAAGTCAGGGTCAAAAGGCTCTGCCTTTGCTTCAGGAATTGGGGAATTTAACGAAAATCCTTGAGAAGGCCATTTCTATCAAGGACCTGATGACAATGGGGCAAGCTATGACCAAGGCTCATGAGAAGTTAGCCAAGCTAGGAGTGTCTTGCCAGAAAGCGGATGAGTTGGTAGCGGCAGCTCTTGAAAATGGAGCTTTGGGTGCTAAAATGAGCGGCGGTGGCCTGGGCGGCTGTGTCATTGCTCTTGTAGGAGAAAAAAATCAGGCGGAGGCCTTAGCCGCCTTATTGAGAGAGAAAGGGGCCATTAATACATGGATCGAAAGCCTGTAAGTGTCAAATCCTATGCCAATATTGCAATTGTCAAATATTGGGGGAAGAAAGATGCAGAAAAGATGATTCCGTCTACCAGCAGTATCTCGCTGACACTGGAAAATATGTATACCGAGACCCAGCTGAGTCCTTTGCCGGATACAGCGACTGGAGATGAGTTTTATATTGACGGTCAGCTGCAAAGTCCGGCAGAACATGCCAAAATCAGTAAGATAATTGACCGTTTCCGCTCTCCAGAAGATGGTTTTGTCCGCGTTGATACCAGCAATAATATGCCGACTGCAGCGGGTCTGTCTTCCAGCTCCAGCGGTCTGTCTGCCCTCGTCAAGGCCTGCAATGCTTATTTTCAGACGGGCTATCAGACGCAAGAGCTGGCTCAGCTGGCCAAGTTTGCTTCAGGGTCCTCTGCTCGGTCTTTCTTTGGTCCGCTAGCGGCCTGGGATAAGGACAGTGGGGCCATCTATCCAGTCAAGACGGATTTGAAACTAGCCATGATTATGCTGGTTCTGCACGATGAGAAAAAGCCTATTTCCAGCCGCGACGGTATGGAGCTCTGTGCTAAAACTTCCACGATTTTCCCCGATTGGATTGCCCAGTCTGCCTTGGATTATCAGGCCATGCTTGGCTATTTGCAGGACAATGATTTTGCCAAGGTTGGTCATCTGACGGAAGAAAATGCTCTTCGGATGCATGCCACGACAGAAAAAGCTTATCCGCCCTTTTCTTATCTGACAGAGGAGTCTTACCAGGCTATGGATGCTGTCAGAAAGCTGCGGGACCAGGGCGAACGTTGCTATTTTACCATGGACGCGGGGCCAAATGTCAAGGTGCTCTGCTTGGAGGAAGACTTAGACCATTTGGTGGCCATTTTTGAGAAGGACTACCGGCTTATCGTCTCCAAAACAAAGGACTTGTCAGATGAAAGCTAGTGCAAGAGTCCAAACCTGCGGCAAGCTCTATCTGGCGGGTGAATATGCAGTGGTGACGGCCGGTCAGCCGGCCATTATCAAGGCCATTCCTATCTATATGACGGGAGAAATCCAGACAGCCTCTGCCTATCGCTTGACATCAGATATGTTTGGTCATAGTGCTAACCTAGAGCCAGATCCTGATTATGCCTTGATTCAGGAGACGGTAGCAGTTATGAACGCTTATTTGCTGACCTTAGGCTACCAACTTCAGCCTTTTTCTCTGAAGATTAGCGGCAAGATGGAAAAAGATGGCAAGAAGTTCGGGATTGGCTCCAGCGGTAGTGTTGTTGTTCTAACTCTCAAGGCTATGGCAGCACTTTACGAGCTGGACCTAGAGCCGAAGCTGCTCTTTAAGCTGGCTTCCTACGTCCTCCTCAAGTGCGGAGACAATGGCTCCATGGGAGATCTAGCCTGCATTGTCTATGAAGATCTGATTTATTACCGATCTTTTGATAGAGAGCTGGTCCGCAAGCGCATGGACAAAGTTGATTTACAGCAATTACTAGC
>NZ_CAURVL010000034.1:0-17840 GCF_963528215.1 uncultured Streptococcus sp.
GACAGCCTCTGCTTTCTTTTCTTCCAGGACCTGCTGCAGCTGATTAAGATCTGCAAGCGTAAAGTCACTTGCCTGAATCAAGTTTTCAAGCACCTGGACAATCCTTTTGGAGCAAACCTTGTCTTTCACATCCTCAACGACCAAGTCTAAACTCTGGTCCTGCTTCAACAAAGCCGAGTAAACAAAGGCTTTGCCTGATTTTTCTCTAGTCAAACATCCTTTCTCCACCAAGCGGGTCAAGAGAGTCTTGACCGTCGACTTCGACCAGTCAAAGCGCTCGGACAAGACGGCGATCAAATCCGTGCTGGTCTGCTTGCCTTCCATCCAGATAATCTTCATGATGCGCCATTCCGCATTGGAAATTTGCATGACCTCTCCTTTCTAAATCTACATTTGTAAATCTTATAATCCTATTTTACCTCTAAGATTTACATTTGTCAACCAAAAGTTTTAAAAAAAATCTTCCTTTGAAGATTTGTCTGGTTGGGCTTTTTTTGCTCCCTATTTTTATCTCTATAACGTCTCCTGCAAAACCTTGGACAAGGCTGCATAGCCAGCAATGGTCAGATGGAGGCCGTCAGTTGTGTAGTCTGGCCGCAGCTGACCTTCCACGTTCAGAAAAGCATCGTATAGATCGATAAACTGGACATTCATGTAGGCGCTGGCCAGCTGGCGATAGGCCTGATTGAGGGCCTGAATCTTTTCATTGCTGCGGACATAGACTGTGCTCTTGTAGGCTGGAGCTTCATTGACCGGCAGGACCGACAGCAACTGGATCTGAGCCAGAGGATAGTCACGAGAAATCTCCTGAATAACGGCTTCCAAATTAGCCAACGTTTCTGTCTGAGGCATCTCCTTTCCAATGTCGTTGGTACCTATCAGAATAAAGACCTTATCCAGTGCCTGCCCAAAGAGATGGGCTTCTAGGTTTTCTAATAGCAAATCAGTCTTATAGCCCCGAATACCGCGGTTGACCAGTCTTTTATCCGTCTGCAGGAGCTCCTGGATTGGATAGTATTCTACGATAGAATCTCCGATGAAGATGATGTCTGGCTCCTTGACGGAGAGTTGATTGAGCTCTCTGTAGTTTTGCTGCAATTTTGCCTGCTCCTTGAGAAGCCATTCTTCTAGTAATTGTACTGCCATTATCCTTTTTCCTCTTCTAAGTATTGCTCAAGCACCTGTAGAACACCAGCTTCTGTATTGGCCGGTGCTAGGTAATCTGCCACCCCTTTGACTCGCTCATCACCATTTTCCATAGCGTAAGAAATACCAGCTAATTCAAGCATTTCTATGTCATTTTCACTATCCCCAAAAGCCATGATTTCCGAGCTTTGAATCTGCCACTTAGCCATCAGCTGCTGCAAACCCCAAGCCTTGTGCATCCCATCTTGGAGGATGTCAATGGCTCCGTAACCACTGGCAACTGCGCTCAATCGGCCTGCAAAATGCTGATTAATCAGACGAGCATGCTCTGCTGCTGCAGCCTCTTCTACCATCATACTCATTTTCAAGACCTTGTCAAAGGGATAATTCTGAAGGCTAGGCACAAAGTTCATCCGCTTGTGAAAAAGCTGAGCCATTTCCTTAGTCATAACTTTTTCAATCAAGGGAAACTCTGTTCCCTCCTGAACAAAGCCACCTCTTTCAGAGGTCACAACCAGCTGAAGCTCCCTTTCACGACCCGCAAAGTAATCCAGCGCATCCCTAATCAATCCGGCTTCCCAAAAGCTGCTCATGCTTAGCCGATTCTTTTCAAAAATCCTAGCTCCGTTGGCGACTACCAAGGTCATTCGTTCTACCAAATCTCCCAATAGCAGACGCATTCGTGGAATTTCATTGCCAGTAGCCACCACAAAGCGAATGTCTCTCTTATCCAGCTCATCTAAAATAGTAGCCAGACGCGGCAAATCCAGCTGTCCCTGTCCGTCCAGCAAGGTTCCATCCATGTCTGTCGCTATCATCTTTACAGTCATCTTTTTATCCATTTCTATCTTTAGCATCTGGTTTTTACTGTTCCTTTTCCAGAAAACCTCTGACTTTTAGACATATTATACTACTTAAAAAAGTAAAAAGAAAGGCAAGAAGAGGTGGATAAGACGGTCGATTTTACAAAGGGCACTTTTCAATCCTCCAGTTTTATATTATAATCATAGCTATATTCCTGTCGTAAAATTGGAGGTCCTCATGAGCAAAAAAGAAGTCGCATTCCCACGCTACCAGCAGATAGCTGTCGCTATTGCCGAGCGAATCGTTGACGGCAAATATCCCATCGGCAGCAAGATCTATGCCCGCTCTACCCTAGCCAGCAACTTCAATGTCTCCCCTGAAACAGCCCGCAAGGCTATTAATGTGCTGGTAGATCTGGAAATCATGGAAGTCCGCCATGGCAGTGGAGCCTTCATTTCCTCCAAGGAAAAAGCTCAGCAGTTTCTCGAGACCTATAAAGATGTCAACTCTCTGCAGGACCTCAAAAGCAAGCTCCACCAGAGCATCCAGCGCCAAGAGGAAGAATTTGCCAACTTTTCCCAGCTACTCAATCAGCTTCTCAGTCGTACCAAGGATGTCCAGCAGCGCTTCCCTTTCAATCCCTACGAGCTCCAGCTCTCAGCAGACGCCATCAACCTAGGAAAATCTATCAATGAACTCAATATCTGGCACTCGACTGGCGCTACCATTGTCGCAGTCCAGCAGGGAGACCAACTCCTAATCTCGCCTGGTCCTTATACCAAGCTGGAAGCCGGCAATACCATCTACTTTGTTGGCAACGAATTATCAGTTGGTTTGATGCATAATTTATTTTTTAATGAAATTGAAACAAACAAGTGAAACAGCACTTGTTTTTTTCTTTGTCAAAAAACAGAATACGCAAGCAAGTACGCTATTTGACAAGCTTTTTACGACTTTCAAAAATATTTCAAAAAATCACTCCCCTTTTTTATAATAGCCGAAAAATACCGGTCTGACGGTCTTTTGGGTTTGACAAAGTGACCACACGATGTTATACTGTGATGGTCTTTTAAGTGACAACTTATTAAAATAAACATGTAGTCACTTGTGCAAAAGGAGAAATACGTTGAATAAACTAGAAGTAAAACATTTGACTAAAATTTTCGGTAAAAGGCAAAAGCAGGCACTGGAAATGGTGCAGCAAGCTAAAAGCAAAACGGAAATTTTAGAAAAAACCGGTGCTACTGTCGGAGTTTACGATGTAAACTTTGAAGTTCAGACCGGAGAAATTTTTGTCATCATGGGACTGTCCGGTAGTGGGAAGTCTACTCTTATCCGCCTGCTCAACCGATTGATTGACCCGACATCAGGCGATATTTACATCGACGGCCAAGATGTGGCCAAGATGAACGAAGAGGAGCTGCGGGACGTTCGCCGCCACAAGCTCAATATGGTCTTTCAGAACTTCGGCCTCTTTCCACATCGGACCATTCTGGAAAATACTGAGTTTGGTCTGGAAGTTCGAGGTGTTGATAAGGAAGAGCGCACGCGCCTAGCTGAACAAGCTCTAGACAATGCCGGTCTCCTGTCCTTCAAGGACCAATACCCCGATCAGCTCTCCGGTGGGATGCAGCAGCGGGTTGGCTTAGCTCGAGCTTTGGCCAACAATCCTGATATTCTGCTCATGGACGAGGCCTTCTCAGCTCTAGATCCCCTTATCCGCCGAGAAATGCAGGATGAGTTGCTGGATCTGCAGGCAGAGCATGAGCGTACTATTATCTTTATCACCCACGATCTCAATGAGGCCCTGCGTATTGGTGACCGTATTGCCATTATGGCTGACGGTCAGATTATGCAGATTGGCACTGGTGAGGAAATCCTGACCAATCCAGCCAACGACTTCGTTCGAGAGTTCGTTGAAGATGTGGATCGCTCCAAGGTCTTGACTGCCCAGAATATCATGACAACGCCACTGACTACCAACATTGACATCGACGGACCAACCGTGGCCCTTAATCGCATGAAAAAAGAAGAGGTCAGTATGCTGCTGGCTGTGGATAGGAAGCGGCATCTCAAGGGTAGTCTGACTGCCGAAGCTGCCCGCGATGCCCGCAAGCAGCATCAAGCACTGGCTGAAGTGATTGATAAGAACGTCCGCAAGGTCACTCAGGAAACCCTGATTACTGATATTTTCCCGCTGATTTACGATTCACCAGCGCCTCTGGCCGTTGTAGATGATAAGGACAAATTAGTCGGCGTTATTATCAAAGGTCGAGTCATCGAAGCCTTGGCTAATACTACTGAATCTGAAGAATAAGGGAGGTTCGCATTTTGAATATTTTACAACAGCCAATCCCCGTTTCTCAATGGGTTGAGTCCTTTACTAACTGGGTAACGGATACCTTCTCCGGGCTTTTCTCGGTCCTTCAGGCTATCGGAAATGCCATCATGAATGGGATGACAGACACCCTGCTCTTCATTCCGCCCCTGCTCTTTATCGCAGTCATCACTATTTTTACCTATTTGATTTCCAAGCGTAAGCTGGGACTGCCCCTGCTCACCTTCATAGGCCTGCTCTTTGTTTACAACCAAGGCCTCTGGGAAAATCTTATGAACACTGTGACCTTGGTTATCGTCTCCAGTGCCATTTCCATTATCATCGGTATTCCACTGGGGATCTGGATGGCTAAGAGCAACCGCGTCGAAGCAGTTATCAAGCCCTTGCTGGACTTTATGCAGACCATGCCGGCCTTTGTCTACCTGATACCGGCTGTGGCCTTCTTCGGTATCGGTATGGTGCCTGGGGTCTTTGCCTCTGTCATCTTTGCCCTGCCACCGACTGTCCGCTTTACCAATCTAGCCATTCGTCAAATTCCGACTGAGCTGATTGAAGCGTCAGACTCCTTCGGGGGCACTGGCAAGCAGAAGCTCTTCAAAGTCGAGCTGCCTCTGGCTAAAAATACCATCCTAGCTGGGGTCAATCAGACCATCATGCTGGCTCTTTCAATGGTCGTTACCGCCTCTATGATTGGGGCGCCAGGACTGGGCCGCGGCGTTCTCTCTGCCCTGCAGCATGCCGACATCGGTTCCGGCTTTGTCAATGGGGTATCTCTGGTTATCCTGGCCATTATCATTGACCGCCTGACCCAGAAGCTCAACCAGCCTCTGGCTAAAAAATCACCGGTCACTGCCAAGGAAAAACGCAACAAGATTATGCTCTGGTCTGCTCTGGCCGCTGTCATCCTGACAGCCTTTGTCGGAAATCAAGTGACCAAGCTTCAGCAAAACAAAAAAGAAAAGGTCAATCTTGCCTATGTTGAATGGGACTCCGAAGTTGCCTCAACCAATGTCGTAGCGGAAGCTCTCAAGGAAATGGGTTACGATGTCACCATCACACCGCTGGACAATGCCGTTATGTGGAAGTCCGTTGCTAATGGCGAAGCCGATGCCATGGTTTCTGCCTGGTTGCCGACCACCCACGCTGCTCTCTATGAGGAGTACAAGGACAAGCTAGTGGACTTGGGGCCAAACCTTGAGGGCGTTAAAACAGGGCTAGTCGTACCAAGCTATATGGATGCCGACTCTATTGAAGACCTGTCAGACCAAGCCAAGAAAACCATCACAGGTATTGAGCCCGGCGCTGGTATCATGACCGCCACTGAGAAGACTTTGCAAGAATACAGCAATCTCAGTGGCTGGAATCTTTCTTCTTCCTCAACAGGAGCCATGACTACTGCTCTGGATCAAGCTATTAAGAATAAAGAAGATATCATCGTAACCGGCTGGTCACCACACTGGATGTTCTCCAAATACGACCTCAAATACCTCAAGGATCCTAAGGGAACCATGGGCGGCAAGGAAGCTATCCACACTATGACTCGAAAAAATCTAGACAAGGACTTACCAGAAGTCAACAAGGTCCTAGACAACTTCAACTGGACCCAAAAGGACATGGAAGAAGTCATGCTTAAGATTAACGAAGGCAGCTCACCAGAAGCTGCAGCCAAAGAGTGGATTAAAAACCACCAGAAAGAAGTCGAAAGCTGGAAGAAATAAAAGCATAGAAAACCCCTGAGATAACAGTATCTCAGGGATTTTGATTGGCTTCTTCCTTGCCTTACAAGGATTAAACATCTATTAAAGATTGCTTCTATTTGGATCATCATTCTTTAATAGCATCTTCGTATCTGTCAAAGGCATAGTGGCTCTGTGCGTAGAGTGGATTATCCATGGCCAATAGCAAGTATTCATTTTCTGTTTTATTGCTGTCTCCGTCAGAGTCATTCCAGGTAACATCTAAAGCCAGCCACTGACCATCCACTTTTGCGAAGTTCCAAGCATGCGGGTCAAAATCATCTGTATTTCCACTCACATACATGGTTTCGAGACCAGCTTCCTGAGCAAGAGCCTGGAAAGTTACAGCATAAGCTTGACAGACTCCCTTGCCCTCAAATAGCGGACCAGTAATATCAAAACTAGGTTCGTACTTGCGAATACCGTCTTGCATATCTTTAAACGCTTTTGAAATAGCCTCTTCTGATTCTTTATTCTCAATAGATGTTTTGTAATTCAAAAAGCCTTGGTAAGCAGCCTTATCATAGCTAATATGCTCAATCATATACTGATTAATTGCCTCAATCTTTTCTCTGTCGCTCATCTGGTCTTTGATGATGTCTTTGACAATCTCTTTGACTTTTTTTCGAGCCTTCTTATATTTGGCTGTTTCATCAGCATCGTATTTAAAACTTACCACATGTTGCTTAGCATCAATTGTAGGGAGCACTCCTTGCTGAATGACTGGATTTTGCTCTAAAACATCGTGAAGCAATTCACTGACATCTCCTTCACTCAGCTCTGGAAACTCACTGTAATCAACATATTCTGCATCGGACAGAAGGGCCTTAGCAAAATATTCCTGCGCTGCACTTCTGGCTGCCACTCTTTCCTCAATATCACTAACATCATGAACGACTGTTTTACCCTTGAGATCCAAGTCAGCCTGCTCTACGCTAATATATTTCTCTGAAACACCAGACTTACTTTCCTCTTTATTGACCTTTTCATTATGCCTATCTACAACAGGCTGGACTTCTTCGACACTGGCCTGTTCAATGAAAAAGTCCGTTTTGACAGTAGGCATGCCCTTGATAGAGACCAGACATCTGACATCCCGACCTTCTTTTTCAATTTTTTCATAGACGATTGGAAAGTTCTGAATCTGGCCATCCATCATCTGCAGTGGTGCTTCTTCAGGAATGTTTCCCTTCTGCCGTAGGGCGGAAACCTGGTCAGAAAAAGTCCGAAAATCGATTTGATTCGGCATCAGTTTCGCAAAGCTATCAGATGAGATAGGATTGCTAATCGTGCCTAAAGCTTCTTTGTCTTTGAGGGGAACAACAAGGAGTTCATAAGGCTTTTTCTCAACCGTTTTCTTACTGTAATCCTGATCGTAAGCCTGCAGCAACCGTTGTCTGGCAAGTATCGGATCATCTCCGGAACGGCCGCCGTTGCGGCTATCATAGTGGGTAGGCAAATCTGTCCGATACACTGTCGAAGTGACCCGATCGACCTCTTTATAGTTATAAAGACCTGTCTTGGTATCACTGCCAGGTATGGTTACATACTCTCTTTTTATAATGGAATAAGAGTCCGCTCCCGGCACTTCCGTCCATTCCAGCTGCAAGCGACCATCTCCGAGCAGACTGCTCTTGGTCTTCAGAGCTAGCTTATCGCGCCCTTTCTTATCTATCTTAACGATCCAAAGTTTTGGCTTTTTAAGCTTTTTACCTGTGCGCTCATCATCCCGTTGCAGCAAATAGAGCGTATCAAAGACACCCCAGCTCTCACCTTGCTTGGCTAGACCATATTCCGTATGCTCTCCATTTGCCTCCACTCTAGTCGCAGAGAAATGATAAGCTGGCTCAATCACTATCTGCCGCTTATCATTCAGCTTAAAGTCACCTCCTAAAATAGCTCGTAAGTTGCTATCCCCATAAATTTCAAAGGAAGAAATCAACTCAGTCTGTCCTGCATGGGGCAGTGTCTCAAAATCGTTAGGCTTTTGTACCTCTGTCGGAAATGTAATAGGCTCATTTTCCTTGATCTGAATGACCTTTTCTTGGACATCATAAGGAGTATTTTTGCTGTATTTTTCTCTCAGCTTACGAACACTTTCCGAAAATTTGCCGCCTTGCTCTCCCGGACCTCCACCGTTCTTTTGAAAAAGACTGCAGCCCATCAGAAAACAAATCAACAAAGTAAGCAGAGAAATGAAACGGATTTTCCTACTCATGATTTTACCTCCTGAAATAGATATTCTTAACATATTATACCATATTTTATTTGAGGCGTCTTTGTTTTTTGTAAACGGATTCAAACAGCTGTAATTTTGCGAATAAATTCTTATTTTTTATAGAGACAGCTTTCCTCAAAACACTGCTTTTCCTCTAGTTGCTTTTAAATTCAAGAGGCTTTAAGCAATTCTCAGCTTAAAATATAGAAAAACCAAGCCAGATAGGACTTGGTTTATTGTATAAGGAGACATTCAATTTGGTTTAAGTCATTCAATCCTGATAGAGACTGTCTCCATTCGTCGCAATGACTTCTTTGTACCAATCAAAAGATTTTTTCTTATAACGGGCTAGAGTTCCGCTACCGTCATCGTTGCGGTCAACGTAGATAAAACCGTAACGCTTGCTGAGTTCTGCCGTGCTGGCTGAGACCAGGTCAATACAGCCCCAAGTCGTGTAACCTAGCAATTCTACGCCGTCTTCCAGCGCTTCTCCTACCTGCTGCAAGTGCTGTTTGAGATAATCAATGCGGTAGTCATCTTCAACCGTTGGGCCATTTGGACCATCCACCAAGACATCCTTGGCCCCGAGACCATTTTCCACGATGAAGAGAGGGAGCTGATAGCGGTCATAAAAGCTATTTAACACCAAGCGCAGGCCAACTGGGTCAATCTGCCAACCCCATTCTGAGCTAGCCAGATGAGGATTCATAATACCACCTAGCAGATTGCCTCGGCCGGAAGAATAATTTTCCGGATCATGAGCCGCAACCACACTCATATAGTAAGAGAAGGAAATAAAGTCAACAGTATTTTCAGCTAAAAGCTCTTTGTCGCCCGGCGCAAACTGAATCTCAATCCCATTCTCCTTGAAGAAACGATTGATATAGGCAGGGTATTTCCCGCGCGCATGGATATCAGAGAAGAGGTAGTTTTGATTTTCAAATTCCCGAGCTGCCAGCACATCTTCAGGCTTAGGTGTCATGGGATAGGCCGGCATGGCGAGAACCATACAGCCAATCTTAAAATCAGGATTAATCTCATGGCCGATTTTCGTTGCCAAGGCAGAAGCTACCAGCTCATGATGGACCGCTTGATAGAGGTCCTGTTTGGACAACTCTTCAGCTGGCTTAGCAATGCCGCCGCTCATAAAGGGCGCATGGAGAACAGAGTTGATTTCATTAAAGGTCAGCCAATACTTGACCTTGTCCTTATAGTGGGTAAAAACCGTGCGAACATAGCGCTCGTAGAAGCCAATTAAATCACGGTTGGCCCAACCATTGTAGTGACGAGCCAAATGCAGGGGCGTTTCATAGTGAGACAGGGTAATCAGCGGCTCAATGCCAAATTTGGCCAGTTCGTCAAAAAGATTGTCATAAAATTGCAGACCAGCTTCATTGGGCTCCAGCTCGTCCCCATTTGGAAAAATCCTAGACCAAGCAATGGAAGTCCGATAAACCTTGAAGCCTATCTCCGCAAAGAGGGCAATGTCCTCCTTATAGCGATGATAGAAATCAATCCCTTCCAGCTTGAGATTATCTGGTGTCGGCCCCTCGGTAATCAAAGGATTGCGGTCACCTGGCTTGGCTGGCATTCCGCCTTTTGGAGTCACATCCTGAACAGACAGGCCTTTTCCATCCAAATTATAGGCACCTTCATACTGGTTAGCTGCAGTTGCACCGCCCCAGAGGAAATTCTGCGGAAATTTACCCATTTGCATTTTCTCGCTTTCGTTTTTTTTATATTTATATTATAATAGTTGTCAAACATATTTTCTAACACAATTATCTTAATAAATTGTACTATTCTATGAAAGAGTGTCCCCATGATTGATTTAGGCCAACTACATAAAAATACCGTTTTTAAAAACCAAGGAACCCCTTATTCTCTGACCCGCACCATCACTGAGAATGGTCATCCAGATATTCTTTTCCACTGGCATACCGATGTTGAAATGATTTATGTCCACGAAGGAAAAGCACAATTTCATATTGACGACGACTACTTTAACAGCGAAAAAGGTGATATTATCCTTATTCGCCCCAATGCCCTACACTCCATCCACCCCATCAACGATGAGCACCATTATATGGACGCTATTAATTTCCATCTGGATCTGATGGGTTACTCTGCCATGGATCAGGCCAGCATCAACTATCTGCAGCCCCTCTACAATGGTCAGCTGGACTTGACTCATGTGATCAAGCCCAATGATACAGCCTATGCGGAGATTCGCCAGTGCCTCTTAGCAGCTATGGAAACAGGCTATTTCCGCAAATCTCACTACGAGTTTCAGCTCAAAGCCCAACTCAACCAGCTCTTCTACCTCCTCTTTGAGAACGGCTATGTCATTTCCAAAGACCTGTCACCAGAAGGCTACCGCAAGGAAGAAAAGATCCGCTCGATTATTGACTACATCAATGCCCACTACCAAGAAGACCTGAATATTGACCAACTGGCTGGCATTTGTGGCTACAGCTCCACCCATTTTATGAACTTCTTCAAGAAGCATCTAGGCGTTTCCTGCATTGAGTACCTGATTCAATTCCGCCTGCGCAAGGCAGCCGAACTCCTGCAGCACTCTAATCTCTCTGTACTGGAAATCTCCAGCCAAGCAGGCTTTAATAATCTGTCCAACTTCAACCGCCAGTTTAAAAAATACTACCAAATGACACCAAGCCAGTATCGGAAGAAATGAAGCGCTAAAATAGAAAATAAAAAACGAATACCTGCTAACCAAAATATGCTGAGGGTATTCGTTTTTTTATGCTAATTTCACAAGAAGGACAGAAATAATAGTATCTTTTTACATATAAGTCAGCTAAGACCTAAGTGTTTCGATTGTTGTCATTACGACCTCATCGTTTCTATACTAGCAAGTTCAGCAGGAGATTGAAAAGTCCTAACCAAAAGATAGTTAGCAATAAATAGCGCCCCTGCTTTTCCTTGAAGAAATTTCTTCTCAGAAACAGGCAGAACACCAGCAAGACCAGAGAGCAAACTAGCAACAAAAACAAGATAAACATGGGTATAATATACAAAAGCAGCCACAAACCAAATTGCATTGCATTTCATTTTCTTTCTAATAAAATAAGTCAAAATAATAGACGAGCTCGAAAGCGGCCAGTTTCATTCATTAACAGTTCTATAATCCTTTTTAATTATAACAAAGTCCTCAACTTTACAACAGCAAAAACCAGATTGGAAAATCCAATCTGGCTAAAAATCATATTCAAGCAATTTATTGCCCCGGCCAATTTAAACCAATATGCGACTTCATTTCCTGATAGGCGGTATCGATCCGTGCTCTGGTTTCTTGGTTCAGTTTGTCTCGATACTTGCCGCCTTCGATAAAGTCGTCCAAAATCCAGGTTTGATAAGTGTATAAAGGAGAGCCGTCTGCTGAAGTATTACCCTTTTCAACTCGGCTGACCCAGCTCGGATGAGCCTGAGCACTTTTTATCTGCGTGCCCTTTGGTGTCTTTTCAATGGTAACATCCATCAGCACTCCGCGCTCGGTCCAATGAGCATTTTCAATCTCCTCCATGGTTTCGATGCGCTGATTGGAAATGAAATTTCCCATAGAATACATAATCAGCTTCTTCTGGCCGTCTTTCTCTAAAATCTCCGCCGGCTGAACCACATGAGGATGGCCCCCAAAGACGATATCTGCTCCCCAGTCAATCATTTTATGGTAGAGGGTCATCTGCTCCTCGGTCGGCTCTAGCTGGTACTCTATCCCCATCTGAGGCATGACGACTGTAATATCTGCTTCCTTTTCTGCCCACTCAATCTCGGCTCGCATCTTTTCTTCATCCAGATCGGATAGGCGAGCATCATAATCTTCCTGACTGAGAAGCCCCTCCATGCCATTGTAGCCATAGGAGTAAGCCAGCAGTGCAATCTTAATGCCCTTGACTTCTTTTATCAAAATCGGCGCCTGACTGCGGCTTTCATGTGGATAAACACCGATGGGAGTGATTCCCTCTTTTTCAAAAGCCTGAGCTGTAGTAAAAACTCCCTCCAAGCCAGAGTCTAAAATGTGGTTATGAGCCAGGTCCATCACCTGATAGCCGGCATCCTTGATTGCTGGAACTACAGCTTCCGGAGCATTAAAGAGCGGATAGCCATTTAGGGGATAGTCCGGGCGAATCGTGCCTTCAAAGTCCCCTAAGACCAAGTCTCCCTGCCGAAGCCATTCTTTGGTATAGTGGAAATTCTCAGAAAAATCATAAGTTCCATCTTCTTTCTGAGCACTCAGATAGAGGCCGTCGTGATAAAGCAAATCCCCAGTCGCCATGATACGCACCGTCGGATTCTTCGAGGAATCCGTCTGCTGCTCTTTCTTTGCAGGGAAGGAAAAGCTGAAGTCAGGTAAATGCTCTGACAAGAGGATGAGACCAGCCGACAATCCAACAACTGTCAAAAGCACTCCGACAAACTGCCGATTGCTAAGCTGTTTTTGAAAGAACTTAGGACGAGGAAGCGGCAACTTCTTAATCCAATCCCGCCAAGCTTGGTAGGCATCTGTCAGGAGAGTATGCTCTGCAGCAAAACCCGATATCTTTTTCCAAAGTTCCTGAACAAAAGTCTGAATCTTCTCCCAAAGAAATTTTTTATCCATCGCATTTCTCCGCTTTTTCTTGCTTAATAATAGCGCATCAACCTTTACTATATTGTACTATTTTTACTGCCAAAAGAAAAGGAAAGCAAAAAGCAGAAGCTGGGAGAAGCATGCTACAATCTTCAAATTGCGGCAATCTCTCCCAATCTCCTGCTTCATTTTCTATTTTTTCAATTCTAAGAGCTGATTGCCGAGCTGAAACTCGACTTTCATTCTTACACAAAACTCCCTACATCAACGGTCAGCACTTGGCTGTTTCGGACAACCTGCTGTCCTGCAATGTAGACATCCTGAACATCGCTGCCTTTGACTGCGTACACTAGGTGCGACAGCATATTTTCCAAAGGATAAAGATGAAGTCGTCCCTTAGGCTGAATGACAATGAAATCGGCTTGTTTGCCCGTTTCCAGACTGCCGATTTTTTTCTCTAAGCCCAGAGCTTTGGCTCCTTCAATGGTCAAAGCTTTCAAGGCCTGCTCAATCGTAAACTGAGTCGCATCTCCTGCTCGCATCTTCTGAAGGAGGGCAGCTGTCCGACCTTCTTCAAACATATCCAGATTATTATTGGAAGCGACAGAGTCGGTCGCTAGGCCAACGGTCACCCCAGCGGCTAGTAAGTCGGTCACCGGAGCTACACCAGAAGCCAGCTTGAGATTGCTGATAGGATTGTGGGCGATGCTGATTGGTGAAGTCGCTAAATCCGCAATCTCAGACGGATTTAGTTCAACCCCGTGAGCAAAAATACCTGGCTGCTCCAAGTAGCCCAACCCCTTTAAGAAAGCCAGAGGCCGTTTACCATAACGCTCCAGAATGATTTTATTTTCTTCCTGGGTCTCTGCCACATGGATATGAAGCTTCAAATCCAGCTCATGCGCTAGCTCAAGACTGCCCTTGAGCAAGTCTTCATCGCAGGCATAGGGCGAGTGAGGTGCCACCATGACCTGAAAATCTTCATCATCATAGGAGCGGATTTTCTCAATAATGACACGAGTACGAGCCAGAGTCTCTTCTGTTGTTTCTGCTGCTGAGCTAAAGAGAGTTGGTGAGAAATAGCAGCGCATACCAGACTGACGCATAGTCTGATAAATCCGGTCAATATCTACTCCCTGAGGATTATACATGTCGTTAAAAGTCGTTGTTCCTGACAGCATCATTTCAGCCAGAGCCAGCTGGACAGCCTCGGTCGTTAAATCCGCTGTGAACTGGCTTTCTGCTGGCCAGATATAGTCCTCCAGCCATTCATGCAGATTGCTGTCATCACGAATCCCACGCAGCAAAGTCATGGCCGAGTGAGTATGACAGTTGACCAGCCCTGGCATGATCCAAGCACCTTCATAATCCACTGTTTCACTGCATTTCCCTAGCCAGTTTTCATCATAGGGACCGCAGTAGGCAATACGATCATCTTCCACGACCAGCAGACCTTCCCGATAAACGTGAAATGCGCTATCACAGGTCACTAGATTGACATTTGTATAAGCTTTCATCCGCCATATCCTCACTTTCCCAACACTTGGCTTCAAGAGATTTTAGCTATTATAACAAGCCTAATCTAATTGCGCAAGTCTTTTTATAAAATCATGGCATAAAAAAGAGCCCCAGCTGAGGCCCTAGTTGTCAATCATTATCTATGACTAATCTTCCGCGTCAGGAAATCCCCAACAAACTGAATAAAGAAGATAAGCAGCAAAATAAGAATCGTCGCAAGAATGGTCACATCATGGTTGAAACGCTGATAACCATAAGTCAGGGCAACATTTCCCAGTCCACCAGCACCAATCGCTCCAGCCATAGCAGTCTCCCCAACCAGAGAGATCAATGTAACAGTCGTCACACGAATCAAGTCCGGCAGACCTTCCCGCAGGTAAACACCGACAATGTCCCAGAAGGTTGCTCCACTAGCCTGCGCTGCTTCAATGACTCCTCGGTCTAGTTCGGATAAGACCACCTGAACCTGACGGGCAAAGAAAGGAAAAACAGCCAGCGAAAGAGGCACCAAGGCCGCAGTCGGTCCAATCCCAGTTCCCACAATAATCCGAGTAAAAGGATTGATAAGGGCCAGGAGAATGATGAAGGGAATAGCCCGGAAGATAGAGGTAACCTTGTCTAGGACGAAAAAGACAAGTCTATTTTCCAAAATACCTCTCGGCCCTGTCAAGACGAGCAAGAGACCAGCGATAAAGCCTAGAATCCCTCCGATAAAGAAAGGAATGATAGTCATATACAGGGTCAGGTAAATAGCTGTTCCCCAGCCAGCCTGCCCAGACCAGCCCATTCTATAAACATTGGGCATAAATTGTTGAATCAGCTGTAGCATTAGTTACTCCTTTCTTTCAGAACATGCAGCTCTACTCCTGCTTCGCGCAGACTTTCCTGCACCGCCGCCAGTTGCTTGGTCTCTCCAGATAAGATAACGACCATTTCTCCGACCGGTACATGATCTAAAATCTCAATATTGGCGTGAAGAATATTGGCAGATATTTGATACTGCTTGTAAATGTCGTTTATAATGGCTGTGTCCGTTACCACACCTGAGTATTTCAGGTGGGCCAGAATGGAATTTTCCGGCAGTTTTTGCACAATCTTTTGCTGGTTGATTTTGATCATAGCCTCATTAATGCCTGTTGCGGTCGTAATGAAATCTTGGGTCAGCTCATTCTTGGGATTAGAGAAAATATCCAGAACTGAGCCTTCCTCAATCAGCCGACCATTCTGCATAACTGCTACCCGGTTGGCAATGTCTTTGACAATCTGCATTTCGTGGGTAATGAGGACAATAGTCAGACCCAATTTTTGATTCAAATCCTGCAATAAAGCCAGAATCTGCTTGGTCGTCTTAGGATCCAGAGCAGATGTAGACTCGTCCGAGATTAGGATTTTGGGATCATTGGCCAAGGCCCGTGCAATGGCAACCCGCTGCTTCTGACCGCCAGACAGCTGGGCAGGATAATTGTCCGCCCGATCCGCTAAGCCTACCAAGTCTAAAAGCGTATGAACTTTCTTCTCTTTTTCAGCAGCTGATAAAGGTGAATGCTTGAGCGCGAAGGCAACATTTTCCTTGGCTGTCATCTGAGCCATGAGGTTAAAATGCTGGAAAATCATCCCAATATCCTTACGCTTTTGGCGCAGCTGAGCTGCAGTAAGCTGAACCTGATGATGATCATAGAAAACCGTATCATCCACCGTAATCTTACCGGCAGACGGCACCTGCAGCAAGTTAATGACACGGACCAGAGTAGATTTCCCGGCACCAGAATAGCCTACAATTCCATAAATATCTCCCTGATTAATATGAATGGTCACATCTTCTACGGCCCTAATGTCTTGCTTTTTTTGATTAAAAACGACATCAATGTGATCCAATTTGATAATTTCTTTGCCCATAATTTCCGATTCACTCCTTGATTTGTCCAATATGAGATTTAGCCACTATAGCCTCTTAGTTTGCTTTCCGCCTGTCGCTCGACTAGGGAAATGTGATGCCACAAGCCGCAATCTTTACCGACCTAACCCAAAGCCAGATACTGTTCAAACTAAATGACCATAATAGCAGATAAAGGGCTGGAGAAGCTAATCTCCGCCCTTCTTAATCATTTCATTTATTCAATACAATGACTTTCTGCCGGTAAAAATTACCACACTGGCTGATCCATACCATCTGATGATTCTTCGATAACTTTTTTCACTTCATCAGTGTGGTAAGCCTTGATAATTTTTTCAATCGCGTCAGCCTTGTCTGATTTCTTCCAATCTGCTTTCGCTGCAATCAGGTTATACCATTGTTTTGAGTTTTCATTGGCTTCTTCTTTGAAGAGGGCCTTCTTGTAGTCAATACCTGCTTCGCGAACGAAAGTGTTATTGACAACTGCAGCATCTGCTGAAGTCAGAGAAGCTGGAGTTTGAGAAGCATCCAACTCAGAAATTGTCAGATTCTTCTTGTTTTCTTTGATATTGGCAACAGTCGCAAGCTCGTTCCCTTTAACATCAAGCTTGATCAAGCCAGCTGATTCAAGAAGATAAAGAGCACGGCTCTCATTTGTCGCATCATTTGGAACGGCAATCGTACCATTTTCTGGGATGTCTTTCACATCTGTATATTTATTTTTGCCGTCCTTTGTACCAGAGTAGAGACGAATCGGTGCGATATAAGTATCCGCAACAGACACAAGGTCTGCTCCCTTCTCTTTGTTCCAGTTTTCAAGGAAATTATAATGTTGGAAGGCATTGATGTCCACATCACCATCAAGTAGAGCTTGGTTAGGCTGAGAGTAGTCGGTAAACTGCGTATATTCTAATTTAACGCCTGCATTTTCTTTGTCAAGAATCTCTTGAACTTTGTTCCAGCGCGCTTCTTCTGTATCACTCAGGCTCATCACTCCAACCTTAACGGTTACAGGTCCGTCTGCTGACTTGCTCTCCTTACTAGAAGAAGCTCCGCAAGCTGCCAAACCCAAGGCTGCAAGGCCTACTAAGCCTACTGAAAAGATTTTTTTCAAATTCATCATTGATTCTCCTTTAATGGATAAAATTCTAAATCTTCTATTCTATAAGATTACTTCTCATTTTACCATGTTAAAGGAGACTTGGCTTATATAAATAATTTATCGCCGTGATAAATTATTTATATGACTGATTGAAGCATTTGAGTTGATTTTATGCCCTTTTACTGCATGAAGGTCAGCAGATAGCCGTATCCTTCTGCTTCCATTTTTTCTTTTGGAATAAATCGCAGAGCAGCTGAGTTGATACAGTAACGTAGGCCTCCTGCTGCTTCTGGGCCGTCAGTAAAGACATGCCCCAGATGGGCATTGCCAGAACGGCTGCGCACTTCGATACGCTCCATGCCATGGCTCTTATCTTCATAATATCGCAGAACTTCTCTGGCAATAGGCCGGCTAAAGCTAGGCCAGCCGCAGCCAGATTCAAACTTGTCACCAGCAAAAAAGAGGGGCTCACCAGTCGTCACATCTACATAAA
>NZ_CAURVL010000035.1:0-16524 GCF_963528215.1 uncultured Streptococcus sp.
GCCCAACGATTTTCATATAGCCTGCTAGGCAAACCAAGTCAATCTGGTGCTCTTCTAGCAGATCTACAATAGCTTGCTCGTAAGCCGCCTTACTGTCAAACTCTCTAAGCTCAAAGGCATAGCTTTTGACACTTAGCTTATCCGCCCGCTCTAGCACATAGGCATCGCGATGGTCTGAAAAGACAAATTCAACAGGAAACTGCTCAGCAATCACTTGGAAATTTGAACCATTTCCCGAAGCAAAAACGGCAATTTTTTTCATTTGATAAGGACACTTTCACTTTCTTTTTTGACAATCCGGCCAACTTCATAAGCAGGCTCGTCAAGAAATTCTTTGACACGATCCACATTTTCAGGAGCTACGGCCAAAATCATCCCTAGCCCCATATTGAAGATTTCAAACATTTCTTGGTGCTTGATGTGACCATATTTTTCTAGGGCCTTAAAAATCGGCAAGACTGGAATCTTGTCTTCTTCAATCTTAGCAGCCAAGTCATCGGCAAACATGCGGGGCACATTTTCGATAAAACCGCCACCGGTAATATGGGCAATCCCATGAACCAGCTTTTCCTTAATCAGCGGCAGCAAAGCCTTGACGTAAATACGAGTCGGCTCAAGCAGTACTTCCTTGAGTTTCTTGCCTTCCAATTCTGGTAAGACTTCTTCACCAGTGTAGTCTGCAAAGACACGGCGAACGAGAGAATAACCATTTGAGTGGATACCGCTGGAAGCCAGCCCCAAAAGGACATCGCCCTCAGCGACTTTAGAGCCATCAATAATCTCTGACTTCTCAGCAACCCCGACTGCAAAACCAGCTAGGTCATAATCATCTTCACCGTACATGCCAGGCATTTCAGCGGTTTCCCCGCCAATCAAGGCAGCTCCAGACTGGACGCAGCCTTCAGCTACACCAGCAACAACTTGTTCGAGTTTAGCTGGTTCATTTTTCCCAGTGGCAATATAGTCTAGGAAGTAAAGGGGCTCAGCTCCTGCAGCGATGATATCATTGACACACATAGCCACACAGTCCTGCCCAATGGTATCGTGCTTGTCATACTGAATGGCCAGCATGAGCTTGGTTCCGACCCCATCCGTACCAGAAATCAGCACCGGCTCCTTGACCCCAGTCTGAGATAGGTCAAACATGCCGCCAAAACCACCCAGTGCTCCCATGACACCAGCCCGCTCTGTACGTGCCACATGCTTTTTGATTCGCTCAACTACTTCATAACCTGCTTCAACATCCACACCGGATTGAGCGTATGCATTTTTATTTGTCATAATTTTCTTCCTTACTCTTATTTTTGAAAAAGATTGCGACAACTACCGCTGACCTTGTTTGAATAAAAACTTGTCTTTTCCTTCAGGCTTTCCAGATAGCGCTCTTCATAGTCATAGAGCGGAGTTGGATACTGACCGTCAAAGTAAGCCACACAAAGTCCGCCATTCGGAGCGTCCGTCTCAATACCAACTGATTCAATAAGACCTTCCAGCGACAGGTAGGTCAGACTATCTGCCCCGATAATCTCACAGACCTCATCAACCGTATGATTGGCCGAGATGAGCTCGCGACGATTCTGAATGTCAATGCCGTAAAAACATGGATATTTAAGTTCTGGACTGCCGATAGCCACATGGACTTCAGCAGCTCCTGCATCTCGTAGGAGCTGGACGATGCGTCGGCTGGTCGTTCCCCGCACGATAGAGTCATCCACCATGACTACGCGCTTGCCCTTGACAATGCTGGAAACAGCAGATAATTTCATGCGAACTCCTTGCTCTCGCAACTCCTGCGTCGGCTGGATAAAGGTCCGTTGGATGTATTGATTTTTAATCAGGCCCATTTCATTTGGCAGGCCAGACTCTTCGGAAAAGCCAGAGGCCGCTGACAGGGAAGAATTAGGCACACCGACAACGATATCTGCCTCATGCTGGAATTCCTGAGCCAGTCTGCGGCCCATTCGTTTGCGGGCTGCATGGACATTGACCCCGTGAATGACGCTGTCCGGCCGAGCGAAATAGACATATTCCATTGAGCAAATAGCCAGCTGAGTATCTATCGTATAGCTGTCGTAGATCACGCCTTCATCATCGATAATCACGATTTCCCCTGGCTCAAGGTCGCGCACCCATTCGGCACCCACCACTTCAAAAGCACAGGTTTCACTGGAAACGACCCAGGCCCCATTTTTCATGCGGCCAATGGACAAAGGACGAAATCCATTAGGATCCAGCGCAGCGTAGAGCTTGTCCTCTCTCATGATGAGATAGGCAAAGCCGCCCTGAACTCGTCTCAAGGATTCCTTGAGCTTGTCTAAGAAATTTTCCTGCTCGCTATGGCGAATCAAGTGCATGAGAATTTCCGTATCAGACGAACTGGCAAAGATGGAACCCCTCTTTTCCAACTCCCGTCTCAGTGAGTGGGCATTGGTCAGATTGCCATTATGTGCCAAGCCCATCTGCATATCATAGAAACTGAAGAAGAAAGGCTGGACATTGTTGATGGAGGCTCCGCCAGACGTTGCATAGCGGACATGGCCGATAGCTGCTTCTCCTGTCAGATTATCCAAGTCTGCTGGGTTTTTAAAGACCTCTGCAACTAATCCCAAATCGCGGTGGCGTTTGAGCTTTCCGTGGTCATTTGACAGGATGCCTGCTCCTTCCTGACCTCGGTGCTGCAGACTATGGAGTCCGAAATAGGTGACCTGAGCCGCCTGTGGATGACCCCAAATTCCAAAAATACCGCACTCTTCATTCAGTGACTTTACTTCGTATGTCATTGTTTTACCTAAATTCTTTTGTCTTGTAAAAGGGAGAAAACCTGGCCTAACAGGCCAAGCAGACTTCTTTTTTGCTTGTTATTGCAAGCCAACTTTATTCGTGACTCGCTTGGAAATAACGAACGGCGCTTTCAAACAATTTCTGGTCTTTCTGACCTGGAATATTTTGGAAAAGACCGTCTTCATAACGCTCTGAGTGGCCCATCTTCCCGATGATTTGACCGTTCTTGCTCATAATCCCTTCGATAGCGTAGAGAGAGCCGTTTGGATTATACTTACTGTCCATGCTTGGCTGACCATCGAAGTCTACGTACTGACTCCAAATCTGACCATTGTCACGCAGCTCAGCAAATTCCTCAGCCGTCACGACAAATTTCCCTTCACCATGTGAAACCGGAATGGCATGGATATCTCCTACTTGCACACCAGCTAGCCAAGGCGAGTTGGTATTGGCAATGCGGGTCTCAACCATCTTAGCCACGTGTTGGTTGGCATCATTGTAAAAGAGAGTTGGACTGCTGGCACCTACTTCTTCAAAGTTTCCGTAAGGAAGAAGACCAGATTTAACCAGAGCTTGGAAGCCATTACAGATACCAATGATGAGACCGCCGCGAGCAATGAAAGTATCAATGGCTTTCTTGACCTTCTCATTGAGAAGGACGTTGACGATAAACTTAGCTGACCCATCTGGCTCATCTGCAGCAGAGAAGCCACCTGCAAAGAAGATGATATTTGCCTTGTCAATGTTGCCAACCATGGTGTCAACGGACTGAACAATGGCTACTTCATCCAAAGTGACAAAGGGAACTAGATTGACCTTGGCTCCAGCTTCTTCAAAGGCTTTGGCTGAGTCGTATTCTGAGTTGGTTCCAGGGAAGACTGGGATATAAACCAACGGCTCCGCCACTGTCTCTTTGGCTTTGATAACTGTATCAGCGACAAGAGCCGGCACTTCTTCAATAATTGTTTCCTGTTTAAATTCTGTCGGATAGATCGGTTCTAGTCGGCCTTCAAAGCTTGCCAAAAGCTCTGCTCCCTCAAGCTGGACACCATTGACAATCAGGGTAAAGTCTGGCTTGGTCTGACCGATCTTCACTGCACCTAGAATATCCTGCTCAGGACTGGTAAAGACAAATCCGCCCAACTGCGCCTGCAAAACGGAAGGCAAGTCAGCAACATCCACTTGAGCACCAATACGATTACCAAAGCTCATCAAGGCCAGACTCTCTGCCAGACCGCCGTATTTGACAGCGGCGGCTGCTGTAATCTGATACTTGGACTGAATGGCCACAAAATTTTCAAAGTTATTCTTGATTAAGTCAAAGTCAATATCCTGAGACAGGACCTGCCCTGGCAGATAGTAGATGGACTCTCCTGCTGCCTTAAACTCTGGAGACAGGATGCGCCCAGCAGTAGAAGTAGTCACGCCAAAAGCTACCAAGGTCGGCGGTACTGTCAATTCTTCAAAGGTTCCGCTCATGGAATCCTTACCACCAATAGACGGCAAACCCAGCTGAATCTGTGCTTCAATCGAACCAAGCAGAGCTGAGACCGGCTGTCCAAAACGCTCAGCCTTCTTGTCCATCCGCTCAAAGTACTCCTGATAAGAAAAGCGAGCCTTGGACCAGTCTGAACCAACAGCAACCAAGCGAGCTGTCGCTTCAATCACTGCATAAGCTGCGCCATGATAAGGCGACCAAGCTGCCACATAAGGATTGTAGCCTTGTGCCATCACAGAGACCGTCTCAGTCTTGCCATGCTCAACTGGTAATTTCTGCACAGAAGCCTCAGTCGGCGTAATCTGGTAGCGCCCGCCAATTGGATGATTGACAGTAGAGCGGCCAACAGAGCTGTCAAAGATAGTCTGCAGCCCCTTTTGACTGGTATGGTTGAGGTCGCTGAGCATGCTCTTGAGGTCCTGCTCCAAAGTTGCTTCAGAAGTCACAGTCTGCCCTGGCAGTGCTGCTTGAGCATCCACAACCTTGGCGTCCACAACCACGCGCACACCATTGGTATCCAGAAAACTCCGCTCAATATCGACGATGGTTTCCCCGTTCCAGTGCATGACTAGATTTGGCTTTTCCGTCACTTTAGCCACAACGACTGCCAACAGATTTTCCTTAGCTGCTGCAGCGATAAATTGTTGCACATCTTCTGGGCAGACCACTACTGCCATCCGCTCCTGCGACTCAGAAATCGCGATTTCTGTACCGTTAAGTCCTTGGTATTTGAGCGGCACCTTGTCAAGGTCAATTTCCAGCCCGTCTGCCAATTCGCCAATAGCTACACAGACACCGCCAGCACCAAAGTCATTGGATTTCTTGATGAGACGAGTCACATTGCCATCGCGGAAGAGACGCTGAATCTTGCGCTCCTCAATAGCATTTCCTTTTTGTACTTCCGCGCCAGCCGTCTCCACAGACGCAGCTGTCTGTACCTTGGACGAGCCAGTGGCACCGCCGACACCATCACGACCCGTCTTGCCTCCCAGCAAGATAACCACATCACCCTCTGCTGGTTTTTCACGGACGACGTTTTCCTTAGGAGCCGCACCGACAACCGCACCCAGCTCCATCCGCTTAGCAACAAAGCCTGGATGGAAATACTCACGGACATAGGTCGTCGCTAGACCAATTTGATTCCCGTAAGAAGAATAGCCATGCGCTGCAGTTTTTGAAATAACCTGCTGAGGAAGCTTGCCAGCCCGCGTTTCAGCAATCGGTTGGGTAATATCGCCCGCACCAGAAATCCGCATAGCCTGATAAACATAAGAACGGCCAGAAAGCGGATCACGAATGGCTCCACCGATACAAGTCGCAGCCCCACCAAAAGGCTCAATTTCTGTTGGGTGGTTGTGGGTTTCATTTTTGAACATCAGCAGCCAAGGCTCCTTGACACCATCCACATCCACTTCAATCTCTACTGAACAGGCATTGATTTCATCAGACACTTCCATGTCATCCAGACGGCCATTAGCTCGCTCGTAGCGACCAAAAATAGTCGCCATATCCATAAGGGTCTGCGGTTTGTCCCCACGTTCCAACTCATCGCGCATAGCCAAGTATTTATCATAAGTAGCCTGCAGCTGCTTTTCAAATTTAGAAGCCGAAAAATCAATCTTCTTCAACTCCGTCTCAAAGGTCGTATGTCGACAGTGGTCGGACCAATAAGTATCTAAAACCTTAAGCTCTGTCTCTGTTGGGAAACGACCAATCGATTTGAAATAGTCTTGAATGAAGAGCAAATCTGCCACTTCCATCGCCAGACCATGCTCCTGCTTATAGACCTTAAAGTCCGCTTCCGTATAATCCTTAAAGAAGTCCAGAACCGGAATGGTCTTATCAGACTCGGAGAACTGCTCCAGCTGGATCGGCTGCTCAATATCTTTAAAACGAGAATCAACTGGATTTAGCAAGTATTTCTTGATTGCTGCCAACTCGCTGTCTGAGATGTCTTTATTGACCAAATAAAGCTGAGCGGTCCTCACCAGAACATCTGTCCCAGCGCCAAGCAAAAAGAGGGCCTCCTGAGAGCTAGCTGCCCGCTGGTCAAACTGACCCGGCAGCGCTTCGATGGCAAAAAACGCTGTCTCTGCAAGTGCAGCATCTACTTCCTCCTCCGTCAGCAATCTATCAGTCACTTGCTCAGAGAAAATATGCTTTTCAGTCCGAGCGACCAAATCTTCTGACAGATGAAAGACATCATACACTTGAATCATCCGAAGATCTGACAATGTTTTCAATTGAAGATTGTGCGTCAGCTCTCTCACCAAGCTCTGTGACTTGACACCGAAGTTACTCTTCTTCTCTACAAAAATACGCTTGTCCATGATTTTTCACACCCTGTCCTTACTTAATCGCTTGCAATTTTTCCCAAACAACCTGATAGACATCTGTCAGTTCACCAAGGCCACGCCGGAAAACATCCTTATCCATGTGATGGCCTTCCGCATCCCAGAGGCGGCAATTGTCTGGTGAAAATTCATCTGCCAGAATAATTTTGCCATCTTTGTCAAAGCCGAACTCTAACTTGAAATCAATCAATTTCAGTCCGATTTGGCGAAACCAGTCTGACAAGAGCTCATTGATTCGACGAGTCTCCTCTTTCAAAAAGGTAATTTCTTGATCGCTAGCAATCTTCAAGAATTTCACGTGTTCGTCATTGATGAAAGGATCGTCCAAATCATCATTTTTGTAGTAAAATTCCACAATCGGAGTTTCAAGCGCGATGCCCTCTTCTACTCCAAAACGCTTGGAAAAAGAACCTGCTGTGTAGTTGCGCAGCACCACTTCCAAAGGAATAATCTCTACTTTTTTATTTAGCTGGTCCGTATCCGAAACCTTCTCAATAAAATGCGTCGCCACACCAGCTGCATTGAGTTTCTCAAAAATAAAAGATGAAATCTGGTTGTTGAGCACTCCTTTACCAGCAATCTGCTCCTTCTTGACTCCATTAAAGGCCGTTGCCTGGTCCTTGTAGCGCGCCAGAATGACTTGCTCATCATCTGTAGAGAAAATATTCTTAGCTTTTCCCGAATATAATAACTTATTAGACATTTTAATATTCGCCTTTCGTGGTTTTATACCCTCATTCTATCATCTTTGAATACATTTTACAAGAAATTCCGTATAAACTTTCTGTATCCAGTTAAAGAAATCGTTTCCTTTCCAAGATACAAAAAAGACCGGAAGATACCGATCTTTGATTTTTAATGTTGCTTCTTCAGTTTTTCGTGGATATAAGCCACCACATCGGAAATTGTTTTGAAGTTATCCATATCCTCATCAGGAATCTCAATATCAAAAGCTTCTTCCAGATTGATGATAAATTCCATCAAATCAACAGAGTCCACTCCCAGCTCCTCTTTCAAGCTGAGTTCTGGAGTGACATGCAGTTTGCTGCTGTCATGTTCTTGAATGATTTCGACAATTTTTGCATAAATTTCTTTTTCGCTCATAGTTACTCCTTTGCATCTGAAAATTCAATGACCGATTTACCAACAACATCTGTTTCCAGCATGGTGCGAATCTGACGAATCGTGCTATAAACAGCCTTAGCATCGCTAGAGCCATGCGTTTTGACAACAGGCGCTTTCAAGCCGAATAGAACTGCGCCGCCTGCACTAGAATAGTCCAGACTATTTTTGAGCCCTCGCAGGCTGTCCTTGAGCAGCCAAGCTCCTAATTTAGCCTTGAAACCACCGCCTAAAATAGACTTCTTCAGCTGACCCATGATACTGATAGCAGTTCCCTCAATTGATTTCAGAACAGCATTACCAGTAAAGCCATCTGCAACGACAACATCCGCCACATCATCCATCAAATCACGCGCTTCCACATTGCCGATAAAGTTAAGTGTCGAATCCCCAGCTAAAAGCTCATAGGCTTCCTTGCGCAGAGGGTCGCCCTTGCTGCTTTCTGTTCCGTTATTCAAGAGACCCACCCGCGGCTTCTTGATTCCTCGGACATTTTCAGCATAGAAAGAACCCAAAGTCGCATACTGATGTAAATGATGGGCTGTGTTTTCAGCATTGGCTCCCAGGTCCAGCATATCAAATCCCTGACCGCCAACCGTTGGCATAGTAGATAAGAGACCTGGTCGGTCAATGTTCTTGATACGCCCCACGATAAAGAAACCGGCCGCCAAAAGCGCTCCAGTATTTCCAGCAGACAACATGGCATCTGCCTCCCCTGCCTTCACAGCCTTGGCTGCCAGCACCATACTAGCCTCTTTCTTCTGACGAATGGCCTTGGTCGGCTCGTCGTCCGAGTCAATCTTCTCCTCCGTGTGGATGATGCGGACCCGCTCACCAGCAGTCAGATAAGGCTTAATTTTCGCCTCATCGCCATAAAGGAGAATTTCAATATCCGAAAACTCCTGTACCGCTTGATTGGCTCCTTCGACCAAAGCCTGAGGGGCATTGTCCCCTCCCATAGCATCAACAGCTATTTTTTTCATTCGATTTATTCCTCGTTCTTATCTTTTAAAATGCTTCCCCAGTCTCCCAGAGAATCTATAAATTTTTTGGATTTGAGATGGATGCCGACATATTCATCATAGAGCAGGTCGATAAAATCCCGCAGCTGCTTTTTAATATCTGGCTTCAAAGAAATGGTCTCCAATTCGCTAAAACGGACCGCCTGAAATTGGTCCAGCAGAAAAAGAAGGTTGGGATTCAGATGACATCGTCTTTCATCCTGGTGATAATGGTCAGGGCAAAGCACTCCGCTATATTTGAAAGAGAAGTCAAAAGGCAGACCCGTTCGATGACAAAAAGCACAGTCATGGAAGTTCAGCGAAACTCCAAAACGTGACAAAATCTGAATCTCAAAGATATTGGTCAGCACTTCATAGTCCAGACCATCATTCATCAGCTCCAGGGTTTTCTGCAGAAAGGCAAAGAGCGCCGGATCCGGCTGATTGTCCTGAAGACTGGCATCTGCCAAGGCCGACACATAACTGGCATAGGCCATGATGAATAAATCCTCATTGATGCGATGGTAGGTAACCACATCCTGATAGTCCTCGATATAACTAAGGCCATCATCATTGATTTTCATCAGTAAGTTCGCTGCAGTCAAAGGCTGAATGACGGGTGCTAGCTTGGATTTCCCAGCATGCTTGATGAAAAACATCCGCTTACCAGCCTGTTCCGTAAAGATCTTGACCAGCTTATCATCCTCACGGAAATTGCGGTTATAGAGAACCAGACCTTGACTTGTTAGAGATTTAAGCATAGTCCTCCATGTAGTCCTTGAGGCGTTTCAAAGCTTCTTGAATCGTCTCCATACTAGCCGCGTAGGACAGGCGGATATAACCTTCTCCGTATTGACCAAAAGCCGCCCCCGGGATAAAGGCCACGGCCTTCTTCTCTGCAAAATCCTGCAGAAAGGCGAAAGATTCTTGATTATAACCATCTGGTATCTTAGCAAAAATATAAAAAGCCCCGTCTGGTTTGATAATCTTAAAGCCTAGCTCTGCCATTTTCTCTATGATATAATCGCGACGCTGGATATACTCAGCCTTCATTGGCTCCGCATCATCTTTCCCAACTGTCAGAGCTTCAATGCCGGCAAACTGAGCCATGGTATTGGCCGCTGTTACGAGATACTGATGACTCTTAATCAGCTGAGCAATGAAAACTGCTGGAGCAAAGATAAAGCCCAATCGCCAGCCAGTCATGGCATGAGATTTAGACAGGCCGTTGATGACAATTGTTTGGTCAGGCAGATACTCCGCGATGGAGACATGTCCCTGCTCCGTATAGGTCAGCTCAGAATAGACCTCATCGCAGACCACAAAGACTTGGTATTTTCCCAGGACATCCGCCAGAGCTTTTATCTGCTCTCGCGAATAAGTCACGCCGGTCGGATTGGCTGGATAATTAAGAATGACCGCTTTTAGCTGCTCGCCCTGTTCTAAAATAGCCGCTTCCAGCATCTCTGGAGTGAGGACAAAGTTATTAGCCGTCGTATCAATCTCGACAATCTCTGCCCCCACTAGATTGACAATAGGCTCATAGCCTGGATAAGCAGGAGCTGGCAGCAAGACCTTGTCACCTTCTTCTAGAATGGCTGTCAGCGTAGCCGACAAGGCCTCTGTTGCCCCGATAGTGACTAAGACCTCATCTTCTGGGCAATAGTGCAGATTGTACTTTTCTTTCACAAAGCTGCTGGCCGCCTGACGCAGCTCCAAGAGACCGCTCATACCAGTGTAGTGGCTTTGATTGGCATCAATCGCTGCCTTGGCTGCCGCTTTGATATGATCCGGTGTCGTAAAATCCGGCTCTCCTAAGGTCAGCCGAAGAACCCCCGGAATAGCAGAAATTGATTGGTCAAACTGACGAATCAGCGAAATTTCTATTTTTCCTAAGTTTTTATTAAATTTCTTACTTAAATCCATACATACCTCCAGCCGCTCAATAGAACTATTATACTATAAATGCAGAAGCATAGCAAAAGCTATTACATAATTTCCGATGCCGAAAAAAGGACTAAGCTTGCACTCAGTCCCTTTTTCCTTGCCTTAAAATTCTTTACTGCCAAATAATGGATATAGCCACATCTCACGTGACTGGCCAATCAACGAGTCGGAGTATAGGTCAATTCCTTGCCATGCTTGGCCAGAAAATCTGGCAGTTCTGAATCAGGAATCTGCCGCAAATAAAGGTTAGAACGAATCGTATCATCTTCCTCACGGCAAGTTGAGAGAACCAAATACCGGTCACTCGCCTTAATCTTTATCTTGGGATCCTTTGTCCGAGCAGCCTCATAGATATTTCTAAGCTGGGTCGTAAAGTCCTCGTCATCCTTAAACTCCGTCCGATAAAAAGCCGTCTCTTCCGGCACGATGACCAGTCCCATAGCTTGATAATAATACTTACGCTCAGGAGTCTCAATCACGACATATCTATGTTTGTCAAAATAATCCTGACGATCATAGTAGTTGACATCATTAAACATGCGATGATCTCCTGCCTTGCTGCCCCGAGCATGCCCGAAAAGCCAAGTCAGACGATCGCTGAAATCTTTATGATTATCTTTATCCATGAAGACCGCACCCATATAGGGTTCTTGCTTTCCTTCAAAAGTCTTTAGCAGATAAGTCGCATTATCTTTCGTTTGCACCACTGGCTCATCCAGCTGCGTACCAGGAGCATAGACATAGCCTATTGTTTCTGAATTCACAGCCTTCAGTTTAGCAAAACGCTCGGTTAAATAATCCTTTTCTGTCTGACTAGAATATGCTGTAGAAGAGCTTGACGATTCAATCCTGCTGGGAGGCGAAACTCGAGGCTTACTGGCTGTTCCTGAAGAACGGAAAGCATAAAAAACAGAAAAAATAACCAGAAAAACCAGTAGGAGGCAGATGCCAACAACAAGGAGCTGTTTCTTATTCGAAGCTTGACTCCTATCTTTTTCTTGCATAATTTAAAAATCCTTTATTTTTCATTTTTGATAAAAAATATCACCGAACGAAGGCTCAGTGATATTTAGGCGTTAGCACAAATTAAAGACAAAATTATTTGACTGCACTTGTTTTAGGAAGTGACTTGTCTTCAGAGTTTTCCTCATTTTCCTTGTTCTCTTCTTTTACTTCCGGAGCTTTTTTTGCTTTATTTTCTGATTTTTTAGTCCTCTTTTTACCTGCTGCTGAAGAGGATGCCGCCGAAGATTGAGACGGTACCGGAAAAGTCGGAACTGATGAAGAGGCTGTGGAGTAAGGTGCTGCCGAATAAGCCGGTGTAGATGGATCTGTGGTAGACGGTGCCTCTGAAGACTGATCCGCATTAGCCGACTCTCCTTCACCAATAACAAGAACTTTGTTACCAGCTTGATCCTCCATCACTGCACTCTTGCCAACTGGTGCTTTCTTAGCTTCAGCAACTTGCTGATCCAGAGCTGATTGTGCGTCTCTATAGGCCTGCAGTTCATCCATAATTTTGCCGGATTCTGCGTCCGTACTCCCTTGGGGAACTTCATTATTATCAATGTCATTAACCCAAAGACTGCCTGTACCCTCAGCAAATACTGGTGCAGCAGCCGCAAAAAGAGAAAGGGCTACAGCACTTGAAAGTAAAACCTTTTTCATTATCTCATCTCCTCTTTACTTTTCAAAAATAATTGTAACTCCCCGTTACCTAATATTACCTACTATTAAGTATAGTTCGAACTCTAAAAAAAGTCAAGAATTTTACTACATAAAAATTTCTAAAATCAAAGAATACCAAGGGATGAGACAAATTGTCAATTTACCAAATATTTAAATGGTCATTTATTTATATTTGAAACATCAAGTAGTTTGAGTTGTCTTCCAAAGTTGATGTTAGATTTTTTTAAAAAAAGTAGGAATGAAATAAAAAGAGACTAGGAATCAAACTTCCCAGCCATACAGATCAGATTATTTTTTCCCTATTTCAAATAAGGGGGACAACGGCCGTTTCTCATGAATACGGACAATGGCTTCCCCTAGAAGATGCGCAATGGAAATCTGATCAATCTTATCAATCAAGCGCTCTTGAGGGAGATAAATCGTATCCAGCACGACCAATTTTTTAATCGCCGACTTTTGGATATTATCCATAGCCGGACCAGACAAGACTGGATGCGTACAGCTAGCATAGACTTCTACAGCCCCCGCCTCAGCGAGAGCATCAGCTGCATGACAGATGGTTCCCGCTGTATCAATCATATCATCAATCAGGATACAAGTTTTTCCTTCCACCTTACCAATGATGTTCATGACTTCACTGCTATTCATCTTGTCCACACTGCGGCGCTTATCAATAATGGCAATCGGGGTTTTCAGAAACTCTGCTAACTTACGGGCCCGACTCACACCACCATGGTCAGGACTGACTACCACATAGTCGCCCCCTGTCATATTACGGCGCTCAAAGTAATCAGCAATCAAAGGTGCACCCATCAAGTGATCTACTGGAATGTCAAAGAAGCCCTGGATTTGCGCTGCGTGCAAGTCAATAGTCAGCATCCGATCCACACCAGCAATTTCCAACATATTAGCAACTAATTTAGATGTAATTGGTTCACGAGCTCTAGCCTTGCGATCCTGTCGAGCATAGCCATAGTAAGGCATGACAACATTGATTGATTCAGCGCTAGCCCGTTTCAAAGCATCTACCATAATCAAAATTTCCATCAAATTATCATTGACTGGCGAGCTGGTAGACTGCAAAATAAAGACGTGTTTCCCGCGAATAGATTCTTCAATATTCACTTGAATCTCACCATCAGAGAACTGACGGACAGTTGATTTCCCAAGTGGCAATCCAATCTCTTGAGCAACACGCTGCGCTAATTCTTGATTAGAAGAAAGAGCAAAGAGTTTTAAATCAGAAAAAGACATGATTCCCTCCAGATTCTAAATCGTCTTTCATTGTCCAATTACAACTTTTCCCAACTACCATTGTAACTTTTTTCAGTTGATTTTTCAATTAAAAATAAAAAACGCCAGAGGCGCTTTTTACTGATTAGTTCGGATAGATATATGAAACTGTACCTTGTGCAGTTGTTGGATTAAACCATCCACGGTAGTTACCGATTGATTGTTGTCCAAGGTAGTTTGCTTCTGATACTTGGATGCTTGTAGTAGATTGAACAGCAGTTACTACTGCAACGTGTCCGTATCCACCGTCAGTCCAACATGCAATTGCGCCAACTTCTGGCTGTGAACCAACACGGAAGCCTGCTGCTGCTGCGCTTGCTGACCATTGTCCACCATTACCCCAGTAATCGCCAGCCCAAGGAGCTAATGTCTTAGCACCCCAAGTACATTGACCTACTGGATAAGAAGAGGCAGATGAGCTATAAACTGGTCTATTTGCACGGGCAACAGATTGAGTCACTGCAGGTGCTGCCGCAGCTGGTGCTTCAGAAGATGAAGGTGAATTAACAACTGCTTGGACCTGAGCTTGCAGAGTAGTGTTACCTGAAGCTTCAACTGCTTGACGTTGTGTTTCTTGTTCTGCTTTATAAGCTGCTTCACGAGCTGCTGCTTCAGCTGCTGCTTTTTCAGCTGCTGCTTTCTGTTCAAGAAGAGAATTCTTTTCATTTTCAGCAGTTGCTTTTTCAGCTGCAAGGCCTGCTTGAGCTGCTTTCAGCTCTGCTTGTTTTGTTGCCAAAGTTTGCTCATCATCAGCTAACTTTTCTTGGTTGGCAATAACAGTATTAATTGCTTCGTTATTTGCAACTTGCTTTTCAGCAATTACTTCTTTATCTTTCTTTTGTTGTTCCAGCATTTTGTTATTTGCTGAAACAATTTCGCTCATAGCTGCTACACGAGAGATAGCTTCTGTGATAGAGTTAGAATTTACAACTGTATTGATGTAGCTAGTAACAGTTCCGTTTGTTTGGGCACTACGTGCTTGATTAGCAAGTGACTCATTACGAGCTACGATGTTTTTAGACAGTTCATCAATCTCAGCAGAAAGTCTTGCAGATTCAGCAGACAATTTTTCATTTTCTGCTTTAAGATCTTCTTGTTGCTTTTGAATAGCAGATACTTGGCCTTGAATCTCGTTGACTTGTGCCTGAGCAGATTGTTGTTGCTCTGTCAAACTATTAATCTTGCTGTCTTGTGCAGCAATCTTTTCATCAGTTGTCTCCGCTTTAACGCTCACAAGTGCAGCTCCTTGTGAAAGGATAACTGTACTCAATAAAATTGATGTGAGTAGTTTTTTCTTCATAAAAATAATACACTCCTTCTTATAAGACATTATCTAGTATACCAGAAAATACCGTATCATATGTTACGCATTTGTTACATTTTTATTTCTTGTTTATCATAAATATATTTTTTCGAAAATAGGCTGAAAAATGAGGAATATCAAGCTATTGAGGAGTATAGTTGGTACTAAACTGCTAAGGACAAAATCTTGTAAATTCAGACTAGAAAGATTCAAAAATACTGCAAAAGCAAAACTAGTTAATTCAAATAAAAATACAAGAATCAAAACAGATAAAAAGCGAGTAAATTTATTTAAAAGCATAGTCGAACTAGACTGACAAACCAAGAGACTTAAAAGAGGAAAAAGAATAAGAGCAATACCGATGGTATGAAAATAGTAAACATCGTAAATCACCCCCAGACAGCAAAATAAGAGAATATTGTAGTTTCTAGAGAGGTTGATGGACACAAAAAGCATGAAAATAAAGATAAAATGAATGACTAAATGCCATTGTAAAGGCAGAATATTAGCCAGAAAAGTCGAAATCTGCCCATCAATCAATAAAACAAAAAATAAAATAATAGGAGTCAAAAGATGTTCTTTAATATCTCTCATATCAGTTCCCTACCAACATTACAGCACGAATATCCGACAAATCCGCAGCCGGCTTAACCAGGACAACCTTATTTAACTGATCCTTAGCCTCAGACACAGAAAGTACCTTACCGACAGGAATATTTTCTGCATTATAAGCACCCAAACCACTGGTTGTCACCTCATCTCCCTCTTTTATATCTTCAGCACTATTTAACTGACTGATGATATAAGCAGAGTTTTTTTCATCATATCCAGTTATAATCCCATAAATTGGACCAGACTTCGTTTGAACCCTAACAGAAATTTTAGTTGAGTTTTCCTCGTTAGTCAGTAGAGAAACTAAGCTAGACTGACTACTAGTTTCAGAAACACTTCCTACTAGACCACCATTAGCGACTACTAGCATAGCATCTGTCACATTATCAGATGTCCCCTTGTCGATAGTCAGCTCATTTTTCCAGGATGCTGGCGTACGAGCAATCACTTCGCTGGCAATTTGTATTTGATTTTTATCAGCTTCTTTAAATTCCAGAAGTTTTCTCAACTGTTCATTCTCATCTTCTAAGGAATCTGCCTTCCCTGCCTTCTCCTCAACCTTATAAAGATTTTTCTTGAGCTGCTGATTCTCTCTATAAGTAGACATCAAATCTGACATTTCTTCTTTTTTATCAGCTACAAAAGCAAAAGGAGAGCCAACAAGTCTATCTACCAATGAAATAATATTTGAAGTAGTTGATACAAGCCAACTAGAAGAGGTAGATAGGATGAGTATCGTCATTGCAACAACCAATACAAAAAAAGAAATCAGAAACTTAGACTTTTTAAATCGATTCATCAGAAAAACCTCACTAAACAGGACAAGAAAGTATAAGAAAAGGAGATAGCAAATGCTAAACTCCTTATTCATACGGAGAATGGGGGATTCGAACCCCCGCGCCGGTTACCCGACCTAACGATTTA
>NZ_CAURVL010000036.1:0-13951 GCF_963528215.1 uncultured Streptococcus sp.
CGTCTTTAGTTGCTTGACGTTGAGCATCGTTAAAGTAAGCTGGAACTGTGATAACAGCCTTGGTTACTTTTTCACCAAGGTATTCTTCAGCATAACCTTTCAAGTATTGAAGAATCATAGCTGAGATTTCTTGTGGAGTGTATTCTTTTCCGTTTGCAGAAACTTTTTCAGAAGTTCCCATCTTAGATTTGATAGAGATAACTGTATCTGGGTTTGTAACTGCTTGACGTTTTGCAGCATCACCAACGATGATTTCACCATTTTTGAATGAAACTACAGATGGAGTTGTACGGTTTCCTTCTGGGTTTGCGATGATTTTGCTTTCAGTTCCTTCAAGAACTGCAACTGCTGAGTTTGTTGTACCTAAGTCAATACCGATAATTTTAGACATGTGTTTTTCTCCTTAAATTTTATATTCTATTTTTCTTTTTGATACTCTTCTTAAGTGGCGGCGCCGTCAGAGCTTGACTTCGTCAATCTCTTTGACTAAACTTTGAGCCTAAGGTCTCAAAGTTTGCGCGAATAGCGCCACGGCGAAGAGTATCGTCTTTGGTTCGCTTCGCTCATTAAAAACAAAGCTGAACGAATGTTTTCTTCCTTCATAGTTTATTGTCGTTTCGGACAAGTTTTCTTTTATGTAAGTTATGACACGAGAAGTCGAAATTATACGCAGTAGCTGATTGGCAGTTCACTTCGCAAACGCTCGTGACCAGCCTAATCAGCCTTGCGGGGGTGCGTCAACGAAATCAAAGATTTCTGACTTACCTCCTAGTTATAAACAACCACCATTGCTGGTCTTAGGATACGGTCATGAAGTTTGTAGCCTTTTTGGAAGACCTGCGCGATAGTGTCAGTTGGGTGCTCATCGTCAGCTGGAACTGTTTGAATAGCCATGTGATAGTTATGGTCAAAAGCTCCGTCAGCTGGGATTTCTTCGATACCCTCTTCTTTGAGAGCATGAATCAAGCTTTCCTGCACCATTTCCAGTCCTTTTTTGACATCATCTGTCAGACCTTCAACGGCAAGTGCGCGCTCCAGATTATCTATCGAAGGCAAAATAGCTTTTGCCAGATCCTGGCTGCGGTATCTTTGCAGCTGCTGGCGTTCTTCATTTGCTCGGCGCTGGATATTCTGCATTTCTGCATGAGCACGGAGATATTTGTTTTCAAAATCTTCTGCCCGCTCATTAGCTAGTTCTAATTCTGATTTTTCAGGGCTTGCTGATTCAGCTTGCTCAGCTGCTTCTACAACTTCCTCTTTTACTTCTACATCTTCTGGATGTTCTTCTTGTTTATGTTTTGCCACAAGGCACCTCCTTTTAGGAATATTTATACTATATTTAGTGGACTTCATAGTGATTACTGCTCAGATAGCGATAGAAGTCGGTCAGTTTCATAGTCAGTACGCGGTTGACGACATTCATCTGACTGACCAGCCGTTGGTAGTCAAGATTGACCGGACCGACAACTGCCAACACCCCAAAGCCTCGATAAGGAATCAGGAATTTGCTGGAAATCAGCGTCAAATCAGCCAAACAGTTTTCTCTACTGTCTGCCACGCGCACGCTTTGCATCTGATCTTCAGCCAAACTATCGCGAATTTCAAAGGCTACTTTCTGCGGGTCATCAAAAAACTGATAAGCTGACAGGTCTGAAAATTCCAAGAGCTGAACCTTGCCAGACAGAATCACATTTTCCTTGAAAATATCACCAAAGATATGCTCAAAGAGCTGGATGACATTGTCCGTCGTAGTGAAATAGCGTTGGATAATCTGCGGAATTTCCGTCCGAATCTTGTAATGGATGTCCAGCACTGTCTGACCCAAGAACCGCTCCCTTACCAGGCCTTTAAGCCTATCCAGGTCTTCTTTTAGGAAGTTGCGCGGAATCATAAACTGACTGGTGATAGTATTGGACTCATCCAGGGTGAAGACTGCCAGAGCCGTATGCTGACTGAGCACAACGATATCAAAAGCTGTCAAGCGCTGCCGACTGGGTTCTACATCCAGTGCAACAACCGTGCATCCACTGAGCTTGGTCAAAAGATCCGCTGCCTGTTGAAGAATGTCCTCCAAGTTGAAAAACTCATGGTCAAAGGCTTTGATAACCTCATAGAGTTCATTCTCAGCGAGACGATCAAAGGACAGAGAATGCTTGACAAAGTATTGAAAACCAGCCACACTAGGCTTACGGCCGCTAGACGTATGCGCCTTTTCCAGAAGCCCCTGCTTTTCCAAAGCCGCCATATCATTTCGGATAGTGGCACTGCTGGAATTGATGGAATCCTGCAGGGCTTTGGAGCCGACTGGCTCGTGAGTCTTGGTAAAGATATCAATAATCAAATTCAAAATCTCATTTTGACGCTCCGTGACCACGGCATCACCTCCAATCAAGATTCTGCTGTCGATTAGCACTCAACAACCTCGAGTGCTAACTCATGATTCTATTATACACTCTTCCACACCAAAGTCAAGACAAAAACTCAAAAAATTAGCACTCTTTTTACAAGAGTGCTAAAAATCAGTCTGGCGACCTAGATTAATCCTCCAGGATTTGCAAATGGCGCATCAAATAGAAAGAAATTCCTGCAAAAAGAAGCAACCAAACTAGCAGAGCCAAAAATTCTCCGCTCCATAAATGGAAATGAGACCAATCTTTCATATAACTACTAAAAAGGCCCATAAAGCTGTAACGCAGCACTTTAAATAACTCCTCGCTCATATTTGAAAACATAGGAATAAATGCCGCCAAGAGCATGGCTGGAACACTAAGGGATTGTGCCATGACCTGATTTTTACAAAACAGACCAACCATTAAAAAGAAGAAAATTAAGACCAGCATGGTCAATAAGAGAACCAAACCATAGCTGAACAGATGATTAGAAAGCTTAGCTCCCACCAAAAGTGGGGTAATAACGATATAAAAAATTCCAATAATCGCTGGCCAGATTAAGGCAGAGAGAATGTATTGACCAGCTGTCACACCAGCCAAGCGCAAACTTTGTAAATTACGTTTTTCTCTTTCCTCAGCTAGGATGATGATGATTGGTGTTCCAACAGACATGGCTAGAGAGAAAGGCAGAGAGATCGTAAGCAACATAGTAGCTAGTTTATCCGCTCCAATTTCCTTACCAGCTCCATTCAGAGAAAAAATAAATTTATAGAGAAAAATGAGGAAAATCGGCATGAAAACCTGCAATAGGATACTTTTATTAGCTAGCGTCACTTGACCTCTCAGCCAAATCATACCTTTTAATTTATTAGACATTTAAGGTACCTCCTGTCAAAGTGATGAAAACATCTTCCAAAGTTGGTTCGCAGGAATGAATACTGATAACATTGGACAAATCCAAGCCTCCTTGCAGTTCCTCAAAGGCCACCGTCTTCGTCGTCAAGTCTACATATTCTAAACGAACCTTCTTATCTGTATTATACTTTTGGATAATTTCATGCGGACTGCCTACTTCAACTAATTTTCCTTTACTTAGCAAGGCCAAGCGATCACACAATAGGGTAGCTTCCTGCATATCATGAGTCGTCAGAAAAATAGTTGTCCCCTGCGCTTTTAGTTCCAGTAGCAATTCGTGAATGGTGCGAGAGGTTGACGGATCTAAACCACTGGTCGGTTCATCCAAGAAGAGCAGTTTAGGTCGATTAATCAAGGCACGCACCAGTAACATGCGCTGTTTCATACCCGTAGATAGTTTTTCAGCCACCTTGTTGCGGCTATCATAAAGCCCCACTTTTCGGAGGAGTTGGTCGACTTTCTCCATACCAACACCAAAGATCATAGCATAGGCCTTGAGATTCTTATAAAGTGACATCTTTTCATAAAAACCACTGCCATCGCTGACAATACCAATCTGCTCTAGCACTTCTGCTTTTAACTCCTCAACCGGTGCAGACAGCACTTGAGCTACTCCAGCATCTGCAGACAACTGACCAGTCAAGATATTGATGGTCGTGGTTTTACCGGATCCAGAAGGCCCTAGAAAGCCAAAAATCTCTCCCTCTTGGATGGAAAAATCGATTCCTGCCAAGGCTTCTTGTTCCTTGAATTTCTTTTTCAAGCCTTGCACTTCAATAATGGTCTTTTTCATTGTTTTCCTCGCTTTCACAACAGTATTTAACAAAACTGCAATCAATCTTTCAGTTCCTGCCTCATTTTCCAAAAACGCAAGGCAATATGGACCAGTTGGCAGAACAGAATGAGCAATATAACACAGTCTATTGCTAAGATTGATTTGAATAATAGACTTGCTTTCAAACTTTTCTGGGAAATATCTAGAATGAGATAAGTCGTGACACACAAAACCATGATGGCTGGTAAAAACCTCCATACAAGCAAACGCTTGACCATCTCTAGCTTAGACCAAGCGTCATTATAGATTTCAAGATCACTATCTGCATCAATCTGAGAAACCGGCTTGCGGAAATAAGAAAATTGATTAAAGTTTGCAATATGCTCCCAGCCGCAATCTGAAAAAAGCTGATAATAGGATTCTTGCTCCGCCTTCTTTATGGGGCGAAAATCTAATTGATAGGCCACTTCCTGAGGCGGGCAGGCTTCAAAAGTATAGCGAACCGCAACAAGAAAGGGAGAATAACTTACTTTTTTCAATTTCCAGCCTTGGCAATGCATTTTTTTAAAATAAGCCGCTTCTCTGTCATAGTCTGCAATAGTAAAGATCTTATAGATAATTTTCTCTTCCATCAAACTTCCTCCTTACTGTTGCGGTAAAGGCGCTCAATCCGCTGGATTTCCAACTCCAAAATCTCTTTCCCAAGCTCCGTGATAGAATAGAGTTTTCTCTTTTCTTCCTCGCGAACAAAGGCTATTAGACCATCTTTTTCCATCTTTGCCAAGGTTCCGTACATGGTTCCCGGGCTGATAGATAGTTGTCCTTCTGTCAATTGCTTGACTTTTTGAGTAATACTGTAACCGTGCCTCTCTTTCTGAAGGCAGAAGAGGATATAAAAACCTGTCTCTGTCATTGGCACATAGACTCTCCTAAGCTTTTCTGTCAATCCACTCATCTTTTCATCTCACTTTCACCTCGATATATCGAACCTTGATACAAAAATTATATCGTAGTCCGATATAGTTGTCAAGGATTTATAAATATTTTTTACAGAAAGTGATTCATTTTTATCTTTCAATACTTGTAGTTGGCTCGATTAGAAGTTAAAAGGATTAGAGAGCTGCATCCTGATAAATCAGCATAAAAAAAGCCAGGAACACCTGACTTACTTTTTTATTTTCCCGCTACCTTGAGTAGGACGATATATTCTTCCAGAACCAGATTGTGCTTCTGCATATACTGGGCATTCTCCACACCGACATAGCGGTAATGCCAATTCTCGAAGTCAACTCCGGTAATGTCACTCTTGCCATCCGGATAGCGAAGGACAAAGCCATACTGCGGAGCTAGTTGGGCAATCTTAGCTGCCAATTCATCCTCCTGACCTTCTGGAGCGCTCATATCAATAGCCAAGCCCGTTTGATGCTCGCTGGCTCCTGGAAGCTGCACCTGCTTCAGCACGATGCTGACTGCTTCTTCATTTGACAAGCCTTTGGCGACTTCCCCAGCAACTTTTTCGTTATAGAGTTCCTCCTGCTCAGCTCGGCTGCGATAGCCAGAGATTAAAGTTTCTTCAGGAGCTATCGCCTGGGCTGCTGCTAGAAATTGCCGAGTATTTTCAGCAATGCGGCTATCGACCTGGATCTCACCAATCTGAGTCAGATCAGGTGTCTTTTCTTCTTGCTGGTTGTCACGATTGACTAAAATCAAATTCCAGTCAGTAGAAGACACCTTGGGCAAATCAGACTGCGAACTCTCTGAGCTAGAAGAGCCCTTCGTAGCAGAACTGCTAGACGAACCCGAAAACTGAATCTTTGCAAGCAGTTCTTGTAACAAGGACGGACGGAAATAAATCGCCGTTCCTCCAGCTGCCAGACACAAGACGATTAAAAACAAAAACGTTAACCCAATCTTCTTAGACTTTGATTTTCTCTTTTCTCTGCGATGTTTAGCGCGCTTCAACTTCTTCCTCCATTACTTTGGCACCAGTCTCACGATAAGACATGTCTCCGATGCAAGCTACTGTGAATTTACCGTCTTCATAGTCTACAACCGTCACACTGCCATTGTCCAAACCATGAGGCTGAGTTCGGTTGATTAGATAGACAAAGGTTCCGATGGTCATGCCGTGGCTGACTACAAGAGCATTGCCGCCGCCAGCAGCTTCCAGCTCCTCAGCTATGGCTGAAAAACCTTCCCAGATTCGGCCACTAAGCTTTTCCCAGTTTTCTGCCCAGCCTGCTGTATCGACTTCTACAAGACCTTCTGCCAACTCAGCATAGCTGAGCTGATGGACATGCTCAATATTGAAAACCCGAGGCATCACACCCATAAAGAGTTCCCCATCATAACCGCCATCAAAACTGCCAAAACACCATTCACGAATCCGCTTGTCAAAGGTATAAGGAATCTGACCTGTCAATCCTAGCTCCTCTAGAATGATGCCCATGGTCTGAATAGTCCGGCCGCTGTCGCTGGAGCGGGCCAATTTGAAATCAAGCCCAGCTTCTCTCAGGCCAATGCCCAACTCATGAATGCCACGTTCCCCAACTTCAGTCAATGGGGTGTCAGACCAGCCTTGAGCCCGACCGATAGTATTAAACATGGTCTTGCCATGACGAACCAAGTATAATCTTGTTTTTGCCATTTCATTTCCTCCGTTATTCTTTTCATATTATACCATTTTATGAAGAAATTGGCGCCATCTGGCTTTCAAAGCAAAAAGCAGGAGTCTCAAAACTCCCGCTCATTCTTGATTTTCTCGGTCCAATATAGCTGCGCCGATCTGACGGTAAGACACATCTCCCAAGGCTTGAATGCTGAAGCGACCATTTTCATACTCCAACACTGTGACACTGCCATTGTCGACATTAGGATTTTTCGTGATATTCTCATCAACCAGATAAGCCAAGGTACCAATGGTCATGCTATGGCTGACGACCAGAGCATTGCCACCGCCAGAGGACTCCACCTCTCTAGCAATGGCTTCAAAGCCTTCTAAAATCCGACCGCTAAGCTTGTCCCAAGGCTCAGCCCAGCCAGCCGAATCCACTTCTACCAGACCATTCGCCAAATCCGGCCAACTGAGCTCTTTGTAATTATCCGTCTTAAGAACTCGTGGGATAACGCCATGAAAGAGCTCACCCCCATAGGCACCATCAAAACTTCCGAAACACCACTCCCGGATGCGCTTGTCATAGCGATAGGGAATCTGGCCAGTCAGACCCAGCTCCTCTAGGATAATCCCCATGGTCTGAATGGTCCTGCCGCTATCACTTGAAAAAGCCTTGATAAAAGGCAAGCCAGACTCTCGCAATCTGATACCCAGCTCACGAATACCTCGCTCGCCTTCGGCAGTCAGAGGCGTATCAGACCAGCCCTGTGCCCGGCCGATAGTATTAAACATGGTCTTGCCATGACGGATAACATAGAGTCTTGTTTTTGACATAGTTTACCTCTTTTATTTTTGTTTGTTATAGTAAATTTTGAAAAAGGCCTTCTAATTCTTTAGGATAAAGAAGAGGGAGAACTCAGTTCTCCGCTATGATAGACAGCGGCTGATCGTGAAATCAGCATCTAATCAACTATAGAGACTTAACATGAACTTTTACGGCATTGATACATCCTAGCAAAATAAAGGGGTAATGGAGCCAATAATTAAGACCAAACTGTCCGGATAAAGCGGCTTTATTAATCGCGATAATGGCTTGCAAAATATTGCCTTCCCCTTGGTAAAAAGAATTGGCATAACCGATTTGAACAGCTACAAAGCTCATTGCTAAAGTAAAAAAGAAACTTGCCACAATTCCTAAAATAGAAATCCCTTTGACAAACTTTTCATAACAAGCAATGCTAAATAGCAGTGTAAAACTTGATATAAAACCCATGGCCAAGGATGCACCTGTCAGGAAGAAGACAAGGCATGCACCAAGCAAGCTAGTCAAGAAAGTCCCGACAATCCCCAGAAAATAATGTATTTTCTGCGGACTTTGATGAGGAAGGGAGCGCTTTGTCACCTTATCCTGTGAGATGGAAATCATCCGCTCATAGCTAGATGGCGTGAGAAAGAGCCAATCTCCTTTGAACTGATACAAGTCTACATCTCCGGTTTCACCGGTTTTCTCACAGGCGCTAACCAGCCCTTGCTCCTCAAAGTAGCGGGTGCAGTCTTCGATAGCCTCCTCCAAAATGTCCGGCAGCAAATCTCGGTCTTGATTAGCCAAAATCTGACAGGCTAGGCTATAGCCAGCTCTCTCAAAATCAATCAAGACCTCGGAATCGTTGATCAGAGCTTCCAAGGTATCTCGACCAATATAACCCTGCTCACATCTGACTGAAAAGAAAATCGCAAATTCATCGCCATCTGTTATGGTCTCTAGATAAAAAGCATAATCCTTTCTACGGCCATATATAATGCCGCTCTCCTTATCAAAATTCAAACCTAAATCAAGGGCCAGCTCAGCTAGCTCTCTTTTATTCATAACCTAAACAATCTCCTTATAATCCCCTACATTTCAAGCATCCAGCTAGACTCAATCCCGCAAACTCCTACTGGGAAACTGAATAGCTGTCCTTTATAATGCTTTCTTAAAAGCTGTTTCAAATCTAGCTTTTTAATTTTTAAAGCTGTGAATGGGCGCTGGAATTTGACCACCCCGCGCGATAAAGGCTGCTGACGAAGCCTGATTGACCTTCATGACCGGAGCTGTTCCCAAGAGCCCGCCAAATTCAATCATATCGCCTTCCTTGCCCTTCGGAATAATCCGCACAGCTGTTGTCTTTTGATTGATAACACCAATCGCTGCTTCATCCGCAATCATGGCCGCAATGGTTTCAGCAGGTGTCTCCTCTGGAATGGCAATCATATCCAAACCTACCGAGCAGATAGCTGTCATCGCTTCCAGCTTTTCTAGATTGAGCGAGCCATTCTGCACAGCTGCAATCATGCCCTCATCTTCTGACACAGGAATGAAAGCACCAGACAGACCACCAACCTGATTGCAGGCCATGACACCGCCTTTTTTGACTTGGTCATTGAGCAGGGCAAGCGCCGCTGTCGTGCCATGAGTGCCAACTGTTTCCAAGCCCATTTCTTCCAAGACACGGGCCACTGAGTCTCCGACTGCCGGTGTTGGAGCCAGACTCAAGTCAACAATCCCGAACTTGACGCCCAGACGCTCGCTGGCCATCTGACCGACTAACTGACCGATACGGGTGATTTTGAAGGCCGTTTTCTTGACCGTTTCAGCGACCACATCAAAGCTCTCACCACGGACTTTTTCCAAGGCCCGCTTGACAACACCTGGCCCAGAAACACCAACATTGATGACCACATCTGCTTCACCGACACCATGGAAGGCGCCTGCCATGAAGGGATTATCCTCTACCGCATTGGCAAAGACGACCAGCTTGGCCGCCCCCATGTCAGAAAGCTGGGCCGTTTCCTTGATAATACGCCCCATATCCGCAACCGCCGTCATGTTAATACCGGTCTTGGTTGAACCGATATTGACAGAGGAGCAGACCTTGTCCGTCTCAGCCAAAGCGCGTGGAATAGAATTAATGAGGATTTCATCGCCTTTTTGATAGCCCTTTTGGACCAAGGCAGAGAAACCACCGATAAAGTCAACACCGATCTCTTTAGCCGCCTTGTCTAAAGCCTTGGCCAAAGGCACGTAGTCACTACTGTCTGTCGCTGCCCCAATCAGAGAAATCGGAGTCACTGAGACCCGCTTATTGACGATAGGAATCCCGAGCTCTGCTGCAATTTCATCCCCAACTGCCACCAGGTCTTTCGCTTTGGTCGTGATTTTTTGGTAAATCTTCTCCGCCGCCCGATCAATATCTGTGTCGATACAGTCCAAGAGTGAAATGCCCATGGTGATGGTCCGAATATCAAAATTCTGCTCCTCAATCATGGCAATGGTTTCTGTTACTTGTCTAATATCCATCCTTCACTCCTTAGATATTGTACATGGCATCAAAAATGGCTGCGCTTTGAATGTTGATTTTAACGTTGAGCTCTTGGCCGAAAGCTTCAAACTCATTGCGAAGGGCCGTAAAATCTTGCTTTTCATCGCTTGACACCAAGGCCATCATGGTAAAATATTCCTCCAAAACAGTTTGGGAAATATCGTCAATATTCAGCCCCAGCTCCGCAATCTTAGTAGAAACTCCGGCTACAATCCCTGTTTTATCTTTTCCGACAACGGTAATAATTGCTTTCATGCTTGGCTCCAATCATTTTTAGTTTGTCTCATTGTAGCATAAATTCGAGGATTTTGTATACTATTTCAGAAAATAAAGGTAGAAGGTTCGGATATTGCAAATAGTACTCGGAACAAGGAAGATCCCCCTATGCTCAGCGATTCATCTGATAGACTATTTGGGGCATCTTTGTATGTTTTTTCTATTTTTAATTGAAAGCGCTTTCGATATTTGTTATACTAAATATAGAATATTTTACACAAAGGAGATTTCCTAATGAACGATTCATACAAGAAGCGTCTCTATACTCAGGCTTTGAGTTTATCAGCCGCTGTATTGATGGCTGTCTTAGCTCAGGGCAAGGCCGCGGCTGACCAGCATAACAGCACTGAGTCACAGCCGGCCGCCAATCAGGTAGAGACTGTCACTCCTGCAACAGAAGCTGCTCAAGCTGCTCCAAATCAGACAGGAGAAAAAGAACAGACTCCTGCTGCTGAGAATTCTGCCGTTTCTGCCGCAGGTCAACCAAGAGTAGCTGCTTCTGAAGAAGCTAAGACCCAGCTGGCTGATGGCACCGTTTATATGTCTGAGTCTGCAGAGCTCAAGGATACCGTCCAAGGACAGGCTTCTCAGGCGGGTAAGCTGACCTGGACTCTGGACAATAAACCGATTGCCGACTGGAAAACCTGGAACATGGACACTGGCACCTTTACTGGGCAACCTTTTCTCACTATCGAGGAAAAAGCCGACGGAAATGACCTTCATCTGAATCTGCAGTTTAAGGAACTTTTCGGACAAGATCTCAGCCTACGCTCTCCCAACAATATCCGCCGGACCTATCGAAACTTTATCGGTAGCCATGAATTGGTCGGTAGAAGTCAGGACCTAGGACTGACCATTCGTAAAAATATCATCTTGCGCCCTTACGAAGACTTCCACAGCCATGCGGAAATGCTGGCATCTATTGAAAAGAGCAGACAGGATGCTAAAACGGACCGCTTGGTACAGATTGAGAACATAGGAAAGAGCGCTCAGGGTCGTGATATCAAGCTGGGTATCATCAGTTCTGACCAAAAGAGCATTGACGACTACCTCAGCACAACTAATCCGCAGGCCTTGACCAAACCAGCAGAGATGCTGGCAGCTCTCAAAAATGGCAACCTAGACTATAAACTGCCTGTGCTCATTAACAACACCCACGCTGATGAACAGCCGGGGATTGATATTATCACAGGTCTCTTTAAGACCTTTGCAACTAAAGACCAAGTCAGCTTCAAAACAAGTGCTGCCGATGGTTCTGAAAAACTTGTCACTCTCAACATCCAAGATTTACTGAAGAAGTTTATCTTCCTCTTTGACTTTACGGAGAACCCTGACGGCGATGTCCTCAACACGCGGGCTCTGGCCAATGGCCTTGACCCTAACCGAGATACTGGCTACCAAGCCAATCCTGAAACCCGCACCGTTGCTGGATTGATTAACAAATGGAACCCAATTGCCCTCTATGATATCCATGGCTTTGTCAAGGAATTCCTGATTGAGCCAGCAACCCCGCCGCATGATCCTAACTTTGAATATGACCTTTTGGCAGACCTCATGCTGGACAATGCCCATCATATGGGGCGGGCCGGCGTTGCCAACTCTGGCTATGATAAATACATCATTCCTAAACTCGACTGGGGAGACGGATGGGATGATTCCTTCTCAGGCTACACAGCTGTTTATGCCATGTACCATGGTATCCTAGGGCATACTATCGAAATTCCAGAGGGCAATCAAGAGTCCTACAAGGCTGGATACTATGCGGTCCTAGGAGGCCTTGACTATCTCGCTAAGAACCCCGACAAGCTCATGGAGATGCGTCTCAACTTCTACCTGCGCGGTATCAATAAAGTTGAAGATCCTAAGGCAGAAAATGAACTCGTCGGACCTGATGGTCAGGTTATAGGCAGGATTAAAAAAGGCCAGGAAAAATTCTTCCCAGACTACTATGTCATCCCAATGGGGCTAGATAAAGATAACGATAGCCAAGAAGCCTTTAATATGATTGACTATTTCAAGCGCAACGGTGTGCTTGTCAAAGAACTCAAGGAAGACAGCGGCAACTATAAAAAAGGTGATCTGGTTGTCGATATGGCGCAAGCTAAGCGTGGCTATGCCAATCATGTCCTCTACAAAGGCTCAGATGAATCCAAGTGGGTAGCTATGTATGCAGAGTTAGTCGTCAACTTCCCTGATATGAAAGGCTTTAAAGCTCAGCCAGTCTTTGGCGACAAGCTCTTTGAAGGCAAGCTAGGAGAGGTGACAGCCCTCCGTGCTACCCGTACTAGCCAGGTTGACAATAAAGCGCCTTATTATGTCATTGCCAATACGTCTGAAAGTGCCGTTAAGGCCGTCAATCAAGCGCTTTCAGAAGAAAAAAAGGTCTATCTGACAGACGATGGCTATATTGTTGATACACCGACCTTTACCAGCCTTCTGAATCGCTATGCCATTTACGGTGATGCCCTCTATAAGATTCCACAGGGACCAACTCTGAAGCCTCTAAAAGTCTACGCACCACCGCATCAATTTTCATGGGCAGGTGTGGACGCACCAGCTCATACTGCCTTAGCTCTGAAGAATATGGGCTTTGAAATCGTCAATCGCCCAGAAGATGCTGACGTCATCGTCCTTGAAAGCAACAACTATGACAAGTCTCTTGTCGGACTCAAGCCAACTATCGTTGTCGGAGGCTCTGCTATGCAGCGCTTGGAAAAACTAGGAATCTTAGATGGATTTGACGCTGAGCGCTTCAAGAACGGCAGTGACTATGAAGGTCTGATGAAGGCCGTTATACAAGACCAAGACCCGCTGACCAGCGGCTACAAGAAGGATGGACTCTTTTACTCCAACTCTGGTAATTGGATTGCCAAGATTCCTGCCAACTTTAGAACTCTTGCCAGCATTGCCGGAAGTGACTTCTATATCGCTGGCTGGTGGCCTGGCAATGAGCAGCTAGCCAACAAAGTCGTAGCCATTGCTGGTACCTATAACGAGAAGCCTCTCTTTGTCTACGCCGGCAATCCGACTAACCGCCTTCACCCTGTTCATTTCTACCGCTGGATTTCCAATGCTATCTTTGGCAGCCAGTTGGCCGAGCTGACTGACCTCCCGAGTCCTACGACACCTGATCCAACCTATCAAGCGCCAAGTCAGACTGTCCTTGACTGGACACCTGCCACTGTCAATCCGCCAGCTCAGACAGTAACTCTGACCTACAACAATCAGACTCTGCCAGAGACCGGAAGCCAAGAAACAACTGCCAGCTTTACTCTAGCTGGACTCCTAATTGCAGGAGCAGCTGGACTCTTCCTCTTAAAGAAGAAGGAAGACTAATACTTAAAAACACACCTCCCAATTGATACGGGAGGTGTATTTTTAGTTATAAGCTCTGCTATTTTTCCACATAGGTATGAAGAGGATAGGTCGGATAGGCCAAGTCACGCGCCAACTCTGAAGTTACATAACCTGCCGGTGCGTCTAACACAGATGGGATACGATTGACAATGGTAGCACAGGTCAAAGCTACAGTATCAGGCTTGCTGACTGAGAAGACTAGATTTGGCACACCAGTAATTTCCCAATCACACATATCTCCGTCATTTTCACGATAGACCTTGCC
>NZ_CAURVL010000037.1:0-13908 GCF_963528215.1 uncultured Streptococcus sp.
CGGCTGACAGTTTTGGAAAATCTGACTATCAGAGCCAAGCAGTACAAGGAGATGCCGACAGGTAGAATCGAGCGCTTGGTCTCTCAGCTGGGCTTGTCAGCCTTTGCCAAGCAGCCTTATGGGACACTGTCTGGTGGCCAAAAGCGTCGGGTGGATATTGCTCGAGCTTTGCTCAATAGCCCCGACCTGCTCTTTCTGGATGAGCCGACGACAGGCCTGGACATTCAGACTCGGGAGAGTATTTGGAGCCTGCTCAAGCAAATTCAGAAAGAAGAGCAGATGACCATTGTCTTGACAACCCACTATCTCAATGAAGCTGATGATGCAGATAAGATCTATATCGTAGATCATGGTCAGGTCATTGCCCAAGGCTCTGCAGACCAGATTAAGGGAAGCTATGCCCGCAATGTCTTACGGATTTTGAGTCAAGATTCAGCAAGTTTAGAGAAAAGCTTGCCAAGAGGCTGCGCTTGGGAGCAAGCCAAGGAAGGGGAATTTATCCTCCACCCTAAAACGACTCAAGAAGCTCTGACCTTATTGGCTCAGGCTGGTCCCTATATCGAACAATTTGAATTCCAACCCGGAACAATGGACGATGCCTTTATGGCACTGACAGGAAGAGAGGTACGCTAATATGCTCGCTTTGATAAAACGTAATTTTTTACTTTATTTCCGCAACCGCAGTGGGGTAATTTTGTCCCTCTTCGGAGCGATTATTCCCTTTGTGCTTTATATCGTTTTTTTGAAAAATAATTACAAAGACCATTCCAGCCAGCTGATGGACTTGTGGCTGATTGGCGGCGTGTTGGCAGTTACAGGATTAACGACCACATTGGCAGCTTTCTCCCGGCAGGTCGAAGACCGGGAGCGGAAGGTGATAGACGACCTCTTTATCACAGACTTGGGACCATGGGGCTTGCAGCTTAGTTATCTTGTCAGCTCTGTTATTATCGGCTTTTTGATGCAGGTCATTATGTTTGCCTTTATGCTCAGCTATTTTACGCTAGCGGATAACATTTCCTTTGAGTGGGGAATCCTTCCTTACCTGGTTCTTCTGATGATCTTAAACAGCCTCTTGGCCACACTGATAAATGCTCTGATTGTTCAATGCTTCAAATCAGTGGATAGTTTAGGGAAATTGGCGACAGTAGTTGGAGCAACTTCTGGTTTTCTAGTGGGTACCTATATCCCCATTGGAACCTTGCCGAATATGGCGCAAAACCTGATGAAGCTTACGCCTTCTAACTACATGGCATCTCTTTTCAGACAGGTTCTCATGAAAGAAAGTCTAGCAGATACTTTTGCTAATAGCAGCCAGTCACAAGCAGCTTTTGAAAAAACAATGGGAATTCGCATTGAATGGCAGGAGCTCTTGACAAGGACAGAAACTTTCTATATAGTTGGAGTAGTTTTAGTTGCAATAGCGCTTATTTGGATGGTGCAAAATATGATTGCCGTACGCCGGCTGAAACTACAATAGAATGTGAATAGGGAGCTTCCTCTTGCAAGCAAAATTTGAAACAGATCCAACCATTTCATCCAAGGATCCGCTGGTTGTAGTCAAGGCAGACCAGCTAGGGGCAGAAGCCAAGGCCATCTTAGATTATTTAGAGCAGTACAAGGCAGGGCCAAGTGGCGTCCTGCCTATCAAGTCGGACGATAAACTGGTCATGTTGAGGACAGAAGATATTATCCTAGCAGACATCAACCAGACAACTCTGATGATTTACAGCAGAGAAGGCATTTACAAGACGACAGAGACCTTGACTCGCTTTCAGCAGCGGATTAGCAGCTCGAACTTTATCCAGGTTTCCCGGCATGCTGTCATCAATATTGACCATCTGGAGTCTTTGTCTGACAGCTTTTCTGGCAATATGACGGCCAAGCTGACCAATCAAATCAAGACCGAAGTCAGCCGTCGCTATGTCAAACTCTTGATGGAATATCTGGGAATCTAGGAGGTAAGTGATGAGTATAAAAAAATGTCTACACGCTATATTGATGGGCATCCAGACAGGGAGTGCAGTCTATCTGATTGTCCTTGCTCTCTCTATTCAAAAAAATCCGCCCACAACAAGTAATATCATCAGTGTCATGGTGATGAGCGGCTTGATTGGGATTATCAGTTCAATGTTAAAAACTCTTGAAGACCGATTTTCTTTTTCAGTCTCGATTTTACTGCATTTCGCCGCTGTCGCAGTCTTAGTATGCTGTTTCATGGTCTATAATAACTGGGGATTTTTAATTGCCAGCTGGCATTTCTGGTTTAATTTTATTCTGATTTACCTCTTTGTATGGCTCTTTCGTTACTTGGATACAAATCTTAAGACCAAGAAGATTAACAGCGCCTTGGCTAAGCGCAGAAAGGAAAAAGAAGGCAAGTAACTTGCTGAAAATCATTCTGACAAGCATATCATAAAAACAAATGGAGCTGGATTGTATCCTGCTCCTGTTTTTTGTATCTAAAAAACTCAAGCTAAATTTTCTAGCTTGAGTTTTATGTGCTATTACACTCCCAATCTGATATGAGGGAAGTGGTTGTAGAGATAGTCAAAGGTTGACTGGAGTTTGGTGTCCGTTGTTTTACCAATGTTCTTAATAGGCATTTGGTATTTCTTTTGATTGTTTCGAACAGCAACTAAGGTTGAGTTTCTGTTTGAAGCAACGAAGCCGCGATGCATGGTAAGAATGTGGTGGTAGAGATGGACGACCTGTTTGAGATCAATCGCCTTGAAACCTCGATAGTAGGTAATGAGATGGTCTTTATAAACAGCAATTTTCAGCACATCGTCGTGGAAAGAAGCTTGCTCAAGCAGGATATTGAGATTATCTTTGGTCTCTGGATAGGCTGCATAGATTTCTTCGTAGGCAGCGATATTTTTCTTGCGGCCGATAATTCCTATAACGACAAAGAAAGCACTGAGTCCAATCAAAAACAGAATATAGAACATGAATGCAAGATTGTCAGATTCAAATTCAGTGATAGAGATATAGGAGCTGCTTGACATTACTGTGATGACTTCGGGATTGTCTGCTAGGAGACCGCGAACGAGGCTGCCATAATTAGAGATATATCCCTGATTTTTCTTAGGGGAGTTAGCATTAACATAGGAGCCAACAATTCGGACAGGATTTTTTTCTAGCTCTCCACTCTTCTCTTTTTCCAAGAGCTGGGTAATCTGCTTGTCCCCTTTTTTAGCCTGCAGACCAACATATCCGTCTTGGTAGGCAACCAGCCAAACTTGAGTATTATCTTCTACTTCAATCAGGGCCTCTGGGAAAATATATGATACTTCAGCATAGACTGCTGAATTTGCTCCAGACTCGCTATTTCGATCATAGGCAGTCTTGGTGTTGACTTTTTGGTATTGGATAAAGCCCATCACTGCAGCAACAACTAGAAAAATAAGAGAAATTACCAGTAGGGCGATGGTACCCTGGTTTCGTCTTTCCTTGAGCATAGCTCAACCTCCAAAATATATTCTAAAAGATAATTTGATTAGCAAACTATCTTTTTTTGTATAGTATAACATAAATGCTTGACAAGTGGCAAGATTGTGTTAAAATATGAATGAACATAAAAATAAATTCATTCACAAAAGAGGCGTGGAAATGGATAAAAAAAATGAGCTCCTGGCTGCGGCTAGAGAAGTCTTTGCAGAAAAAGGCTATAAGGCAGCTGGAATTTCTGATATTGCTAAGAGAAGCCAGATGGCTGTCGGATCCTTTTACAAGTATTATGAGTCCAAGGAAGCCATCTTCTTGGAGGTTTATATTGCTGAAAATAGCCGTATACGTGAGGAAACCATGCGACGTGTGGACTGGCAGGGAGAGCCCGAGGCAATCGTTGAACAACTTTTTGCAGTTACTTTTGAGTTGATTTCACCCAATAAAATTCTGGCTGAGTGGAACAAGCCAAGCATTTCTCAGATTCTGCATGATTACTATAATCAGGATTCCGGCCGAGCGTCCAATGCCTTTCATCAGTTTCTGATTCAGACCTTCAGTCAGCGCTTGCAGGAAGAGGGCTTTTCGAAGGAGAAAATAGCTGAGATCATGAAGGTTTATGACCTGATTTACTACATAGACATGCATGTCACAGAGCAGGAATTTTCAGGCTACTTCGATAGTCTTGAGACTTTAGTTAAATATTTTGTTAAGGGAATTTTTTCCAAATAGAGGAAATTCCTTTTCTTAGAAGCAGATATGAATGAATTTATAAAAACATTCATTCATTTATTTATGAACAAAGGAGGTGATGGGTTATGTCCTGTGATTCGGAAATGGAGAGGAACGTAATTAGATAAAGTGAATTATTTTTTAGAAGGTTTTGAATGAATATTTTGAAGTGTTCATTCAAAAATAGAAAGTGAGGAAAAGAATGAATAAGCAAGGAGGATTTGCCATGAGTGGAATGGCTATTTTGGGTATCTGTCTGGTCGCGATTGGTCTTTTGACCATTGGCTATGGCGGTGTAACAGTTGGTTTTAGTTTGAGTGTGGATTTTCAGTCATTTTTAGTCGGAGGTCTCATCGTGGTCCTAATCGGAGCAGCTTTGATTCCGGGCTTGCCGACAGTTGCTAAGCTGACGGCACTGGCTTTGACAACTTTGGCATTGCTGATTTACATTCACATGATGCCAGATTTGGAGTTCATGCTTATGCTCATCTCAGATGTCGTGGTTTTAGGCTTTGCGGCTTGGTTTGCTATCCTTTTTTTAAGAAAGTAGGTGATGAAGATGATTGTAGTTTATGATTCAAATACTGGTATTGGAAAACGATTTGCAGAATCACTGGGCTATCCGACCCAGAGCATCAAGGAGAAACTGGAAGAGCCTTGCATTCTCATTACTCGAAATGCTGGTGCTGGGAAAATTCCCTGGTCTACCAAACGCTTTATCAAGAAACATCCTGGGCTGATTAAAGGTTTTGTTAACAATGGTGACTCTGTTAAACACGGCCGGACCTTCTGCGGAGCGACTGCCTTGATTATTGAAAAGTATGGGCTACAGCATATCTGCGATATTGACCAAGGCGGTAGTCCAGAAGATGTCAAGACTGTGCAGGCATTTTTGGCGGAGTACTAGTCTCATCAAGTTTCGCATAAAGGGAGGACTCGTATGTCTGGGTTCAAGAAAATTGGGAGCTTGTTTCTGGCTCTGATTTCTGTCTTTATCCTAACGGCCTGCGGACATGTACAGAAAGATCCTGACACTTCAGATAAGACGGAAAGAAATTCTTCAAAACAAGAAGAAGCAGATCAGAATCAGGTAGACGCAACTTCCAGTGCGTCACAGAAAGATTGACTTTTTGTCAAAATAGAAGATCTTAATTTGTTCAATGATTTTTAGGTCATCTTTTGACCTGTTTTGTGTATCAATAGGAGAGAGAAGGCTTAGCTTCTTCTTTCTCCTTTTTATGATAAAACCCTCTGAGCATTCCTATAGTTTTTTAATAGTCAATATGGTACAATGAATTAGTATTGTCTTTCCAGTGTTTGTCAAAAAGGCAGAAAAACATGAAAAGAGCGTGTTCAACTGGCTTGTCAATACGCTGTACTTTTAAACAAATTTTACTTGTGAGAAAGGAAGATTACATGAATAAAAAACTGAGAGTATGGTTTCAGCTAATCATTCTCTGTCTAGGCGTGTTCCTGCCTTTCCTAGCCGGAACCCTTAAGGCTCAGGCGGCGGAACTTAATGATGTCATCACTGAGATGCACCTCACCACTAACTCTGGTGAGCAGCTGACCAATGGTGTTGATATCTGGCAGACCTTCCGTGTCTATGCTAAGTTTGCCCTGCCGGACAACCAGGCTCATGCGGGTGATACAACAGTGATTCATTTGCCGAATGAATTTACCTTTGGGAATTCCTCAGCTATTGAGCTTAAGGATGAAAACGGAGCTCCGGTGGCTAATGGAGTCTTGGATAGCGATGCCAAGACCATCACACTGACGTACACAGACTATGTGGAGCAGAAGTCTGGTGTCAGAGGCGAGTTTTTCTTCTATTCGCGGATTGACCACGAGGTTGTCACAGAGGAAAGGGATATTCCAGCTACTTTCACGGTAGGAAATAATAGAATTCCAGCCGGCAGCATTCACTATAATGGGCCGCCGAAAAAGTATGAGTCTCTGCTAGAAAAGAGTGCTTTTCAATGGGATGCCGATGCTAAGAATGAAATCCGCTACAATGTGGCCATTAACCGTAACATGGGGGACTACAAAAATGTCTCTGTGACGGACAAGCTGGGTGACACAAACGCTAAGATTGTTCAAGACTCTGTACGAGTTTATAAGGTCTCTTGGCGCTGGAATAATGGAGATTGGGCGCGTGATTCGACTGAAGATGTAACAGCAGATTTCCAGTCTAAGATGACCTTTGGCGCTGAAGGCGATAGCTTGACAATCAACTTCGGAGATGTAGAAGGTTTCGGCTACCTAGTTGAGTACAAGACATTGGCTGACTATGATTTGGCTGATGGAGAGGTTGTAGGAAATAAGGCTACCATGAACTACAACAATACCGAGACAGTGTCTGTCACCAATGAATACTCTTATCAGATTGCTGGCGGAAAGTCAGAAGGCTATAACTTCAAGGTGAAGGTTCACAAGACTGATGAATCTAATGCTTCTCTGAGCGGTGCAGTCTTTGAAGTGGTGCGGAAAGCGACCAATAAGGTAGTTGGCACAATCACGACAGATGCGGATGGCAATGCAGAAGTTGGTAATCTTCTGCGTGACACTTATATCCTGCGTGAAACGACTGCTCCAGCTGGTTATGACCGTCTGACAAAGGATATTACTATCAGTACGACGGATTTTGGTAAGACTTTGAACGTAGGCAGTCCAGCATCTGGAGATTCTGGAGACAGCAGATTGGTTGCAGTCAATGTAGTCAATAAACAAACTCAAACTCCAACTGACAAAAAGGTAACGTTCAGTAAGGTCAACCTAGCTGGTGAGGAAATTGCCGGTGCTCAGATTCAGATTTTCAAGGGACGGGAAAGCAAGGGCAGTCCTGTCGCATCTTGGACTTCAGAAGCTGACAAATCTAAAGAAATCAACTTAGAGCCGGGTATTTACACCTTCCATGAAGAAGCGGCTCCGACAGGTTATCTGGCTGTGACAGATATTATCTTCCAAGTTAATGAAGATGGCACTGTAACAGTTCTAGACGCTAATAGAAATGCTGTAGAATATACAGACGGTAAGTTGTTCATTACTGACCAAGCGGCACCTACTGAACCAAGCACACCGGATAAGTCGGTTCAAGGTGGCACCAAGCCAAATCAATCATCTGATTCTGATAAAGCAGCAGACGGTCAAGGAAAATCTAAAAAAGTTCTTCCTGCGACTGGCTCTGCTGAAAGCCTTGGACTAGTTCTTGCTGGTCTGGTAGTCCTGGCTCTTTTAGAACTTTACCGTAAGACTCGACTGAGCAAATAAATAAAGAGAGGATAGAGCAGAATGCTTTATCTTCTTTTGTTTGCACATTTTTTGTCTAGTTTTTTTGCAGCTTACTGAGCAATTTCTTCCGGTTACTCATGTAGGGCAGCCACTTACGGAAAAACTCTTGTTTTTAGCTCAGAATCCTCTATAATAAATGGCAAATAGAAAAAGGAGACAGAAGATATGACAGATACAAAAATACAAGAGAAGCTGAAGCCAGGCTTGAAGTTAGAGGATCTTCAAAAAGACGGAGACATCTATCTGGCACTGAATCCGGACTATGTCTCAGGGGACAATGCCAAGTATATGACCATGTACAATCGCTTGGCTCGCTGGTATGATTTTGGTGAGAAATGGATGGGGCCACTTCTCCATGGCAAAGCTATTGACAAGCTGAGAAAGGACCAGATGGCAGAAATAGAATGGAAAGATCATCTATCCGTCCTTTATGTCTCTATCGGGACTGGTCAAGACCTGCGCTACATTCCTGAGAATATTGACCTGAAAAGCCTAGACTTTGTCGGGGCAGATATTTCCATAGGCATGCTGAAAAAATGTCAGAAATCCTGTGCCAAGAAGACAAATCTGCAACTCTTTCATGCTTGTGCAGAGGACCTGCCTTTTGCAGATAATAGCTTTGACATCGTCTATCATATCGGTGGAATTAATTTCTTTAGTGATAAGGCCAAGGCCATGCAGGAAATGCTGCGGGTGGCTAAGCCAGGAACTAAGATTATGATTTCAGACGAGACGGCAGACTATGTGGACCAGCAATATAAGAAGAACCACTTCAGCAAGGACTATTTTAAGGACGCTACCGTTGATTTGGGAGAAATTGAGGCCGCTATACCGGCCGGTGTCAAGGAGAAGGAGTTGAAACTCCTCTGGGACGGAAAATTTTATGTCCTGACGTTTAGGAAATAAATCAGAAGAACTGGACTTTGTTTCCGGTTTTTTTGATTCTGAATAAAAGAAACATTCGACACAGTTTAATTGTTAGAAAAATATTCCTTCATGCTAAGTGACAAAAATGTAAGTTTAAAAGCTGAAATGAAAGGTTAGGTTACAGAAAGGTTATCTTTCTTTTTGCATAATAGGGGGTGCCCTTTTGATGTTCTTCAAATAGAGAAATGATTTTAGGGCTAATATCATACTTTTTAGAAAGGAATATTGTATGAAAAAAATAACTGCAAATTTTTTGAAAAATAATTGATGTTTGTATTCTAGAATATTTAATATGAGGGATTAAAGAAAGTTTAAACTTTTTACAATAAATTGACACCGGAAATGAAATGACAGATTATATTAGAATTGCTTATGTTTGCAATCTTACAATACTGTAAGATTATAAGTTTGGAACGTAAGATTTATGTAAGATTAAAATTTTAATATTTTGCTAGAATGAAATTAGTAAGATGTTTTACTATTTCATTCAAAAATTTTTGACAGTTGATTTTAAGAATCTGATTTACAAGCAGTCAACTACATTATTTTCAAGAGGATAAATTCGATGAATTTTAAGCAAAAAAATGATAATCATTCGTTTTCGAATAAGTCTTTTTGTAGTTTTTCTTGAAAAGGAGGCTTTTTATGAGGAAAAATATTGTCTTATTTAGCTACCTATCCTTGATTTGTCTTGGGTTAGGATTATCCATGAATCCTTACTTATCTTATAGTTTGTCTGCAAAAGATTATGGGATTGTTGGTGTAGTGAGTCTGCTTGAACTCTTCTATATTGTTCCTGTTATAATATTATTGGCCTATTTGGCTCGCAAATGGCGAACACCTTCTGTTGCTCTTTGGCTAGCTTTTGTAGGTGGCTTATTTTTATCCAGTTTTTTTGCTATAGTTGGTGATGAGAGCATTTTTGCTTGGTTAAAGTCAACTTTTCCTAGCCACTCATTCTTTAATATCTTTAAAGATTCTTTAGTAGCCCCATTTATTGAGGAGCCAGTCAAGTTATTAGCTGTTGTTTGGGCAATATATTTTATGCCTGTGAAAAATCTAAAATCTATACTGTTGCTAGGCTATGCGGCAGGGACAGGATTCGAGATTAGGGAGCAGTTCACTTTTATTGCTAAAAATTTAGATAAAGGATTGGCTTATTCCATTTCTCAGGCTCTGGGGAGAATTTTCGCAGCTTTGACTTCTCACGGGCTTTATACAACTTTAACGGCTTTTGGCTTAATACTCATGCTACTTTATTATAAGAAGAATCAATCAGTATTTTATAAAGGAATATTTTGTTTCATTTTGCCTTTTGTTTTGCATTTTCTATGGAATTTGCCAAACGGTCAATTATCCTTCAGTCCCCTTATGATTGCTTTTGAAGTTTCTTTCAGTTTAGTTGTTCTTTACGAAGCTTTTCAATTTGCCAAAAAATTTGATCGAAAACAAGACTTAAACATTGGTAACAACCATTTCCTTGATTTCAGAATGGAGGTAAAGGAATGAAGAAAAGACTTATTCTTTTTATTTACTTTTTTCTAGTGATACTTGGACTAGGAGTCGTTACAGAACCTTATATATCCTATAGTTTGTCAGGTACTGATTATGGGATAGTGGGAGTAGCTAGTTTATTAGAAATTTTCTATATTGTTCCAGTCTTTCTTTTGCTCTTTCTTTTGGCTAAAAAATGGCAGACCCCCTTGGCAGCTATTTTATTAGCACTGATAGGCGGACTTTTCCTGTCGAAGTTTCTATCTAGTACGGCTGATAGGGGACTGACTTATTTATTAGAAAGTAACTTTCCTAAGACTTCCTGGGTGAATATCATTCAGGACTCTGTTGTTGCTCCGCCTATTGAGGAGCCTGCCAAACTTCTAGCAGTAGTCTTCGCCTATTACTTTGTTCCAGTAAAAAATCTAAAATCAATATTGCTGCTGGGCTATGCTGCGGGTACAGGATTTGAAATTCAAGAACAATTTGTTTGGATTGCTAATAATGTAGACCGTGGTTTGGCTGATTCTCTATCACAAGTCATAAGCCGTTTAGTTCCGGCTTTTATGTCTCACGGGCTATATACATCTTTGCTTACTTTCGGTCTTGCACTGATATTACATTATCATAAGAAGAATCAATCTGTATTTGCTTATGGCCTATTTTGTGTTATGCTGCCTTTTGTTTTACATTTCTTGTGGAATCTGCCAGCGAATCAGACTTATTGGGGGCGGATAATTCTAGCTTTTGAGCTTGCTTTTAGTCTTTTAGTCCTCTATAAAGCCTATGGTTTAGCAAAAGATATAGATAGGCAGTCAGGTGAATTACGATTGAAAAATTCTCATCTTTTTAGAGGCCGTTATACCGGCAGGGGTTAAGGAGAAGGAGTTAAAACTCCTTTGGGATGGGAAATTTTATGCCCTGACGTTTAGGAAATAAATCAGAAGAAGCGGACTTTTTTTCCGGTTTTTTTGATTCTGAATAAAAGAAACATTCGTTACAGTTTAATTGTTAGAAAAATATTCCTTCATGCTAAGTGACAAAAAGCTAAACAAATGTTAAAAAAATCTCCTTTTGTGTATAGCCATTTTTCTTATAGTATGATAAAATGTAGATGTAATGTATCTATAAATGTTCGCTTTTTAGAAAGTGGGCACTGACAAGATGGGGAAGCTCAGTTAGTATACAATTACATTGTACATTTAAAACTGAATATTGTGAGAAAGGAAAATTGCATGAACAAAAGGATTAGAGCATTGCTCCACCTTATTATTCTTTGTTTAGGAGTAATTCTGCCATCTTTGGCGCCACTGACTCAGGTGCAAGCAGCTGAGATTGGTAATGCTATCACGGAGATGAGTCTGAAGAATTCTTCAGGTGGTGATTTGACGCAGGGGGTTGATATTTGGGAAACTTTTCGAGTTTACGCAAAGTTTGTCTTGCCGGATAACCAAGTACATCAAGGTGATACGACAACAATCACCTTGCCTTCTGAGTATGCTTTTGGGAACTCTTCAGCTATTGAACTTAAGGACAGCTCGGATAACGTTGTGGCAAATGGATTTTTGGATTCAACCAACAAGACCATTACTTTGACCTATACAAATTATGTTGAGCAAAAGTCTGGTGTCCAAGGAGAATTCTTCTTCTATGCACGAGTTGACCATGATGTTGTGAGACAAGAAGGTGACTTGAATGGTGGATTTACCGTAGGAGGTCGGATGTTGTATCCGGGAATCGTCCATTATAATGGACCGCCCAAAAGATATGACTCAAAAATTGAAAAGAGCTCTTATCAGGCAGCAGAAGACGGTAAGAATGAAGTTCATTATAATATTGCGATTAACCGCAATATGGAGCATTATACCGATGTAACGATAACTGACAAGATTACCTCGCCTAATTTTAAAATCATGAGAGACTCAATTCGGGTCTATAAAATTGCTTGGCGCTGGAATAATGGAGATTGGGTGCGGGATTCAACAGAAGACGTGACAGCTAACTTCCAATCAAAGATCACGGAGAATGCCGCTGGTGATGGATTCACGATTGACCTTGGCGACATGGATGGTTTCGGGTATTTGCTGGACTATAAGACAAAAGCAGATTATGATCTAGTTGATGGTGAGCGTGTTTCCAACAGTGCTACAATGACCTATAATGGTGGTCAAACAACGACATCAGCTGAAAATCGCTCTTATCAGATTGCCGGCGGTGTTGGAGAAGGCTATGTTTTCACTATTAAGCTCCATAAGGTCAATGAAAATGGTGAGAACCTGCAAGGTGCAGAATTTGAAGTTGTTCGTGATCGGAGCGGTGCAGTTGTCGGAAAATTAACCACAGATTCTAACGGGAATGCCAACTTGGGTGACTTGTTGCGTGATGATTATACCATCCGTGAAGTGACTCCTCCTAGAGGTTATGATAAATTAACTGAGGAAATTAAGATTGGTTCCCAGGATTTTGGAACAGACAAATCTGTATCGCGTGAAATCGTCAATAAGAAGACGGTAACCGAGCAGGATGTAACTTTCAAAAAAGTAGATCCAAACGGGAAAGAAATTCCTGATGCGGAACTAAAAATCTATAAAGGTGATCATGTTGATCAGGAGGAGGCTCCTGTTGCAGACTGGACTTCAGAAGAAAATACTTCTAAAGTGATAAAACTGTCTCCAGGAACCTATACACTGACTGAAGCTAATGCTCCTGCTGGTTATCAATATGTTGAAGATATCACATTTACTGTAGGTGCTAATGGCACTGTTACTCTTGTGAAAAAAGGAGCAGAAGATACCGTTCAAGCAGCGGGTTCAATTCTGACGATTACCGACAAGGAGGACAATAGTCCTAAAGCCATTACCTTCAGCAAGGTTAACCTAGGCGGTACTGAAATTGCTGGTGCTCAAATTAAGATTTTCAAAGGCAACAAGGCTCAAGGTCAAGCTGTAGAAAGCTGGATATCCGAAGCCAATCAGTCTAAAGAAATCAATTTAGAGCCTGGTACTTACACCTTCCATGAGGAAGCGGCTCCAACGGGTTACCTCAAAGTAACTGATATCACTTTCCAAGTCAAACATGACGGTACGGTGGAAGTGACCAATGTCGGAGAAAAAGACTCCAAAGGTGAAAACAACAAGGTTGTGACTGACGGAGCAACTTTGAAGGTAACAGACAAGGATGACGACTCAGAACGTGATGTGACTATCAAAAAAGTAGATCCAAACGGGAAGGAGATTCCTGGTGCGGAACTGAAACTTTACAAAGGCAGTCGGATTCGTCCTGAAGCTAAACCTGTTGCAGAGTGGACATCCGAAGCCAACGCATCTAAGGTCGTAAAATTAGCTCCAGGGACATATTCTCTGAAAGAAAGTCATGCTCCAGCTGGATTTGTAGCTGTAGAAGATATTAAATTCACAGTTCATTCTGATGGTACCATTACAGTTGATGCTAAAGGAGCAACAGATTCTGTTGAAGCAAATGGCTTGGTTCTTACTGTAACTGATAAAGAGGACAATAGTCTGAAAGCCATTACTTTCAGTAAAGTCAACCTTGGTGGAACTGAAATCGCAGGTGCTCAAATCAAGATTTACAAGGGCGAGAAAGCCGAAGGAAACGCAGTCGAAAGCTGGACTTCCGAAGCTAATCAGTCTAAGGACATCAACTTAGCACCCGGTACTTATACCTTCCATGAGGAAGCAGCACCGACCGGCTACCTCAAAGTGACCGACATCACATTCCAAGTCAAAACTGACGGCACAGTGGAAGTGGCCAATGTTGGTGAGAAGGACGCTAAGGGTGAATATAACACCGTTGCGACCAATGGTGGAACTCTGACTATTACTGATAAGGATGACGACCTACCACGTAAGATTACCTTCAGTAAAGTCAACCTAGGCGGTACAGAAATCGCTGGTGCGGAAATCAATATCTTCAAGGGCGATAAAGCTGAAGGAAATGCAGCCGAAAGCTGGACATCTGAAGCTGGTAAGTCTAAAGAATTGAACTTGACTCCAGGTA
>NZ_CAURVL010000038.1:0-12957 GCF_963528215.1 uncultured Streptococcus sp.
TCAAAGTAAAGTGTTTGTTGGCCAATCTTCTGAAGACCTGTCACTGCTTTACCAGTCTGATCGAAGTAATACCATTCGTTCTTAGATCCTTCTGCAAACTTGCCGACTGCCATTTCTCCTGAGTTGGCATCGAAGTAACGGATACTCTTGTCTGCAAGTGTCACGATTTTACCCTTGACTTGCTTGCCATCTTGGTCGAAGTAAAGTGTTTGTTGGCCAAGTTTTTGAAGACCTGTTACTGCAACACCATCTGCTCCGAAATAGTACCAGTCACTTGGATTATCACCTTGGGCAAAGCGGTTAGCAGCAGCGTTACCTGAATCCTTATCAAAGTAACGAAGTTTACCATCTTTGGCACGCGCAATCTTGCCCTTGACTTGGTAGCCGTTTTGGTCGAAGAATTGCTGATTGCCACCCATGGTTACCAGACCTCTAGCCATGACACCCTTGGCATCAAAGTAACGCCAGTTTTGGCCGTCAGTAGTGTAGTAACGGTTGAGAACTTGGGCACCAGTCTTATCATAGTAATACTGATTGCCGTTTTCATCTTCACGGAGAGAATCACGCAGCTGAATACCATTCTTGAGGAAGTAGAGCTGTTTGCCGTCAATTTCTTGCGCGCCTGTCACCAGATAGCCACGGTTGTTGAAGTAATACCAATTTCCATTTTCATCTTGGATAAAGGCATTCTTAGCCTCATATCCACTAGTTGAATAGTACTTAGTACCATTAGCATCACTAACAAATCCAGTGGAAGCTTTCTTATTGACCAGTTGCTTAGGCAGCACCATCTCACCATTCTTGTTATTGAGATATTCGTTGCTAGCCCAATCTTTAAGAACATAGTAAGCCCCGCGACCTAAGATATTGGTACCGTTGAAGTGTTTAGCTGACCACTTGGTAATCTTCTCATCAGTCGTCATCTTTTGGCCGTTGGAAATCTGTACTCGTTCAAAGATTTCTGGGTATTTAGCTTTGAGTTCATCCAAGAAGGCTCCACCATACTTGCCTTGATAGTCTGTACCATTCGTTCTAGTATTGGCAACGTAAAGTTTTTCCTTGATTTCCGCGCCTTCACGATAGGTTCCGTAGTTGTTGACACGAGTTGCTGTTACCACTTCCTTGCCTGGCAGGTTGTAGATTTGGTCTGGCACCCAGTCCGCAATGGCTTGGATATTGACACTATGAAGAGCACGGAGAGCATTGAGCAGGTCATTTAAAGAACCATATTTATTGTTCTTACTCATTGCCATATCATAGCGGTCTTCAAAGGCATAACCATTCTGGATTATAGAGTCTAGGAAAGTACCGTCTTGGCTAGATACATACTGAGGTGGCAGCTCAAATGAAGTCACTCCCCATTCCTTGAATAGGTTGACATTTTTAGCTATGACTTTATTGGTATATTGGTCATCGCGAGTTGCAAAGTCTTGGAAGTTAGAGAAGCCTTCGTAAATCAGCTGAGAATCAAGGGCTGCGCTAGACTCGTAAACCTGACCGCTGGCATTTTTCTTCTTGCTAGCTGTTACACGAGCATCCTGATCTGCCTTAGCACCAACTGGTACCCAAACAGCCAGATAACCAGAAACTTGGACATTGCTGTAGCCTGCGATATCATTCATATCAAAGGTCAAAATACCATTAGCATCTGTCTTCTTCCAGAGCGATTGCGGCACTTCTTCGTCAGTTAGATAGCGGGAAATACCATCTTTGGTCGTCAAGAGCACAGGACGGTAGTATTGATTCTTATGGGCTGCTCCCATATTGACTTGCAGTTTATCCCACTCGTTCAGCTTGAGATTCGGGTTGTTAGAAGCAATAACTGCCATCCCTTGGGTACGGGTCTCTTCTGTTCCTTCATCCGTTGCTTCGTTGGCACCAGTACCATAACGAACAGAAGTCAAAATTCCATTGTAAGACCATTTATCAGCTTCACGAGGTACACCCATATAGGTGACTTTCATGTCCTGACCGCCAGCTACATACTTAATCCGAGCACGCAACAGGGCATCGATAGCGTCGTGGTAAGGAGATTTTTTCTCCATATATTGACCGTCATCAGTATAGAGATCACCATAGTAGACCCGAGTGATGGAGTCTTTGTTGGAGAGCATGAGAGCATGAGCAGTTGGGATATTGAACTGCGTATACTTCTTGTCTGCCTTGCGCATATCTTCGTTGTAGATCTTGAAGGCTTGCTTGAGTTCATCCATGGTAAAGGTCAAACCATCCGTATTTGGATTGATATTTTCCCGGATGATGTCGGCAATAACGGTCTGTACTTCACTATCATGAGCCCGAACAAAGATATAGTTGGCCATCCGCTCGCCCTTTTTCTTTTCAGTAGAACGGTCATTCAGACTATTCGTAATCGTTGGCTCTACACCGCTACGGATAGAAAGCTTACGCATGAACGAATAAAGCAAGGATAGACGAAGCTTATTATCAATCGGTAATTGTGCACCCTTGGTGTCTTTGTTGTAGTCAGGGTCGTTGTCAGACCAGGCTTCCAAGATAGACAGATGCTTGATGGCTTCTTCTTCACTTTCTCCAACCTTGTAGCGAGACTTGAAGTAATCAGAAGCAATTTGGAGCAAGTCCGCATTGACATTGTCTACCGCATCGACACGGACTCCGTCAAAGTTAGCAGTCGGATCATTGGCTACGATGCTGCCAAAGTTCATCATAAAGTGCAGCCAGTTGAGTTGCTCAGCCTGAACAGCTGGATTAGAGTTGTCAAAGTCGTTAGCTAGCAGGAACTCATAACCACCGGTTGACTTGTCAATGAAGTACTTAGGTGTACCAGTTTGGTTGGTTGGTGTGCGGTTCAGGATACGGTACTTAGAATTAGCATGAGAAGTCTTCTCATTATTGGTATAAAGCAGAGCTCCACCTTGCAAGTGGTCCTTATTAGTACCGGTTGTTTCAGACTCAGTCTTGATGTTCCAGTTTGGCTGAGTTTTGACAAATGCGCCCATCAGTGTTCTCAGCCATTTAGTATCGCCTTCTTTACCGATTCTTTCTTCAATTTTGCGCTGAACCTGCTGAGAAGCACCTGTCAGGATAGCTTGTTCCACTTTGTTTTCAAAAGCTCCTGCTCCCAAACCTTGCTGGTTCATATAGTTGAGATAGCTAACCTGCGTTTGCTTATCAGGCCACCAAGCCATTAAAAGCGGACGCAAGTCAGTCTCTGTAGACTGAGTCCATGTTTTTCCATCCTTGAGGATAGCTTTTGGACGATACCAGCTATCTGCTGTCAAATAGCCATCAACTGTTTCGATGTCCTTGTCCGTTGTACCATGGAAGGCATTCATTCTGGTAAATTCATTGTTGAGGCTGCTAGTACCTTGCTGGAATTGATACTCAGCTGAATCAACCAAAGCTCCGGTCTCTGCATCGAAATAAAGAATTTTTCCATTGAGTTCAACTGCAAAATTCTTTTTAACTGTGCCGTCGTCCTGAACATAGTATTTCTTGCCATCAATGGTCTTGATGTGAGCCAGCACATCATCATCATGCTCAGTATTAGCAGGCGCCGCTTGAGCTTGAGCAGCACGCATTCTTTCAGCTATTGCTCCCTGTCTTTGAGCCGGTTCTGGCAAGCGATCTTTCTTTGCAACCTTTGGATTTGCAACAATCTTGTCTGTAACAGTCTTTTTTGCTTGTTTGTCAGCAGCTTGCTTTTGAACAGTTGCTGGACTTGCTTGTCTATCCTGAGCAATTGCTGCAGTTTTAGCAGTTTCTGATGTTGCGTTAGCTGCTTTGGTTTCTTCAGCAACGGCTGCCTTTTCTGTAGTTATTGCTTCTGCTACTGCCGGCTTAGCTGGCTCTTGAGCATCTGTTTGAGCTGTTGCTTCCATATTTGCTGCAGTCTCAGCAGTCTTTTCACTGGCTACAGCAGCATCAGTCTCCTTGTCTGCAGAAGTTGCTTTTTCTGCTTCCAGTGGAGAAGCTGAGTTGGCTTGTACTTGAACTGGCTGCCCTGAACTGATATCCTGAGCTGCAGCTGGTTCTTGAACTGCCACCTGCTTAACATCATCGGCATGGACAAGACCTGCTTCGAGACCAAGTACTTTTGGTGCTACAATAAGTGCTAAGGTAGTCACACCGATGGCTACCCAGTTCTTCTTAACTTTATGCATCTTATAATGAATTTTTTTCTCCATCATAAAACCTCCTTCTGAATTTGGTATAAAGTTATACTCTTATTCTAGTATATTTTTAGAAATGAGTCTATTTTATTTGCACATCTGCAACTGTGATCGGCAAATTCTTTCAAACTGAGCTTTGAGCTTCTGGGCAACACCAAAGGAATCTAAGAATTCCAAAAAAGATAAGCATTGCTCAATATCGTTTAGAGCATGGCTATTCCCAACCTTGTAGGAATAAAGGGCCCTATGATACTTAATCAGCATCCGTTCATAGAGATCTGTCTCAGGGATTTTAGAATGATCAAGATAATTGAGGAATCTCATAGCAACCTGCAAATGATTTCCCTCTATGCAGACGCTGATAACATTAAGTAGCATCTTAATAATACGCCGGCGGTTCTCTGGTAGGTCATTATAAAACTGGGTGCGATTAATCATCTCACTAGCAAAGGTTTCCAGTGTTTCCAAGGTCAGTAAATCTACACTATTAGTAAAGAGCCAGAGTTCATAACGTCCCCACTCCTCGACGGAAAAGAGATAGTCAGTCAGCAATTCTGTATCTTTCTTGCTAATCTGAAAATCTGGACTGCAGGAAGACAATACTGCTCTAACAACAATTGTATTGAGCCTATAGTTCTTCTTCTCAGGGAACTTTTCAGCCAAAGCTTCTGAGCTAGCCAAAATACTTTGGAGCTTGACGACATTGTTTTCCTGATAAGCATCAGCTACTTTTTTTGAGAAAAGCGCATCATCTGCCTCAATGTAATTATGGTAAACATACTGGAACTCGTCTAGAGAAACAGCCATATTCTTCAAGCAGCAATAGAAAGAATCAAGCGTGATACCGCTGACTCCCCGCTCAAAACGGGACAATTGAGCCACTGAAATATCTCCGGCCGCCGCTTCTTTAAGAGACATGTTTTTTGATTCTCTAATGACTTTGAAAATTTTTCCAAATGTTTTCAACATACCGAACCCCCGGTTTCATATATGCAATAAAATTTTTTACTAAATTTAATATACTAGTAATATATTTCTGTTTTGTTACAAAAAAACTACTTTGTATTTCTAAATGATACAAATAGATTAACTTGAACAATAAAATAACTCAATATAGTGACTTTTCTGAAAATTTTATGGTTTTCAAGAAAATGCTAATTTTATAAGAAAGTCAGGAGGGTTCAACCTGACAACTTGAAAACACTGGCTTTTTTAAATCTAGCCTCCTTACTTATACAAAAATAAACTTGGACAATCTAAGGTTTATGGATGACTGAAATAAAACTGTAACAAAATCTAAACGAATATTTTTTAGACATGAGTTAAAGGAAGCAAAATGAAAAGGACTTAGTCCTCCCCAATGCAGAACTAAATCCTTTTACTAGTTATTTATCTAACTTTTGGGAATAATTTAAGTTTCCCAATTTTTACATATGTCTCAATCGCTCCACCCGCTCTGAAATAGGAGGGTGCGTATAGAAGAGTTTCTTCAGTCCGCCTTCTTTCTTCGGGTCGCTGATATAGAGAGCTGCACTGGCATCATCGACATGATGCTCCATAGGCTCGCTGCGATCCAGCTTAAGTAGGGCATTAATCATCCCTTGCGGATTGCGGGTCAGCTCTACACTGGAAGCATCAGCCAGAAACTCCCGTTGACGAGAAATGGCCAACTGCACTAAGGTAGCTGCCAAAGGTGCCAGAATGATGGCAATCAGTGATACGATAAGGAGAATAATTCCCAAACCACTATCGTTATCTCGATCATTACTACTGCGCCGGCCGCCACCAAACCACATCATACGGCCAGCTAGGCTAGACAACATAGTAATAGCACTGGCCAAAGCCACAGCAATCGTTGAAATTCGGATATCGTAATTGCGAATATGACTGACTTCATGGCCTATCACTCCCTCAAGCTCCTCACGATTCATGATTTGCAAGATACCCGTCGTTGCTGCGACAGCTGCATTTTCAGGCTTAGATCCGGTCGCAAAAGCATTGGGAGAGGGATCCTCTACGATATAGACACGCGGCATAGGAATCTGAGCGACCATGGCCATATCTTGAACAATATGATAGAGTTCGGGCGCTTCCTGCTCAGAGACCTCGCGAGCCCCGTTCATAGCCATAACCACTTCTGTAGACTGAAAAATCATCACTCCGGCATAAATCGCTCCTATGATCAAGGCTAGCAAGATACCACCTACAGCAGACCGCAGCCAGAGATAGCCAATAGCTGCTCCAAGGAGAGCCAGGAGACCGAAAAAAGCGATAAGGAGGAGCCAAGTCCTCCTTTTATTGCTGGCAATTTGATCAAATAGCATCTTAGTCACCTAGTCCAGTGCTGCCAAAGTCAACTTTTGGCACAGCCTTTTCTTCTTCTGGTGTCTTGAGGAAGTCCGCAGCTTTAAAGCCAAACATTCCTGCAACAATATTGCTTGGGAAAGTTTCCAGCTTGACATTGTAGTTGCTAGTTACTGAATTATAAAGCTGACGAGAATAAGCGATTTTATTTTCAGTATTAGTCAGCTCCTCCTGCAATTTCAAGTAGTTGGTATTTGCTTTCAGATCTGGATAGCTTTCAGCTACTGCAAAGATTCCAGAAATCTGACGAGAAAGGGCGTCGCTGGCTTGCATGGCTTCGGCTGGTGAAGCAGCTGAAGCTACCTGGCTGCGCAGTTGTGTTACCTTTTCCAAGGTTGCCTGCTCGTACTTGCCATAGCCTTTGACCGTTTCCAAGAGGTTAGGAATCAGGTCATTACGACGCTTGAGCTGCACATCAATCTGGCTCCAAGCTTCCTGAGTCTGCATGCGGCTTTTAACCAAGGTATTGTAAGCACCAACAACGAAGAATGCTAAAACCGCGACAATAATAAGAATAATAATAAAAGTCATGATATACTCCTTCAATTTTGATTAGACTTATTATATCAAAAAATAGTGGAAGTGTCTTTATTCTTGACATGGATTTAGAAAAGATGTACGATAAAGGAAAGAATAAACCGACTGTCGGTCGAATAAAATTTTACTAATAAAAAGGATGCAAGCATGGCTAATAAAAAAGACTTTATCTTAGATACCGCACAAAAGCTTTTTATGGAGCAAGGCTTTGACCAGACCTCTATCTCCCAGATTTTAGAAGCGACTCAAATCGCCCGCGGTACTCTCTACTATTACTTTTCTTCTAAAGAAGAGATAATGGATGCCATCATTGAGCGAACTATTGAACAAGCATTTACGGCTTCTCAAGCCTTTGCCAATAATCGTGAACTAACTGTCCTAGAGCGCTTGTTTGGCAGCATGGCTGCTCTGAATCTTAATCATCAAGAGGGAGAGGAAGTGCTGCTGCATCTCAATCAGCCGCAAAATGCGCTCCTGCACGAAAAGACCAATCAAATTCTTCTTGAACGGGCACCTCAGATTTTACTTCCCATCATCCAAGACGGCATCGCTGCTGGAGACATGAAGACTGATTATCCCTACGAAAGCCTGGAAATGATTCTTACTTATTCACTACAAGCTTTTGGCAGCAGTTTTCAGGCTCTCCCCCCAGAAAAACAGCAGCAAAAACTACAGGCTTTTCTCTATCTTTTAGAAACTATTTTTCACAGCCGGCAAGGCTACTTCAATTCCTTTCTATCTTTGATTCAGACACAAAGCAGCTAGACAGCTAATTACTAGATTTACTATTTACACTTACTTGACATCACAAGATTAGGAGGCAACTATGAAACAATCAGGCTTTAGACTCTTTTTATTGATTTGGATAGGAAGCTTCATCTCGGAAATCGGCTCTGGTATGACTTCTTTCGCTTTAGGAGTTTATATCTTCCAGCTGACCGGTTTGGTTTCTGTTTCTTCTTTTGTTACGCTTTGTGCTTTTCTACCCGGTCTTTTGGTTACTCCTCTGGCTGGAATTCTGGCAGATCGCTATGACCGAAGATTGCTGATGGCTCTGGGGGATGGTCTGTCAGGCTTAGGAGTTCTCTGGATTTACTTTAGTCTGAAGAATCCTGCTTTGATTTTTATCTGTATCGGAGCTGCAATTAGTTCGCTCTTTTCAGCCTTGGTCAATCCGGCCTTTCGAGCTACGATTTCCGACTTGCTGCCGGAAGATCAGTTATCAAAAGCAACTGGTTTGTCCCAGATTAATGGCATTGCCCGCTATCTGATTTCACCAGCCTTGGCTGGAATGATTTTGGCGAGTGGACATATCAGCACGATTCTGTTGCTGGATTTTTCGACCATTTTCGTGACAGTAGCCTGCACCTTGCTAGCCCGACGGGCCATTCATTCACAAGTTTATAGCAGTGATAGCCGTTTCTGGGCTGATTTCCTTAAAGGTTTTCAAATCGTCTATGGAAAAAAAGGCATCTGGTTTTTAGTCTTAGCTGGAACAGGCTTTTCCTTCTTTCTGGGAACAGTCCAAATCCTGCTTTCTCCCTTGGTATTGGCTTTCTCAGACGCCAAAACAACCGGCTGGGTGATGACCATCTCTAGCAGTGGTATGCTGATTGGAGGCTTGGTTCTGGGGATATTTGCTATCAAAAAACACTTCCATCGTATGCTCTGCCTATCTCTATTTCTACTGGGGCTCTTCATGGTTGGGCTGGGAATGAAGGAAAACTTCATCTGGATTTGCAGCTTTGGCTTTCTCCTCTTTGCTGCTCTGCCTTTTGCCAATACAGCCATTGACTACCTGGTCCGCATCAATATTAACAAAGCCGATCAAGGCAAGGTCTGGGGAACCATTGGCATTATTTCTCAGCTGGGCTATGTGCTAGCTTATGCCGGCATGGGTTGGGTTGCGGATACACTTTTCAAACCCTCGCTGACTTACTTTGGCTGGCTGGCAAATTCTGTCGGAAAAGTCATCGGTGTTGGAGGAGGCAGAGGCTACGGTCTGCTCTTTATCCTATCCGGTATCTCTATCAGCATCGGTGCTTACCTGCTCTCCCGAGCACGTTCAGTAAAGGAGCTGGAATATGTTTCAACGCTTGATAAAAAATGATTTAAAAGAAAACAAAGTCAGCATGCTGGTCATTGGGCTTTTCCTGCTTCTGACTCTGACCCTAAGCTTTGCAGCTACACGCCTGACCGTCAGTCTAACTAGCTCAATTGAGCGCTTTGTAGAAACAGCTAAAAGCCCTCATCTCTTACAAATGCACAGCGGAAGCGTCGACCGAAAACGTCTGAAAAACTTTGTCCAGCAGCATGCTGAAATTGTCTCTTGGCAGCTGACCGACTTTGTCAATGTGGAAGGATCAGCCATCCGCATCAATGAGAAAGACTCACTTCAGGACAGCTCGCAAGATAATGGCTTTTCCAGTCAAAACCAAAACTTTGACTTTCTGCTAGATCAGAATAACCAGCCAGCCCAGCCTCGGCCGGGGCAAGTATATATCCCCCTTTATTATTACAATAGCGGAAAAATCAAAATCGGCGACAAAATAAGAGTCGGCAAGCTAGAGCTGACTGTCAAGGGCTTTATCCGAGATGCCCAGATGAATGCTGGTCTAGTCTCCTCCAAGCGCTTCCTCATCTCGCAGACTGATTTGCAGACTCTGAAAAAAGAAGCATTTGCATCTAATGAAAACCTGATTGCTTTTCGAGTGCATAAGCTTAGCCAGATTTCTACCATCGAGCAGGCCTATAAAAATGCTGACCTCGAGTCCAACGGGCCGCCTATGATTATCTATCCGACTATTGAGATGATTAACGGCTTCAATGATGCTCTAGTCATCCTAGTCATGGGGCTGCTGGTTGTGGCCATCATTGGCATCACCTTTCTCTGCATGCGCTTTGCCCTCTTGACCAAGATTCAAGAAGAACTGCAGCAGATTGCTGTTATGAAAGTGATGGGGCTGCCCCAAAGATTTATCAGCAGAGTCTACCTGACCAAGTATTATTTCTGTCTGGCTCTAGCAACCATCGCAGGCTGGGGACTGTCCTTTCTTCTGAGTGGTCCTTTTAAAAAGCAGATGGCACTGTCTATGGGGCAAAGTCCGACGCCCTTCTATAGCTATCTTTTGGAAATGCTAGTGGCTCTGCTGCTCTGTCTCTTGGTCTTCTGGCTAACTGCCCGGCCTCTAAGCTCTTTTAAGAAAATGATGCCCGGTCAAGCTTTAAGATTAGCTTCTTCCAACAGTCTGACCGAGACGCGTTCTACTCCGAAAATGGGCTTACCGACTATTCCCTTTTTAGACAGACCCTATTTCGCTCTGAAAACAATTCTCAATCATAAGAAACTCTATTTGACTATCTTGCTCATTGTCAGTTTGATTAGCCTGCTTATCCTCCTGCCAGCCAGCCTCTACAGCACTGTGATGGACAAAAATTTCATCCAGTATATGGGAGCTGGTCAGGCAGATGTGTTGGTTGATATTTCTCAGACTGAAGATATCGATACCAAGGCTGCCCAGCTTCTGAAAGAACTGCAGGCAGACAAGGATATAGCAGAAATTAATCAGTACCAGAGCCAGAATTTCTCCTATCAAGACCAGCAAGGCCAAACACAGCAGTTGCGGGTAACTCTGGGAAACCATGCAGGATTTCCAGTCAAATACAGCCAAGGCCGCTATCCTAAAAACGAGCATGAAATTGCCCTCTCCAAGCTTAAAGCAGAAGAGCTCAAGCTAAAAGTAGGAGACAGCCTGACCTTGACGATAGACGGTCAAGCCAGAAAACTAAAAGTAGTCGGTATCTATTCGGACCTGACCTACGGCGGAAAGACCGCCAAGGCTGTATTTGTGACACAGCAAGCACAAACGCTCAATAGTCTGACGACCATTCGTCTTAAAGATGCTAGCAACAAAACTAAAAAAATCAACGAATGGAAAAAACACTATTCCAATTATAAATTAACCGACGTAGAAGACTTTTTCCATCAGACTTTTGATGACACTCTAGCCATGCTCCGCCTGATTCAGACCAGTGTCTTCTGGACAGGACTGGGAATCATCTTCATCCTTATGACCCTCTTTGTCTATATGATTTTCACCAAGGACCAAGCTGACTTGGCACTTTATCGGATGCTGGGATTTGGCAGTGAGCGACTCAGGAGCCACTACCTGCTCGCCGTCTGCTTCATCTTGATGCTGGCTCTGGCAATAGCCGACCTGCTGCTCCTTAGTCTAGGGCAAGAAGTCTGCAGTCTGCTGCTCAGCAGCTTCGGTATCAGCAAACTCCAGCTCATCATCAATAAGTCCCTTACTTTTCTATGGACACCGCTGGCTCTGCTTCTTAGCGGACTTACAGCAGCACACATCAGTCTCCGAGCGCTGAACAAGCTGGAAATTGGACGTTATCTAAAGGAACATTGACCTTAAGCAGATAGCTTTCGAGCACTTAGCATTTATTTTACATCCGAGGAGAAGCCTATGTTATTAGAAGCACACAACCTCAGCAAAAGCTATCAGGAAAATCAGGAGCCCATTCTCCGTGATTTGTCGCTGGAGATTGAAAGCGGCCAATTCATCGCCATCATGGGACCTTCTGGCTGTGGGAAATCCACTCTTCTCAATCTTCTATCCACCATTGATAGACCTGACCAAGGCCAGATTCTTTACGAGGGACAGGACTTGCTAGCCATGAAAGACAAGGACTTGGACCGCCTTCGAAGAGAGTCTTTCGGCTTTGTCTTCCAGCAGGCAACCTTCCTGAAAAATCTCAATATCCTAGACAATATCTGCCTACCAAGTATCATTGGTAAGAAAAGCAGCGAGCGAAAGGCAGCCTATGAGCGAGCCAAGGAGTTAATGGCTCTGACTGGCATTAAGAACATTGCTCACCGCTCTATCCATCAGGTATCGGGCGGCCAGCTCCAGCGAGCCGGCATCTGCCGGGCTCTCATGAACCAGCCTCGAATCATTTTTGCTGACGAGCCGACAGGAGCGCTTAACTCTCTGGCTGGCCGTCAAGCTATGGAACTCATGCAGCACTTCCACCAGCAGGGTGACAGTATTCTCCTAGTGACGCACGATGCCAGTGTGGCTACCTATGCCGACAAGGTCCTGCTCATTTTAGATGGCAAGATAAAAAAAGAAGTTCTCTTTGACCAAACCGCTAATCAGGATGAGCGGCGCCAGCTGCTCTTGGCGGAGCTCAATCAGATTGGCATATAAGAAAAGAGGCCCTTTGGTAGAATGCCGGGGTCTCCTTTTTATGATATAATAGAATGAACATTGACAGACAAGGATGAAACTATGACACCGCAAGAATTTTATCAGCTATTGAACGAGCAGGGAATCGAGCTGACCGACCACCAGAAAGACCAGTTTGAGCGTTATTTTGAACTCTTGGTCGAATGGAATGAAAAAATCAATCTTACAGCTATCACCGAGAAAAATGAAGTCTATCTCAAGCATTTCTATGATTCAATAGCGCCCGTTTTGCAAGGCCTGATCGATAATCAAGAGCTTAAACTGCTGGATATCGGCGCCGGTGCCGGCTTTCCCAGTCTCCCTATGAAAATCATCTGTCCTCAGATGGATGTGACTATCATTGACTCGCTCAACAAACGAATCAACTTTCTCAAACTGCTGGCAGAGGAGCTCGAGCTGGACAAGGTTCACTTCTACCACGGCCGCGCAGAAGACTTTGCTCAGGACAAGGCTTTTCGGGCTCAATTTGACCTGGTCACTGCTCGTGCGGTTGCTCGGATGCAGGTTCTGTCTGAGCTGACCATTCCCTATCTAAAAGTGGGTGGCAAGCTCCTAGCGCTCAAGGCTTCAAATGCTCCAGAAGAACTGGAAGAAGCAAAAAATGCCCTCAACTTACTCTTTAGCAAGGTCCAAGACAACCTCAG
>NZ_CAURVL010000039.1:0-12417 GCF_963528215.1 uncultured Streptococcus sp.
CCGACTTCCCCTCTTCTCGAACAAGATCTAGACAAGCTTCAATGATTTCTTCTTTGGTAAATTTATTTTTTGGAGGCATGACATCCCTTTCTGATACATTTGTTGCGCAACATTTGTTTCTTTAAAGTATTTAACCATATCCTAATTCAAAAATCAAGGAAAAAGTAAAAAAAATACTAGCTAAGTTTCCTTAGCTAGTATTAAATTGCTCACTTATTAAAGATTGACTGTCTGAAGTCGTCTGTTTCACGAAGATAAGCATTATATATCTTCTTCTTGAGCAGGTTGACCCAGCTAGCATCAACACGGCTGGTAGCATTGGTAATGTTGCGTACATCCTCTGCTACTGCTTCGTCCATCAGCCTTTGCATATCTGCATAAGAGCGAATGGTTACTTTCTTAGTACTGTTTGGATTTCTGAGTTCGTACTCAATGGTGATTGGCTTGATCTTGGTCAGCTGATCAATCCGCTCCTTATACATAGCCTTCTTGAAGGCTACCCAAGAGTCATATTCACCTTTGAATACATTTTCCAAGACTTTCTGGTCTGTTATCAGACCAACATCTCTTCCGGACCATCCATCCCACGTTTTCTTGCCTTCATCAAAGGCTTCCTTAGAGTACTTACCAGAAACATAAGGGATAAATCCTTCATGGTAACCCTTGGCTGCCAGCAACTCATAGGCTGTGCGGCGGAACATAACGTCACCCGGCGCTCCATTTGGATTGCTCAAGGCTGAGTAGATTGGTGAGAAGAGACTGAGACTGAGATAGCCATTTCGTGCATACTTACCACTTTCCTTATTCTCCCGACGAGTGATAACATCATTTTCAATCAAAGAGTCAAAGGTCTTCAGCTGCTTGATTTCTTCAGCAGTGAAGGTTCGTGTCTGGTTTCCAGCGTGGGTTTCCTTACCATACTTATCAGTAATATAGTAATTCTCCATCTTTCTGAACCACTGAAGTTTCGCATCATCACTCTGCTTAAGCATAGAAGTACCTTCTAGGTAATCCAGCGTGTAAATCATATCAAACATACCATGGACATAGTGTTGCAGGTCTTCTGCATTTTGAACGCGTTCCTTGAAGTTATATGTGTGTAGACGCGTCTTAGAATCCTTGTCCACCTTGAAGAGGGTATTGAGTGTAATGGTTGCTTCATCTGCACTTGGAGTGGACTGCAGGAGTCCGCGAGCATAAAGCTCAGCTCCCAGACCTTCGCGGCGGCCATTGCCCTCAAAGTAAATGCCACCGTCAGAATTATGGGTCATTTCATGCGTGTAGACAGAGTTACCATAGTCTTCTAACAATTTAGCTGCATCAAAGTGGGTTACACTTCCTGTAGCATAGGCATTATAGCCCTTGCTAGGATACCACTTGCCGGCTGGTCCAAAGAACTCCTGCATAGCCAGTGATTTTTTGTCATTAGCTGGAGCCCAATATCTTTGACCAGTCTTGTCAACCAATGAGAATCCATCGTAAACCAGAACAGAACGGAAGAGCTTGTCCTTGCTTTCATCGCTTAGAATCTTATACCAGAAGTCATAGTGATCGCGCTGGTATTCAGCAGTTTTTCTAACTCTGTCTTCGACAAATTCAGCTAGCTCTGCATCTGTCCGAACCCTGCCATTGGCATCAAGGCGATAACGGTCATAAGCCCCCATGGAGATGGTAGACATATTGGAGATAGCATAGACACCCTTCTCAGTCATGGTCAAGAGTGGCAAGAGCATGCCCTTGTGTTCCCAGTTATCAGCAGTAATCTTGTCGTAAACGCCGACAGAATACTTACTCTTGTCCTCGGCTGCATCCTGAAGCTGTCTCGCTTCTGCTATATCCGACTTAGCCTCAATGATGTAGGCTTTTGTATTGGTCTTGAGCCATTCATTATTGGACTTGTCCGGTAGGAAGAGCTGACGATAACTTTCTAGATAATTGAAGAGCCCTCGTTTACCAGTCGCTTCAGAAAGCGAGGCATCATAAGCCATATAGTTGTTCTTAGCTTTAAGATTGTTCATGCCTGACTTACCAAGTGAAATGATGGTATCTAAGGTTGAAGCATTATGATTTCCAAAGAAGTCAAATTTATAGGCTGACAAATCCTTGACATTGATATTGTCATAGTTGATATTATACCAACGGTTGAGATAGGTTAGACCAAGTAAGAAGGCTTCTTTATTGTCTTTAATTTGCTGAGCTATATAGTCTGCTACAACATTGCCTTCCGTATTGATAGACTTGTCCATAGCTAGTACCTTGCGCAACTCTTCTGACAGCTTGGTCTTGACTTGGTCAAAGGCAGTATCCAGATAGAGTTCATCCAGAGAAGTGTCAGCATTCACACCTAAAACAGTTCTCATAGTTGGTGAGTCAAGGACAACCTTGTTCAACTCTGGCAGCACTTGATTAAGAACCCTGCTGTAGTCTGATAGGAAAGCTTCCGGAGTATAAAGGAGGTCTAAGCCATTTACACTGTACTCTGCAATTGCCTTATATTTGAAATCTCCCTTATAGGTCAGATCCAGATAGTCAACCGTATTATCCTCAAAGTGCAGCATCAGACGGTTAATTCCTGTCTTATTGCTATTGATATCAGTGATAATCTGGTCGCCCTTCATCGGAACAACATCCAGCAAATACTCTGTATTGAGCTTGTGATGATCTGGAAGTTTATTTCCATAGGCAACGATGGTCTCCTTATTGTAGAACGGAAGGAGTTTTTCCATGTTAGCATAAGCTATTAAACGGTCTTCTCGAGCATTCTTTTCCTGGGCATAGTTGACAGAATAAAGGTTGAGATTCGTGTCTTCCAGCGTGGTCGTAATGTCTAAGCTAGCTAGCTTCTCTTCTGCCTCGTTCAGAGTCAGTGTTGAAGTGACAAACTTGTCATTTTCCAGCGTTTTATTCCCTTCAACGGCATAAGCTTCTGTGATACGGTTATTCTCATATCCCTGATCGCCAGAAATACTGTAAACATTTGTACCGCTGACATTGCTGATGACATTATCAATTAAGCCATTGAAGTAATTGGAACCAACTACGCCACCAATCTGACCGTTCTTAGTAGAGTTTTGAATCTTACCAGCTACATAAGAGCGGCTGATGCGGGCATTGTTTTCTAAACGGCCAACCAGACCTCCAAAGCGTTGGTTGTTGGCTCTAGCGCCTGCTAGAATAGTCACATCTGCCCTGCTTTGGCTAATCAAGGAGTTTCCTCCCTTGAGATTGGCAACCAAACCACCGACATTGTATTCTTTACCCTGTTTATCATTTGACACGATAGTTCCAGTAAAGGAGCTATTGGAAATTTGGGTATTGTTAGCAATAACGACCAAACCTGCTACCTGTGAAGCATTTTCTTTTACTTCTACTCTACCTTGGACTGAAACATCTGTGATTCGAGCATTTTCTGAATTACGAGCCAGAGCGGCTGAGTCATAGGTGCCTACAATATTGACCTCTTTCAGGTCCAGATTAGAAATAGAGGAACCACTCTTGAGGTTTTCAAATAAAGGCTTGGCCAGATTATAAATCGCGTACTGCTTGCCATTATGGTTACCTGTCAGACTGCCTGTGAAGTTCCCTTTGAGGTAGACATAATCTGCAGGAGCCAGACTGACCTCGCTAGCATCCAAATCTGCTCCCAGAACATAGTTGCCAGCCATATTTTGCTTCATAGCGTCTACCAAACTAGCAAAGCTGGTGTAGACATTTTGCTGACTAGGAACAGCTGCCTTACTGATATAGAAGTCATAGCCAGACTTATAGCCTGTCTCACCTTCTTGTACCAGCTCAGGAAGAGAAACGGTCACCTTATAGACATCCCTGCCATCCTTATGGCTTTCCGCTATGCTGTGAACCGGCAGGAGCATTTCCTTAGATTCGCTTGATTTGACTTTGACAAAGTAGGGAGACAGATCCGTAGGCATAGAGCTCATGGACACGACGCGCTTAAACTGGTCGTTTTCTTTTCTGTAAAACTCGACCGAATCAATATCTCGGAAGGCAATCTTCTTGTATTCCAATTCAAAATTGCGGCTGTCCGTTTCAAAATCTGTGAAGCTGCCATTATCCAGTTCATAAGTAAGCTTGGTTTTCAGGGTATAGCCTGTGTAGTAGTCTAAGTCGCCGATTTTCAGACTTCCTGCGAAATTGGTAATCGGAAGAGTTCGGACGAGCTGATCTCCCTGGTACAATTCAGCAGTCGCTGAGCGGAAGGACTGGGTCTGGTCTTCTAATCTATATTGGACTGTAACCGACTTGTCGTCTGCATTTTCTGTCAAACTTAGAATAGAAACTGTCGGCTTAACTTTAGGCACTCCATTTAGAGCTTCTTTGGCTGCTGTCAGGCTAGCAAATGCTTGATTGACCTGCACTTGTGTTGCAGTTTGATTATTCAGAACTCCTTCTGCCTTGGTCAATTCATCAGTATAAGCTGTCTGCTTATCTGAATCCGCATTTTTATATTTAGCAGTTGCTTTAACAATTGGATTTAAATCGTACTCTGTTTGAAGAGCCGTTTTGACAACTTCAAGACCGCTTAACTGAGCTTTAGCTTGGTTGATTTGTTCCACCAGTTGGTTAACTTCTGCTTGGCTAGCATGTGATTGACTCAGAAGCGCTTGACCCGCTGTCAAAGCAGTATCATAGCTAGATTGATGACTCTGACTATCATTGAAATAACGTGCCTGAGCTTTAATCTGATCTGCTTCCGCTAATAGATTGTGCAGTGGAATTAAATCGAATTCTTCTAAAGTTTCTACTTTTGGTGCTTCATTCGGTACTATATGTGTCTTAGCGGTACCGACTTTGACAATTTGAGTAACAGGTGCTAGAGTTTCTTCGTTTGAGATCTCTTGACGGTCAATTTCTTGGCCATTAGAGCTGTATACGCGAGTCTTAATGGTACGTTCACCTTGAACTCCTAGAGTCGCAATTTGACGGTCATCTCGAACCAATTCGTCCGTTTCTTCTTCACGAATGGTGAAGTTGATTTTTTCAACACGCGTTTCGTCGGTGTAAGTCAGTGGATACTCTGGAAGAGCTTCTTCTTTCGGTGCATCGTTTGGTACCATGGTTGGCTTAGCCGTGCCAATTTTGATAACTTGAGTAACTGGAGCTAGAGTTTCTTCGTTAGACAGCTCCTGACGGTCAACTTCTTGACCGTTGGAACTGTAGATACGGGTCTTGATAGTTCGCTCGCCCTCAACACCTGGAGTGGCAATTTGACGAGTACCTTGGACTAGCTCGTCAGTCTCTTCTTCACGAATGGTGAAGTTGATTTTTTCAACTCTAGTTTCGTCCGTGTAAGTCAGCGGATACTCTGGAAGAGCTTCTTCTTTCGGTGCATCGTTCAGTACCATGGTTGGTTTAGCGGTACCGACTTTGACAACTTGTGTTACCGGAGCTAGAGTTTCCTCGTTTGAAAGCTCCTGGCGTTCGATTTCTTGACCGTTGGAACTGTAGATGCGAGTCTTGATGGTTCGCTCGCCTTGCACACCTGGGGTTGCGATTTGGCGAACATCACGAACCAGCTCGTCAGTCTCTTCTTCGTGAATGGTGAAGTTAATTTTCTCTACGCGGGTTTCGTCCGTGTAAGTCAGTGGATACTCTGGTAAAGCGTCTGTTTTTGGTGCATCATTCGGTACCATATGTGGCTTAGCTGTACCAACTTTGACAACTTGAGTAACAGGTGCTAGAGTTTCTTCGTTTGAGATCTCTTGACGGTCAATTTCTTGGCCATTAGAGCTGTATACGCGAGTCTTAATGGTACGCTCACCCTGAATACCTGGGGTTGCGATTTGGCGAGCATCTCGAACTAACTCGTCGGTCTCTTCTTCACGAATCGTGAAGTTGATTTTCTCTACGCGGGTTTCGTCCATGTAGGTCAGTGGATACTCTGGCAAAGCTGCTTCTTTCGGAGCCTCACTTGGAACCATATGTGGCTTAGCTGTACCAACTTTAACAACTTGCGTTACCGGAGCTAGAGTTTCCTCATTGGACAACTCTTGGTGCTCAATTTCTTGACCGTTGGAACTATAGACGCGAGTCTTTATTGTTCTCTCACCTTGAACTCCCGGAGTCGCGATTTGACGGGCGTCCTGTGGCAATTCATCAGTGTATTGTTCTTCAATATTGAAGGCAATTTTCTCAACACGCGTTTCATCTGTGTAAGTTAGCAGATATTCTGGCAAAGCGTCTGCTTTTGGCGCATCGTTCGGAACCATGGTTGGCTTAGCCGTTCCGACCTTAACAATTTGAGTAACAGGAGCAAGAGTTTCCTCGTTAGAAAGCTCTTGGCGGTCGATTTCTTGACCATTGGAACTGTAGACACGAGTCTTGATTGTCCGTTCGCCTTGTACGCCTGGAGTCGCGATTTGGCGGGCATCCTGTGGCAATTCATCAGTGTATTGCTCCTCGATGTTAAAGGCTACTTTCTCTACACGCGTTTCGTCCGTGTAAGTCAATGGATACTCTGGCAAAGTGTCTGCTTTTGGTGCCTCGTTTGGTACCATACTTGGCTTAGCTGTTCCAACTTTGACAACCTGCGTTACTGGAGCCAGAGTTTCTTCATTAGAAAGCTCTTGACGATCAATTTCTTGACCGTTGGAACTGTAGACACGGGTCTTGATTGTTCGCTCACCTTGCACTCCTGGAGTCACAATTTGACGGGCGTCCTGAGGCAATTCATCGGTGTATTGTTCCTCGATGTTAAAGGCTATTTTCTCTACACGCGTTTCGTCTGTATAGGTCAGTGGATACTCTGGCAAGGCGTCTGCTTTCAGCGCATCGTTCGGTACCATGTGTGGCTTAGCTGTTCCAACTTTGACAACTTGCGTTACCGGAGCCAGTGTTTCCTCATTCGATAACTCCTGGCGGACAACTTCTTGGCCGTTGGAACTGTAGACACGAGTCTTAATCGTCCGTTCGCCCTCAACGCCTAGAGTGACGATTTGGCGAGAGTCCTGAGGCAATTCATCGGTGTATTGTTCCTCGATGTTAAAGGCAATTTTCTCTACACGCGTTTCATCCGTGTATATTAATGGATACTCTGGCAAAGCGTCTGCTTTTGGCGCATCGTTCGGTACCATGTGCGGCTTAGCTGTACCAACTTTGACGACTTGCGTTACTGGCGCTAGAGTTTCCTCATTGGACAACTCTTGGCGGTCGATTTCTTGGCCGTTTGAGCTATAGACACGAGTCTTGATGGTTCGTTCACCTTGGACACCTGGGGTCGCAATTTGACGGGCATCGCGAACCAACTCATCCGTATATTGCTCTTCGATGTTAAAGCCAATTTTCTTAACACGCGTTTCATCTGTATAAGTCAGTGGATACTCTGGCAAAGCTGCTTCTTTTGGTGCATCGTTTGGCACCATGGTTGATTTAGCCGTTCCGACTTTGACAATCTGCGTCACAGGAGCTAAAGTTTCCTCGTTGGAAAGTTCCTGACGGTCAACTTCTTGACCGTTGGAGCTGTAGACACGGGTCTTGATTGTTCGCTCGCCTTGCACTCCTGGAGTCGCAATCTGACGGGCATCACGAACCAGCTCGTCCGTCTCTTCTTCACGAATAGTATAGTTGATTTTCTCTACACGGGTTTCATCCGTGTAAGTTAGAGGGTATTCTGGTAGACCTTCTAACTTTGGAGCATCAGCTGGAATCAGGCTTGACTTACTTGTTCCGACCTTAATAATCTGAGTGACTGCTGCAAGAATTTCTTCATCTGATAAAACTTGGCGGTCAACCTCTTGGCCATTCGAGGTATAGATACGAGTGGTAATCGCCCGCTCGCCCTGTACACCTGGTGTGACAACTTGGCGACTGCCTTCTGGAATCTCATCAGTATACTGTTCTTCGACGGAAAAATCTATCTTTTCTCTTCTGGTTTCATCCGTCGCAGTCAGCTCTAATTCTGGGGCTTGATGCACGGGTGCTTCATCTGGTGCGGTACCATAAGTTGTTAGTTCCGGAACTTCTTGTACTGGAGCACCATCTGATGCAGTGCCATAAGTCGTTAGCTCAGGCACTTCTTGAACCGGTGCTGTATCTGGCGTTGTGCCATAGGTCGTCAATTCGGGAACTTCATTTACAGGTGCGCTATCTGGTGCAGTGCCATAAGTCGTTAACTCTGGAGCTTCTTGTACGGGCGCAACATCAGGTGTAGTTCCATAGGTCGTTAATTCGGGAACTTCATTTACAGGCGCTGTATCTGGTGCAGTGCCATAGGTTGTCAACTCTGGGACTTCTTGGACAAGCGCAGTATCGGGCGTCGTACCATAAGTCGTCAATTCTGGGACTTGATGCACTGGTGCTTCATTTGGTACAGATTTTACTGCAGCAGTTCCGACCAACACAATTTCCGAAACTGGCTCTGCAGTTACCTGGTCTGAAATCACTTCGCTTTTTACAATTTCTTTACCAGCAATATAATTGCGAGTGACAACAGTACGTGTACCAGCGACACCTGCGCGAATGACCTGAGATTGTCCCTCTGCGAGTTCATTTGAATATTGGTATTCTGTTTGATAAGGCAGGACTTGGGTTTGGCTGCTTTCTTGGCTCTTGAATTCCAGCTCTGGTACTTCAGTAACTGGAGAAAGCCGAGCAAATTCGCGCTCTTTGGCTGCAATAATCTCTTTTTCTTGCTCGGTCAATTTATCTGTTTCAGTAGACACAGGCTTGTTGGCAGTACCCTGATTCCCAGAAAGACTAGCAGATTTACCTGCCTGCTGATCGACTTCGACAGCTGACAAGTCCTTCTGTGCCGTAGGAAGCTGATGACTTCCTGCTGCATTTTCCTTGCCCTGTTCACCGCTTTTCAGATAGCCAACATATTCGAAGCCAGCAATCTCTAAAGGCTCAGGCAGCTTATCTCCTACTGTCAAATTCAGCCTTTGATTGTAGGCGGCTAATTCAATATTGGTCACTGCAAATACAGAAGGAGCTAGGAGAATAGAGCCTAGACCTGTCACTAGCAAAATAGAAGACAGGTACCTCTTGCCATTTCTACCTCGTGCAATTACTAAGACTGCTAAAGTCAGCCCAGCAGCTGCAAAAGTTGCTTCCCAGAGACTTGAGTAGCCCGTCTTTGGCAAACTTTTTGCCGAAAGCCCCTGGGTCTTTGGACGGTAAACCAGATAATAAGCATCAGAGTTTTCTTCCACAAACTTTGGAAGCTCCTTAACAACTGCATTCTTCTCAGCTTCAGTCAGTTCAGACTCTACTACGTAGTGATACTGAACTGGAACGGTTTTGCCTGCTGAGACTTCTGCAGCCTCAACCGTGCTTATATTTCCCCCTATTGCGGTGCTCAAAAAGAAGCTTCCGATAGTGGCAGAAACCAATCCTACTGATAACTTTCTAAAAGAATAGCGCTGGAGCGTATCACCAGTGATTCTTTTTTCCATAATAATTCCCTTTTCTTCATATAATAATCTCTTAAAATTTTACAGAATTTCCTACAAAAATTCAATGCTTTTGCTTAAAAATATATCTTTGAAGGCTGAAATCATCATGTTTTTGAACAGCCTGAAAATAGTGTTCATTTTTACCTGAAAAATTAAAAACAAATCTTCTGTTAGAAAATTTGTTTTTTAAAATATGATTTATTTTGTTAGTCAGGAGTTCAAATCCAATTCAAAGAGACCATACTCATGCTTGTCTCCTTGCAGTTCTGCCGCATAGTGGCGCGTGACTGTTTTTTGATGAATCAAGGCTCCAATAGCTGAGGCTTGACGCTTCTGCACTTCTTTGAAAATCGGATAGGCCAAGGCAGAGCCCAATCCTAAGAATTCCTCATCTACCCCTAGATACATAATCATATATCGTTTTGGAAAACGCTTGGTCCAAAAAAGTTTAGCTAGGTTGAGAGAAGTCAGTTTTTGATAAACCAGAGAGCCGTAGTCCGGCATGGCAATCAGAAAACCAGCTAGCTTGCCCTCCTTATAGGCCAGCTTAACCATGGAAAAATCAAGAATATACTGGTATTTTTGAAAAATCTGACTGAACTGCTGACTGGAAATAGACCGATAAATTGGAAAATCTTGATAGAGTTGATTGAGGAGCTCAAAAACCTGTAGCGAAGCTTGATCCCACTCCTTCTTCTTGGGAGAGCAAATGGTGAAACCCGCTTCTTCAAAAGACTCAAATCGATGAGCTAGCTTGTCCTGATGAATTTGATTGCTGACCTTGGGATAAAAATTGGACAGATAGCGCTCCTTAAGTTTAAAACCTGCAGCCTGCCATAGCTCAGGATAATAGGCTGGATTATGAGGTTCTCCAGTAAAAGGGAGCTCCTCTGTTCCAGTCAGCTGCATTCGATAACCCAGCCAAAAACTTGCCTGTACGGGACCAATTATCTTCATCGCTCCGAGACTGCGAGCAAAACCTGCTAAATGCTCAATAAAAGCAGATGCAATTTGCTGGTCATCGATTGACTCGAAAAATCCCAAGTAAGCAGCCTCATCATCTGAATAAAAGGTCAGAAGTCCTCGAATGCAGGGCTGACTGTTCATATAGCCAATAAAGGCATAGGCATCTAAGTCAGAACTCAGCGGGTGACTGCCATCAATCAAAGCCAGTTCTTCCTCTTCCGACTGCATGAGGTGGTCTGGCTGGTAAATCTGCTTGGGCAGGGCTAGAAAATCGGCCAGCTCTGTCGTATTGGATTTGACTGGTTTAATTTCCAGCATGGTCTTCCTCCTTGATTAGTCGAATCTTGCCAGTCAGTCCATCCATCTCAATCCAATCACCATTTTGCAGCTGGCTGCAGGCACCTCTGACATTGACAATGGAAGGAATCCCTAACTCGCGGGAAATAATGGCCGTGTGCGAGAGCAAAGACCCCTGCTCGGCAATGATACCCTTGGCTTGGGTCAGAAGATAAACCCAGCCCGGATCGGTCATCTTGGTCACGATAATCCGGTCCTGAGCAGACTCAATCTCTTGCACATCTTCCACGACCAAAACCTGAGCCTTAACGCAGCCAGGTGAGCAGCCAATCCCTTGTAAGGCTTGATTACCCGTATTGTGACTGCTGGTGTGGTTTTGCGGTTTCAGGTATTTCTCAAAGACCCGTCCAGCAAAAACATAGCGACTAAAGGTTGGTAGTTCCTTATCAGCCTCCAACTTCTCCCGACGCTCGGTTATCAAGCCACTAACATCTCTGGGCTTTCCGGTCAGATCAAACAGCTCTTCCTTTGTCAGGTAAAAAACATCGTCAGGCGTAGCCAGCAGCCCTTGATCGGCTAATTGCTGGCCCAGAGTTCGGAAAATCTGGCGCATCATGCCGTAGATCCGTGTGCGGTTTAAGCGGGAGCTTTCCCGATATTTAACACCAGTCATGGCTCGCTTGCGAAGAAAATTCGTCCACCAGCCTGATTTTTGCTCAGCTTCTTCAAGTTTCTGAGGAGCCAGCTTCTTCTCCTCTTGCTGGCACATTTGCAGCAGGAGCTTGAGCAGACGCTCTGGATGCGTTCGAAAGGTTGGGGTTTCTAACTTCAACTCTTCCGGAGCCCGATCACCAAATTCATGGATAAAATGGACTATTTCTTGAACCAAAGGATGCTGACGATTTAGAAAGACTGCTGGATTTTCACTTGCCATGGCCTGTCTAATCTCTGCATTTTCTTCTGCTTTGAGCTGAGCTGTTAAAGCTTGCAGCGCCAAGGCTGGCCGCATACTTTCAATCTGCTCAATCCCTGCAATTTCTGCCTGAACAGCCCCACTGCGACGCGACTTCTTCAGGAGTCCAGTATAGACAAAAGCATAGAGGTCATTGACCAGCGTAATGTCCCAGTGAGCCAGAATATCCTCTTTCAGCTTTCTGACCAAGGTAATCAAGGTCTCCGCATCTGCGTCGGGAGAAAAGCTCGCTTCGTATTCGCGCTGAATCTGGGCAAACTGTTCTTCCAATTGCTGCATTTGCTTGGGTGCCGTCCAAAACTCTCGAATAATGCGAAGCATGATTTGCAGGCGTTTGAAAGCAGAAAGGTGCACCGGCATCTGAGGTACCTCTGTCTCTCGAACACCCAGCATATCCTGCCAGATAGGAATGATTTTCTTCGAAAAAGGCAAAAGCTGCAAGAGCTGATACCAGCTCTGAATCTGGTAATAAACCCGACTGTTGACCGGTTGTAGCATATTTTGAAAGGTGGCTTCATAGGTAGCCAACTCAGGGGCATCCTTACCAACCAAGCGCTGGGCCAGACTGCGGAAAATGCTAGCATAGGCCTCCTGGATAAAGCTAATGGTCAAAGGACTAGAAACGCCCGGATAGCTCTCGACAATGTTGCTGTTATCCAGAATAATCTGCTGGCCTTCTAGCAAGGTAGTAATAGGTCGTGCTTGCAAAAGATAGAGCTGGCCATTTGCGAAGGTAAACTCCATATCCATATAAGGTCCGAAAAGCTGACT
>NZ_CAURVL010000040.1:0-12246 GCF_963528215.1 uncultured Streptococcus sp.
TCTTATATCGTAGAAAATATTGACCGCGTAAAAGCTGTCCTCATCACCCACGGGCACGAGGACCATATCGGCGGTATTCCTTTCCTGCTCAAGCAAGCCAATGTTCCTATCTATGCTGGTCCTTTGGCTCTTGCTCTCATTCGCGGTAAGCTAGAAGAGCATGGTCTATTGCGCGATGCTAAGCTTTATGAAATCAATCAAAACACAGAACTACAGTTCAAGCATCTGAAAGCTACTTTCTTCCGGACAACCCACTCTATTCCAGAGCCCTTGGGAATTGTCATCCATACCCCGCAGGGTAAGATTGTCTGTACCGGTGACTTCAAGTTTGACTTTACACCAGTCGGTGAGCCGGCAGACTTGCACCGTATGGCTGCTCTGGGTGAGGAAGGCGTTCTCTGTCTCCTATCTGACTCGACCAATGCTGAAGTTCCTACTTTTACCAATTCCGAAAAAGTGGTCGGACAGTCTATCATGAAGATTATCGAAAGCATTCATGGACGGATTATTTTCGCCTCCTTTGCCTCAAACATCTTCCGGCTCCAGCAGGCAGCAGATGCTGCTGTCAAGACCGGTCGTAAGATTGCGGTCTTTGGCAGATCCATGGAAAAGGCTATTGTCAACGGGATTGAGCTGGGCTATATCAAGGTTCCTAAAGATACCTTCATCGAGCCAAATGAACTCAAGGACTATCCAGCTGGCGAAGTGCTGATTATGTGTACCGGAAGTCAGGGTGAGCCGATGGCAGCCCTGTCTCGGATTGCTAATGGTACCCACCGTCAGGTTCAGCTGCAGCCAGGAGATACAGTTATCTTCTCATCTAGCCCTATCCCTGGTAATACGACCAGCGTTAACAAGCTGATTAATATCATTTCCGAGGCTGGTGTAGAAGTGATTCACGGTAAGATTAACAACATCCACACCTCTGGACACGGTGGCCAACAAGAGCAGAAACTCATGCTCCGCTTAATCAAGCCTAAATATTTCATGCCAGTCCATGGTGAATACCGTATGCAAAAAGTCCATGCAGGCCTAGCCGTTGATACTGGAGTACCAAAAGACAATATCTTCATCATGAGCAATGGTGATGTGCTGGCTCTGACAGCTGACTCAGCCCGTATTGCCGGCAGCTTCAACGCTCAAGATATTTATGTTGATGGGAACCGCATTGGTGAAATCGGAGCTGCAGTCCTGCGCGACCGTAAAGACCTGTCAGAGGACGGCGTTGTCCTGGCTGTCGCGACGGTTGATTTTGAGTCCAAGATGATTTTAGCCGGTCCAGATATTCTCAGCCGTGGCTTTATCTACATGCGCGAATCAGGTGACCTCATTCGCCAAAGCCAGCGCATCCTCTTCAATGCTATTCGCATTGCACTCAAGAATAAAGATGCCAGCGTCCAATCTGTCAGCGGCGCTATCGTCAACGCCTTGCGTCCTTTCCTCTACGAAAGCACTGAGCGCGAACCGATTATCATTCCGATGGTGCTTACACCAGACGAAGACAACTAAAAAATAAGCTTTGCTAAATCTAGCAAAGCTTATTTTTCTGCTTTATTTTTTGTTCGCGAAGCATGCTTGATAATCCAAACGCAACTCGGACTCAATTCTTCCTTTTGCCAAGCTTGAATGATACACTCAAACTTTTCAGGATCTTCTTTGTATAAATCATTCAGATTATTAGCGACACTTTTTTGGATTGATTTATCCGCATCATCCTTTAGATTCCTTAAAATAGCGGTAAACTCATCAAAATAATCTAAGACCACAGTCTGCTTCTTAGCCCAAGGCAGTCGGATACGCATACACTCGCTGGCTAATCTGCGGACGCGCATATTCTCATCTCGGCTCCACTCTAGCAGTAAATCCATGGTAGCTTTAGGATAATTAGCCAGCAAGGGCCGCATGGAAAATTCTCCAGTAAATCGCTTGGTTAATTCCTTGCTGAAGGCTGCACTCAGCTCGAATTCCTGACTTCCGTAAAGTTCTACGTATTTGCCAATCGGCCACAACCAGTACCCTTCTGAGAACATACCCAAGCCGCCCTCTAACTCCGGACCAAGTATCTGCTCAAAAACCTTCAGAGAATCAGCATAAGAAAGCGGCAAGCATTCTTTGATACTCCTTGCCAGCAACTCTTGACGCTGAGTAAATTCCAAAGCCTCTAATTCGCTTTCAACTAGAGACATAAAATGCTGAGCATCAAATTTATCTGTTACTGTTTGCAAGCGACGGCCCAAATCCTCCGCATAAACCAAATCATAATAATCTTTAACCTTTTTCGCCATAATTTCTAAATCCCCTTAACAGACTTCTCACTGCTTTTCTAACTTCTGCTTCTTCCTCTTTCTCAGCTAGAAAAAGAGACAACTCATTCAAGGCACCTGAAATCATATGAGCCGCCATATCCAGATCAATAGAGATAAGTCTTCCTTCTTTAGATAAAATGTCTAATTGCTCTCTCAAATGAAAGAAAGAATTAGCCTCGTCCTGACGACGCCACTCTTTCCACTCAACGACATTGGGACCATCAAGCAGGAGAATACGTTTATTTTCCGTCAAGGTCGCAAAACGAACAAAAGCAACACAGCCTTCCACCAACTGCTCCCAAGAATCCTGTGCTTCCAGGGCGTTTTTTTCTACATAAGCCCCCAGTTCGGACTGAATTTGTGCTAGTACGGCGGTAAATAAAGTCTTCTTATTCCCGAAATGGTGATAAAGTGCACCTCTTGTCATTCCCAACTCATCTACAATTTCTTCCAAGGAAGTTTCTGAAAAACCCTTTAAAGAAAAATGTTTCCGGGCGATAGCTAATATTTTCTTGCTTGTCTCTAAGGAAGCCTGCTGTTTTTTATTCATCTTCACTCTCCAAATAATTTGCCGCAAACTCAGCACTAGGTGGAATGACTTGAATTACATCAACCAAAACAGAACCCGGCGCTTTCACAATGAAATGGCGCTGACCAAAATCTTCACTCTTAATGGGAAGAAGGAACTCCATTTCTTCTTGCTGACGCAATTCTTCATAAAGACAATCCACATTGTCAACTTCGATATTGATGATCAGGCCACTCGCCTTAGACTGGTAGGCTTGTGGCACTGTCCCATGCTTACTATCAATAAAAGCAAGCTCAAAACCACTCTCGATATTCTTTAAACTAATATACCAATCTGAATGGAAGGTTTCCTGAAATTGGAAATGGTCAACGAAAAATTGTGCCGCTTGATTAAGGTCTTCACTCATTAAAACCGGATATAAACTGGTAATCATTTGTTCTCCTTTTCTTAAACTTTATTTTAACATACATACTGAATGTATGCAAATAAACATTAAAAAACAGAAGCCAAATTGGCTTCCATTTATTGAAAATAGCTCAGTTTAATCGTTTGATAAAATGATATTTGGTAATGCCCTTTTGCGGGACATCTGCTAGACTGGCGTAGATTTCATAGCCTTGCTTGATGTAAAAATCCTTGGCCTGATAAGATTTAGTGGACAAGGTAATGCTAGTTACTCCAGCTTCTGCAGCCTTTTCTTCTAATTCTGCCAGCAGACTGGCTCCCAATCCTCTTTTCTGATATTCTTTATCCACCACCAAAGCCTTGATATGAATGTTTTCCAGCACCTGTTGGACATGGAGTAAGGCAATTAACTGGCCATCTTCTTCCCGCCTTAAATAATAATCTTGAGGTTCAAGTTTTTCAAGCATACCTGAACCAAAACAAGCCTCATATTGCTCATCAAAAACCCGCTTTATAAAATCATGAAATTTTTCCATCTTTCTCCTCCACGAAAAAGCAGGGGATATGCCAATCCTCCTGCTCTAAGTTTAATATAAATCTAAATAATTATCCACTTCCCATTGAGAGACAAAGGTTGCATAGCTAGCCCACTCGATACGCTTAGCTTCTAAAAAGCTCGTATAGATATGCTCGCCAAGTGCTGCTTTAACGACTTCATCCTCTGTTAAGGCCTTCAAGGCATTGTGAAGAGTTGATGGCAGGTCTGTAATTCCTGCTTCCTTACGCTCTTCAGGAGTCATGATATAGATATTCTCTTCGATTGGGGCTGGAGCTTCGATTTTATTTTCAACACCGTGCAGTCCAACTTCCAAGAGAACAGCCATAGCAATATATGGATTGGCCATTGGGTCAACGGAGCGCAGTTCCAAGCGAGTACCCATACCACGAGAAGCCGGCACGCGCACCAACGGTGAACGATTGCGTCCCGCCCAAGCGATATAAACTGGCGCTTCATAGCCAGGAACAAGACGTTTGTATGAGTTAACCGTTGGATTCATGATAGCTGTATAGTTATAAGCATGATTAATCAAACCACCCAAGAAATGGTAGGCTGTTTCTGACAGCTGCATACCTTTTGGATCTTCTGGATCGAAGAAGGCATTATTTCCGTCTTGATCAAAGAGAGACATATTACAGTGCATACCAGATCCCGCAATGCCAAACTTAGGCTTAGCCATAAAGGTTGCATACAAACCGTGCTTGCGAGCAATGGTCTTCACCACCAGCTTGAAAATCTGAATCTTATCACAAGCTCGAAGCACTTCATCATACTTAAAGTCAATCTCGTGCTGGCCGACTGCTACCTCATGGTGACTAGCTTCTACTTCAAAGCCCATCTTGGTCAGGACATTGACGATTTCCCGACGAGTATTGTCTGCCAAATCTGTCGGCGCCAAGTCAAAATAACCGCCCTTGTCATTTACTTCCAGCGTCGGATCGCCATTTTCATCCAGCTTAAAGAGGAAAAACTCTGGCTCTGGTCCGAGGTTAAAGGACTTGAATCCCAGCTCTTCCATATGCTTGAGGGCGCGCTTGAGGTTACTCCGGGGATCCCCTAGAAACGGTACATGATCAGTTGTGTAAACATCACAAATCAGACCCGCTACACTGCCATTTTCATCCCCCCAAGGAAAGACCGTCCAAGTATCCAGATCAGGATAAAGATACATATCTGATTCATTGATACGGACAAAACCTTCAATGGAAGAACCATCAAACATGGCTTTATTGGATAAGACCTTGTCAAGCTGTTCATCCGTGGCAGGAATTTCTACATTCTTCATAGTCCCTAAAATATCAGAGAACATAAGACGAATAAAGGTAACATTTTTCTCTTTTACTTCGCGACGGATATCAGCTGCTGTAATAGACATTAAATTTCTCCTTGTAATTCAAACAAAATAGCTATGGTCGACGCATCTGACCAAAGGTTGGCAGAGAAGAAGCAAAACGGCCTTGCTGCAAGATGTCATGATGCAGGGCACGACGGACATCTTTGTCACTAATGGTCTTTCGGGACTTGGCTTCACGCTCAGCATATTTCCTCTTAATCGCAGCGATATTATGTCCTTCCGAAATATAATCCTTAATTTCTAAAAGGCGGTCCATATCATTCAAAGAATACATCCGACGATTCCCCTCATTCCGAGCAGGGGTAATCAGATTCTGATTTTCATAATAACGGATCTGACGGGCAGATAGGTCCGTCAGTTTCATAACACTGCCGATGGGAAAGACTGCCATGTTTCGGCGAAACTCTTTTTCCTTCATTCAAATTCCTCTCTACGCACTATTATAGGACGAAATAAATCTTATGTCAAGAAATAATGTCAGATTTTCTTACACGGATTTTATTTTTTCTTTTCAAAGATGGTTCGCAGCCGATCTATATCAGAATTTACCAGAATTGCAACAAAGACTCCCATAAAGGTTTCAAAGATTCTGGCAAAGACATACAAGATGGTATCTTCCGGCCGAATGGATAGCGTAATAATCAGCATAGCAGATACTCCGCCAATGACTCCAGCCTTGTTGTTCATGGCGACATTGGTCATGATTGTCAGCATGGTACAAACCGGCACCAAAAGGAGGGTGACCCAATACTGCTCCTTAAAAACACTATTGACAATGAAAAATAGCAGAGCGTAAAAACCACCGATGCTGTTTCCCAAGATTCGCGATGTCCCGAAGTGGACACTCTGATCAAAATCCTCACGAAGACTAAAGACCGCCGTTAAAGCACCAATTTGCAGGCCTTTCCAACCAAAAAGGCCAAAGAGCAGTAGAATGATGAAAACAGCCAGACCGGTCTTAAAGGTACGCATGCCCAGACGAAATTTCGATTTATCAAACTTGTACTTATTGAAATAACTCATTAGACTCCTTCCTGGAAATCCTCCCTCTCTTCATTTTAACATATTTCGCCTCAAAAAAACTCTTTCTGCTCAGGACTTTTCCCGCACAAAGAAAAAGCTCTATCAGCTACCGCATCAAGAACTCTCTCCTATCACACAAAGCAGGCTGAGATATTCTTTATCCCAGCCTCGTTGTTATTATCTTTAGTTTGGATAAATGTAGGTAACTCCACCCATAAATTCATTCGGGTTAAAGTAGCCACGATAGTTGTTAATCTGCTTTTGGCGATTGTAGTTGGCTTCCAAGACTTGGATAGAGCTGTCGCTTTGCACATCTGTCACATAAGCAACGTGTCCGTATTCACCGCCATCCCAAACTGCAATAGCGCCTGCTACTGGGACATTTCCTGTTGCATAACCCTGAGCACCAGCATTGATCGCCCAAGTATTAGCATTGCCCCACCAGTTGCTTGCCCAAGGCGCCATTTCTTTCACACCCCAGGTACATTGACCGATTGGGTAAGAATTGCCATAGTCAGTTGGTGTATTTAAGACAACATCTTCGGTATCAGATACCAAAGCAGCATCGCTTGTCGCTTCATAAGCTGGAGCACTGTATGGATTGTAAGTCTGAGCCAAAGCTGTACCATTTACTTGCAGCACATCTCCTGGGTTAATCGTATCAAAAATTGATTTTCCATTATTGGCAGCAAGTTCGTAAGGATTCATCCCATTGGCACTAGCAATGGCAAAAAAAGAGTCCCCTTGCTGGACAACGTAAGAATCTGCATTGACAGCTTGAGTGCCGATTGTCGCCAAAAAAGCTGTAGAAGTTAAACCAAGAGTTGCTTTAGCAAATGCTTTTTTCATAACTGTTTTTCTCCGTATAATTTGTTGATAAAAAAATCATACCTCATTTACATGTCAGTTTTTTTAGAGTTATGTTTTTGTCATGTTACAAATGATTTAGACTTTTGCTACATGAGATTTAGCAGTATTTTTAAGGATAAAAAGGCTAGGGATTTCCTAGCCTCATCTATTATCAGTCTTCTTTACCTTTCAATTTTCCTAGACCTAAAGCACCAATAATGGCTGCTAAACCTAGATATGGCAGATAGACTGCATCTTTGGCTCCCGTTTCTGGCAGAAGAGAAACAGGAATCTTTTTAGCCACTGGAGTTGGATTGGCTCTTCTTGGATCGTTTACACCCGAAACAATCAGATGCTGTGACTTAGGAGTGACTGTTGTAACTGTATTTGAAGCATAGACTACATGGTTGACCGTATTTATGTAGGTATTTTCAAAGGTACCTGCAGCAATTCGCTTCATCTGTAGATAAGTTTCAGCCTGAAAAGCTGAATTCAGAGAAATAGTCTCTAAGAATTCTTCCTTGAAACGAATAGAAATCAAGCCTTTCTCAAGATCAATATTCGCAGCTGTATACTCAGTCAAATCTGTACCAGCCTTTATCACCTTACCATCTTTGAGCGTGATGTCCACTTTGGCAAAGGTTTTGTAAGCACCCGTGTACTCATCTCCTCGTTGGTCATAATCATCCATAAAGCTATAGTCTGTCAAACCTTCAGAGTGGTTAGCAGGGATCAAGCCTCCGATGAGACGATAGTTAAAATGCCGTCCCAAAGTCAGTTCCTTGCCATCCAAGTTCTCTGCACTTGTTGGATCAAGACTCAATGTAATATCTTTTTCAGGACTGATTTTAGGAATATTGTTCACGACTACGTCTGTCGCATAACCATTTCCAAAGTCAATTTGATAAGCCCGGTTCTCGAATTTACCACCTGTGCGGCCCATTCCTTCTTTGACCGCCATAGGACTTGTAATGGTCAAAGATTTACCTGTTACGACATATTGGTCATAAAATGCTTGGGCATCGTCTGCTGCAAAGAGTTGGAAGGAGCCTTTAACAGTGATATTGGCCTTTTGAAGGAGCTCCCGAACAGCAGTAGGTGCTGTTTCAAGACTCTCATAGTGAGTTACTGTCACACCTGCCACAGCCTTGCCATCCGCATCTACTAGCTTGACTAATTCCGGACGAAGTTCAAGTGCTTCTTCTGGATAGTCATCTACATAGTAGAAACCTTTTTGAATCGTGCTCTTAGATGACTTGTCACCCTTATACTGGTCCAAATCCCAAGTCAGCTCGTAGTAATTGGTCGAACCAGCCAAGACTTCCTTACCATCAATCACCAATCCTGCCTTGTTTTTATTGACCTTGGTTGGCTTGATGTAATTATTGCTAGGATTGTCTGAATCGTCTGGCTTGCCTGGCGTAGTCACGCGTACGACATTTGAGCGGACACCATAGGCATCATTGACTGTCAGGGTGAAATTATTAGTATAGGTTGCGCCATCATTGAGTACTCGGCCAACCACTGTTGGAAAGAGCGTAGCAACTTCTTTGGTCGTATCAGCGTTATAAGTAGCTAAGGTTGCTGCAGTTGCTTTAAATGTCACTGTGTGACTAGCCTTATCATAGCTGACGTCAAAACCTGCGCTAGCAGCTTTTGTTGCTTCTAAGTCAACTTCATAACCACTTGGCAACGGATCAGCAATGACAAAAGAAGTCGTCTCGCTGCGTCCAGCTGGAAGAGCTTCTGTCTTTAAGGCAAACTGAACGACAGACTGCTTAGCTACAAGAGTCTTATCAATATTGGTGCCTTGGTCATTTTGAATTTCTTTATTGATCAGCGGCTGAGATTGTAAAAGAGCATAATGATAATGCACAGTCGGTACTACTGGCGCTGCTGGCTCTTTTTGATAAACAGGCTCCGCTGGTCTAGTTGGAAGCGGGCTATAAGTTGGTTCTACCGGCTTATTAGGCTCCGGTGTATCTGGTGTAGGAGTTGGCGCTTCCGGCTCCTTCTCATAAGTCGGTGCTGCCGGAGGTGTTGGCTCTTTTTCATAGGTCGGTTCTACCACTGCTGGCCGGACAGTTTTTTCTACTTCATAGCTTGGCTCAGAAGGCTTACTAGGCTCTTGTGTATCTGGTGTACGCGTCGGTGGCGTCGGATCTTTTTCATAAGTCGGTGCTGCCGGAGGTGTTGGAAGAGCCTTCGGTGTTGGTGTAGTTGGAGTTGGATCCAAAGGCTTAAGCGCTTCTTCAGTTGGCACTGCAGGAGCTGTAGGAGCTACTGGCGCTTCCGGTTCTTCTACTGTGATGATTGGCAGATCATTCGCTCGAACATCACCATTAATCGCAAACCAAATATTTGGTTTCTTAGCAGCTAGTTTGTCAGCCCTACGTGGATCAGTAGCCTCTGGCTGGCCTAACACTTCAGAAGAGGAAATCGTTCCAATCGTCATGCTGTTGGTTGTACCAGAAATTTCCACCGCTCCTGCTCCATACCATGAATTTGGAGCATCTGTAGTGTCCCAGCCTGAGTCTGGCTGAGCATTCTTATACATGGTAAAGCGAGATCCGCCAACTCCTTTTTTGAAGTTTTCAGACTCGGTCGCATAAATTTGGCCGTTCTTTTCACCAATAGATGAACCTGAAATCTTGTTGAAAGTTCCGGTATAATCTTTGGCCATTTCGATAGAGTTAGCTTCACGGTTGAGGGAAGCCACGGACATCAAGGCCTGGTCAAAATTAATCGGTTGGCCTTTATCATCATAAAAGACAAATTCCGTCTTCACAAAGAGAGAGGTTGCATCTTCAAAATTTCCTGTATAAGCTGAAGCAAACACTCCCATGGTTGGATCTTTAAAAATACCTAACCAAGCCTTATCATTGCGGAATTGGGAGCTTGGATCAAGAGTATAAGTATAAACGATTTTAGAAACTTTTTTCCCTCGATAATAAGTTCCCTGAAGATTTGTATAGGTTGCTGTTGCAGACTGACCGCGGCTCAGCAAAACAGAAGACCATTCAGTCGGCCCTTTACCACTTGTTACGTTAGAACTATAGTCTGCATACTTGCCAACCGTACCAAAGCTTTCCTGCTGATTGGTCTGATAGTTAGCATTTTGAATATCTGTTACTTTGAAGTTGTCCAACTGGAAGAGTTTCTTAGAAAACTCTGCAGTATTCTTCACAGCGGCTTCCATGCCAGCATAGCTGACGAACTCACCAGTTGTAGTCAGTGACAGATCAGCATTAGGTTCTGATTTGAAAACCAGACTTTGCGCAATTGGACGGCTCAGATGCCCGTCTTCAGTCTTCTTTGCTTCTGCGATAGCCAGTCCAGCCTTAATCTTGGCCTGTTCGGCATCATACTTAGCCTTATCTTGCTGATACTTGGCTAATTTTGTATTATAGACAGCCAAATCAGCATTATACTGGGCCAACTGAGCTTGATAATTTGCTTGGGCTTGAGCATTACGCTTCTTGATTTCTTCATTTTCAGCTGCTATAGTGGCATTCTTAGCTTGGTTCTCTGCCAGCTTTTGCTCATATTCTTTTTGAGCTGCTGCATTTTCAGCTTCAATTTGAGTCTTTTTAGCTTCATAAGCTGCTAAATCTGCTTCATATTGAGCTTTTTTATCTTGATTTTCCTTTTGGATACGGGCCAATTCTGCCTGATAATTCGCCTGAGCAGCTTGATATGCCGCTTCATTATCAGCATTGGTCTTTCGGACAGTAGCTAAATCTGTTTGATATTGGGCAAGTGCTGCCTCGTAGGCCTCTTTTGCAGCCGCATTCCTCTGTTTAATAGCTTCATTATCAGCAGCAATCTTAGCATTGGCAGCTTGAGTATCCGCTAAAGCTTTTTCGTACCGGGCCTTAGCCGCCGCATTCGCCTTCTGAACACGGTCCAGCTCACTAGCATAAGCCGCCAGAGCCGCATCATAATTAGCCTTTGTTTCCGCATTTAGTTTTTGAACACGAGCTAATTCTGCATCATAGGCCGCTTTAGCTGCTTGATAGGCTGCCGCATTATCCGCATTCGTCTTTTGAACCGCTGCTAAATCAGTTTTGTACTTGCTCAGTGCTGCTTCATAAGCTGCTTTCAGCTGAGCATTTTCTGCTGTGATCCGAGCTACTTCTGCCTGATGGGCAGCCAAATCTTTAGCATATTGCTCCGCTATCGCTTTGTTTTCTGCTGTAATCCGAGCCACTTCCGCCTCGTAGGCTGATACTTTTTCTTTGTACTCCTTGACCTTGGTATCAATCTCGGTTACCTGAGCTTGATAATCTGCTGCAATCTCCGCTTTTTTGTCTGCAGTTTCTTGAGCAGTCTGGGCCACTCCTTTGTCAACAGCTGGGTCTTTGACCACTGTCAGCCCAGCTTCTTGAGCCTTTTTGACGCTTTCATCTAAAGCAACTGTTGGAACGGTAACTGTCACACCGCCGTCCGCCTGACCTGCTCGCGCCTGACTCTCTTTAGATGCCTGACTGGCTGGCCCTTGAGCTTGAGGCAGATTAGTCGCTGCATTTCCAGTACCTACCATTTCAGTATTGACAGGACCATTAGTATCAGATACCACTTCATCTGCTCTTACTTGCATCGTTGACGTTAAAAAAGCCGCACCTAGAACAGCACCGCATAAAGTTTTAACAGCCTTGTTTTTCCGAAAACCAAAAACTTCTTTTTTCTTCATTTTTCTCCTCCCTCTGCTAACTTTTACAGTCAGCAGTTTTCCCAAGCCCTCTGAAAATCAAAAAATAATTGAAACCTCCTACCGGAAGCTCCATTCTCATTTTGACTTTCTTTAAGCATCAGAATATATATCTTTATCCTATCAAGTTTTCCCTCGTTTTGCAAGCATTTTTTCCTCAGTTTATTTACCTTTTTTGTTTTTTGGACATTGATTGCATAATGTCTATTTTTGGTTTTCTCTTCCCTCTCTGTTCCACAGATTTTGCGTAAAAAAGAAAGGACCAGTCTTTACTAGTCCTTCTCTTATTATAGTTTTATAGAATATTAAATATTCTAGGTTTACTGCTTATTTCTCAGTCAGTGCTGCAAGTCCTGGTAATACTTTACCTTCAAGGAGTTCCATTGAAGCACCACCACCAGTAGAAATCCATGAGAACTTGTCTGCACGGCCAAGGTTGATGGCTGCGGCAGCTGAGTCACCACCACCGATGATTGATTTTACGCCAGGTTGTTTCACGATAGCGTCCAT
>NZ_CAURVL010000041.1:0-11205 GCF_963528215.1 uncultured Streptococcus sp.
TATTTCATCATCTAGCAATTCATCAAATTCTTCTGTCATTTCAAAAATCAATCCCTTTCCCAAACTCCTCCACCTCATCCGGCTCATCACTAAACAAAGTCACGTGCCCCATCTTGCGGTTGTGTTTCGCTTCTATTTTACCATACAGGTGGAGGTGGGCGCTTGGATTTTCTGTGACATATTTTTCAGCGGCCTCGACGTGTTGGCCGAGTACGTTGAGCATGACGGCTGGCGCATGCAGGTGGATAGCTGGCAATGGTGCTCCAAGGACGCCCAGAATATGGGTGTCAAACTGCGAAAAGTCGCAGGCTTCGATAGAGTAGTGGCCAGAGTTGTGTGGGCGTGGGGCAATCTCATTGACGATGATGTCATCAGCGGTCGCAAACATTTCCACGCAGAGGGTACCAGATAGCTTGAGCTGTTCTGCGATTCGCACCGCCATTGCTTTGGCCTTGTCAGCCAAACTTTCTGAAATGCGGGCTGGTACAATGGTTTTTGAAAGAATGTTGTTGCAGTGGATATTTTCCTGAACTGGGAAAACTGTCACGTCCTTGCCATTTCCTGATACAATAACAGAAATTTCAAGGTCAAAGTTGACGAATTCTTCCAAAACGCAGTCTGCTGAGTCAGCTAGCGCATGGGCTTCTTTCAAATCTTCTTCCGAGCGAATGACCTTTTGACCATGTCCATCATAGCCACCAGTCGCAGTCTTGAGGACATAGTTTTTTGATAGATCGATATCTGCCAAATCTTGGCTAGAAGTCACGACCTTGTAGGGTGCAACGGTGACTTGGGCCTTGTTTGAGAGAAAGTCCTTTTCAAAGATACGATTTTGAGAAATGCGGAGCAGGTCCGTCCCTTGAGGGAGCTGACTATCCTTGATAACGGCATCCAAACCATCAGCATCGACATTTTCAAACTCATAGGTCAGGACATCGCAACGCTCCGCCAACTGACGAAGGGCGTCCACATCATTATAAGGAGCTACTATGATTTCCGCTACACGGGAGGCTGGACAATCCGTAGCAGGATCCAGCGCGATAACCTTGTGCCCCATGTAGATAGCAGAAATGGCCATCATCTGACCCAGCTGACCGCCACCGATGATTCCGATTGTTTTAGATGAGCTCATTGCTAGACTCCTCAGCGATTTTTCCTTGTTCTTCAGCAAAATCCGCTAGCGCTGCTGCCAGATCTTGGTCTTCAATCGCCAAGATCCGCAGGGCAGTCAGGGCAGCGTTTGTCGCTCCCGCTTCCCCAATAGCCATAGTTGCCACAGGCACACCACCTGGCATCTGAACGATCGAATAAAGCGAGTCCAGACCACTGAGAGCGCGTGATTTGACCGGTACACCGATGACAGGAAGAGTTGTTTTGGCAGCTACCATTCCTGGCAAATGGGCTGCGCCGCCAGCACCCGCGATAATGACCTTGATGCCACGGCTGCGGGCTTCTTCGGCATGCTGAAACATGAGATCAGGCGTGCGGTGGGCAGAGACAACTTTCTTTTCATAGGCAACACCGAAGCGATCTAAAACTTCAGCTGTTTTTTGCATGATAGCCCAGTCGGATTTGGAGCCCATGATGATGGAAATAATTGGTTTCATTTTTTCTCCTTTTTTAATAATCGTCTAATGTAGTGCGGACGTAAGCGACCGCCTATGGCGTTCCATTACTAAAACTGGAGCCTAAGTCTCCAGTTTTCCGCTCCTAGTAGCAAAGCTACTAGGAGTTCCACTACTGCGACGATTATTCTATAGTGGCTCGCTTTCGCTCGCCATGACAACTTTAATATCTGTTAATCTTTTATCGCCTTGCTTCCAATGTCTGTTCGGTAAAAGAGGCCTGTGGTGTCTTGTTTTTCTAGTTGGTCGTAGATTTTTTCCTGCGCAGCTGAGACGGTATCTGCTGTGGTGACCAGCATGTACACTCGGCCGCCATTCGACAGCAGTGCTTTGCTATTTTCCGCAAACTTAGCCCCAGCATAGTAGGTGATAATGTCGCCAGCTGTCTTCTCCGGCAGAGGCATACCTTTCTCATAGTCCAGTGGGTAGCCTTCTGAGGCGACAATCACGCCAAGTGTCACGCCCTCATCCAGCCAAGTGATAGCAGGCTCCTTCTTGTCCAAAATGTCCGTGATGTTCTGCGCAAAGTCAGACGTCAGGCGCGGCAGGATAATCTGGGTCTCCGGATCGCCGAAGCGCGAGTTGAACTCGATAACCTTAGGACCATCGGCTGTCAGAATCAGCCCAGCGTAGAGCACGCCCAGATAAGGTCGGCCCTCAGCTATCATACCTTTGAGAACGGGCTTGATAATCGTCTCAACTGACTGATCCACCACGCTTTGTGGCAGGTGAGGCACTGGCGCATAAGCTCCCATGCCGCCTGTATTGGGCCCCTTGTCCCCATCGTAGGCCCGCTTATGGTCCTGGGCCGTCGGCAAGATGTAAAACTTATCGCCATTGACAAAGGCAAAGAGGGAAAACTCCTCGCCGTCCAGAAATTCCTCAATGACTACGCGCGCACCACTGTCACCGAATTTATTGCCTAAGAGCATCTCATGAGCGGCTTCAACTGCCTGCTCCGCGGTCTCTGCGACGACCACGCCCTTACCCAGAGCCAAGCCGTCCGCCTTGACCACGATAGGTGCTCCCTGCTTTTTAATGTAGGCTTTAGCTTCCTCAAAGTCGGAAAATGTGCCATAGGCTGCTGTCGGAACACCGTATTTGACCATGATTTCCTTGGCAAAATCCTTAGACCACTCCAGCTCCGCTGCTAAACGAGATGGACCGAAAGCCTTGAGGCCAGCGGCTTCAAAATCATCGACAATCCCTGCAGCTAGAGCATCATCCGGACCGATAAAAGACCAAGCAATGTCTTTCTCCTTGGCAAATTCGATTAGTTTGGAATGTTCGGAAATTCCAATATTTACTAAAACCAACCCATCCAAGGTCATCCCGTCATTTCCAGGAGCGACAAACACCTGCTCCACACCCTGAGACTCCAACAACTTCTTGGCAATCGCATGCTCACGACCGCCTGAACCAACAACTAAAAGCTTCATAGCCAAGATACCTCAATATCAAATATCACAGGCGCTTACGCACCAAGCTAACACATCACGTAAAAATCATTGCCATTTTTACGAATTATTTATCTAAATTATAACACAATCGTTCGTTTTATTCCATTCTAATAAGAAAAAGAATATCTCTTCTATATGATCGCCGTAATTATTGTTGTCTTCAGCCTTCTCCTTTTTGAGTGGATTATGCCTATTTTAGACAGAAAATATTCAGGGCTTTTCAAATTTACTATCATTTTCAAATAAGTTTTCCGAATAATACAGGTGGGCCCATCCAAAACCATTCTCACAAAGGAGTTTTATGAAGAAATATCAAAAACTGTTTTTATTATCCGGAGCTGTCCTAGGTCTCTTTGCGAGCCACTCAACAGTTCATGCGGTCGAATCGCCTGAATCTGAAGTCAAAATTCTAGGCCCTACTAATCGTGCCAGCAATGTTGATGTGACTGTGAACGATCGTACAGCCTCTATTAGTTATACCCGTTCCCAAGCTCAAGAACCCTATCTTATTGCTCATGCTGTTTGGTCTGAAGAAAACGGACAAGATGATTTGAAATGGTATGATACACCACAAACACCCATCACTGACATTGACTTAAGCAACCATCCAGGATATGGTACGTTTCATGTTCATACCTACATACGGATAGGAGAGCGCTTGGTAGCTCTAAATGCCACTACCTTTCATGTAGATAGACCAGCTAGTAAAACGAATGCATCCGTCTCAGGAGGTAAAGGGCGCATTAGTTTTTCCCGCAATAAAGACCAAACTCACTCAAAGATTGTCCATGCTGTCTGGTCAGATGAAAAAGGCAGCGACGACCTTCAGTGGTATGACGCAGGAGAAGAATCAACTGAGTTTAATCTATCCAAACATCGTGGTTATGGACGATACTTCGTTGACACTTACGAAAATGTAAACGGAAAAATGATTTTTCTATCTGGTACTACGTTCCATCTTGAAAATCCGAAACCGATAATCGAAACCAGCTTCCCTCAAACCGGTATCATGGAAATTACTGTCAAAAACGTACCTGACACCATGCATCGAATTGTTCTTCCTACTTGGTCTGATAAGAAAGGGCAAGATGATCTACAATGGTACGAAGCAAGCAAAAATCCAGATGGCAGCTACAGCGCTCGGGTGGAACTCAGAAAGCATAACTACGACACTGGGACTTACAATATCCACCTTTACGGCCAAAGCTATGTTCAACCGGAATCAACTGGTATAACAGGAACGACAGTTCAAGTTGACAGCGGAAAATTACCTTCGGACGAGGAACAGAAACCTCTTTTTACGGTGGAAAATATCAACCCCAAACAAGGGACCTACACCGTGAAAACTACCGAAACTAGCTTATCTAAACCTATTCAATCTGTTCGGGTGCCAATTTGGAGCACTAGCAATCAGAGCAATCTTAAATGGTATGCAGCCACTCCTAACGGAGATGGCTCCTTCAGCGCAACCTTTGATATCCGTAATCATCAGGCTTTGTCTGGAACCTATAACAACCATGTGTATGTCACCTATAAGGACGGCAGTGAGCGTAGCTACGCAGCAGATGCCGTCTCAATGTCTACTGACCAAATCCAAGCCAAGGTTGCAGTCAGGAAAACTGAGGCTAATCGCTACGAGGTGACAGTGACAGACGCCTACGGAGATGGCGATATTATTCTGCCAACTTGGTCAGAAGTCAATGGGCAAGATGATATCAAATGGTATACCGCCAATAAGGTTGGCAATGGAACCTACAAATTCACCGTGGACAGTCAGAAACACAAGGGGAGCGGTCTATTTAACACCCATGTCTATCGTAGCAAAGCGGGACAACTGACTGGTCTGACTGGAACTAGCTATCAGGTTGAGAAATCAAGCGTTCAATCAGCTAATATTCAGCCTAACTATGCCGCTGCTAATGCGACAACCTATCCTCCTGGCCAATGCACTTGGGGAGCCAAAGCTCTAGCCCCTTGGGCTGGAAATTACTGGGGTAACGGCGGTCAATGGGCAGCTAGTGCCAGAAGAGCTGGATTCCGTACCGGCAGTACGCCTGAGGTTGGCGCCATCGCCTGCTGGGATGACGGTGGCTACGGCCACGTCGGTGTCGTGACTCATGTCGAATCCAATACCCGCATCCAGATCCAAGAGTCTAACTACCTCGGCAAGCAGTATATCAGCAACTTCCGTGGCTGGTTTGACCCAACTGCTTCCTACTGGGGCCGCCTGACCTATATCTACCCTAAATAAATCGCTGTCGAACTTCTCAAAACCACTTCAAACCGGTGCTTTGAGCAGACTGCTCCTGCTTAGTTTGTTCATGATTTTCATTGAGTATAAGACTACTAAAAAATCCTCGGGTCAGCCGAGGATTTTTTATAGTTTTTAATGCCTAAAATGCCGTACGCCAGTGAATATCATGGTCAGGCCATGCTTGTCAGCCGCAATAATAGACTCCTCATCACGGACAGATCCACCTGGCTGGATAATAGCTTTGATACCTGCTTTGGCGATTTCTTCCACGTTATCCGCAAAAACAAGAACTACTAAGGATACAAAAGCCCCTCTATATAATCTTGAAACATACTACTTATATCTGCTTTGAATTTTCCTTTTTCTATATTCATAAATTTCCGACTTTGATATATTCCTCTATCTATGAATGGGGAAAGCAGGTTTAAAATATCTTCTTTATTTTTAACTTCTACAATAGGTTTTAAAACCAAACTCCTAATCCTTTCTGTATCTTTTATGAATTTACATATATCTGTACGATTCGGGGTAGAATTGTAGCGACTGCTAATTTCTAAAATTGATAATGTTTCTTTTACATATTTATCTTTAGTGTATGACTTTATTGCTAAATTTATGCCATCTTCTGCAATTTCACTAGAATGTGATAAGTAATTATCAATCGTCTGCTCAAAAGAAGTATTAACAGAAAAATTAAATTTAAAATATTCATCAAGCCCCTCATAACGAGGATTGTAATGGAAGTATTTTGCTCCTTTAAATTGTCGATTACAGTCTTTACAAGATGGAACTAAATTAAATTTTGATACACAAAACAAAGAAAAAATTGATTTGGGATAAAAATGCTCTATATCTGCTGTTGTAAAATTCTGATGATTTGTAATAGGCATCAAATTACAATACGGGCAAACCTCACATCCGTATAATTCCCATAATGTCACTCTATAATGTTCTCTAAAGTATTCATAATCTAAAAAATTTTTTAATTTATTATTTAATTCATCAAAGTTATTAAATACATTCTTATTTTTCCTTAAAAAATTAGAAAAATTGGAGGTCCCGTAATAGAGATGATTACAATCAATTAGTTCTTCCATTTTGGGATAGTGAGTTATACATTGCAGAATATTAGAAACCCACTCTATCCTATATTTCTTATCATCCGAAGCTTTCATTTTTTTTAGCTCCAAATAAAATCTACCTACTAAATAATATTCAAACAATAAACTGTCTGGTTTGTTTTTTATATTAAGCCATTCATCAGTTATCAATAATTTAAAATTGGCCATATTACCACATAATTTCAAAATTTCTGGAATTATTCTATGCGTATTTCCATCCTTAGATAATTTTTCTAATAAACTCTTGTAGTAATTTTCAAAACATACATCAATTTCTTTTAATTGTGGTTGCTGAGGTAATTCTAATTTAATCACTATCTTCTAAACTTCTTTCAATTAATGTCTTCAAAACTGGATCATCAATATGTAGATAAGCCTCTTTGTCGCGTTTTAATATTTTTTTTCTAGCAAATTCTCCGATTGAGTAATCCAAAAAGAAAGTATCTGACAGTATATCAATAATATTTGCAGCAAAAGATTTTTCTGCTCTTTTTATTACTATCATCTTCTCTTTCTCTTCCAGAGAAAAAACATTATATTTAGGAACATCTGAGATCATATATGGAGAATGCGTCGCTATAATAAATTGGACATTCACAGCTGAATAGTTATTAACAAGAGTGATACAATCATCAATAAACCTTCTACACCACTCTGGATGAAGGTTCAAATCAGGCTCATCTAATACCAGAACACAATCCCTCCCATCTTTACTCGCTTTCCTTATTTCCATGAATATTGAAGAAAACGTGTTAAAATAAACAATCTCTCCGTCGCTTAGATTTTCAAATTGAATGGAGAATAAATCCGAAAATTCTACCATAAGCAATTCAATGAAATTAAAATTTATATCTTTGTTCCTCAAAGAAGAACTAGATACTTCAATTTTATAAGCATTACCTTGGAAATATCCATATTCCTCGGAATTCTTAAAGTTAGAGATAAGAGTCTTTAAATCATCTCGATTAATAAATGGAGTATCTCTACTACTTTTCCATTCAAAATATTTTATCCTCTCACCCCAGTCTCTTAAATCATTTACTTTGTTTTCCAAAAAGGCTATTTTATCTTTCAAAAATTGCTCTGAGAAATAGTCTTCCCGCAAGTAAAATAAATCTACTTCACGCAATCTATTAAAATCCCCCCCTGTTGACTCTTTTATAATAGAGAAAATTCTTCCTCTTGGCTCTCCATTTTTTTCTAGAAATTCTATCAGATGCAATAAATATTTTTCTAAAAACTGAACTATAAAAAAATATCTTTCATGTTTTCTAAAATAATAATTTTGGACTATTCGACTATTAAAGCTAATCGAATTTTCACCAACTCTCAATCTCACCATTCTTTTCAACTGTTCTGGTAATTCAGCTTCAATGTTCAAAATTCTATCATTACCATAGAGCTCGTCTAATATTGCTGGACTATTGGATGAATATAATTGTTTCTGATTAACTTTTAAGAAAATTTTTTTCTTTGTCACCCTGTTATTTTTAGTTTCTGCTATAAATCGAAATACATTTCCCGCAGATTCTACACGTTTTACATTCCTGATTATGGGACTTTTATGCAAGTTAAAATCTCTATAAGAATCTCTGTTAAACCAATCTACAGTTGGACTAGATCTAATTAAGGATAATTGCAATTCTACACTTATTTGACTATCAGGAGTGACAAACTCATTGTTCCCTATGCTCACAAATAACCCTTTTTCTGTACTCAAATTATTTATTTTATCAATTAAACTGGGACTACCATCAATCAAAAAAAGATTTTCTTTAATATGAAAGATGTTAAAGTAACTATTTTTTCTTCTTCGTAAATTGATATTTCTATTTGAAAAAGAAATTAAATCTAATATACTACTTTTACCTATACCATTTTTTCCAACAATTAATGACAGGTTAGATAGTTTGTCACCAAAAAATCTCCTATTTTTATTCTCTCTATAAAATAAAGTCTTATCTTTTATTTCAAACTTATGTTGCTCTGAAAAAGAGATTTCACTGTTTTTAATACCAATATCCATTTTTTCTATATATGTAAAGACTAGCTCAGCCATAATAACACCTTTAATCTCTCTGATTATTTTGTCTATATTATAGCAAAATTCCATCATTTCAGATGGAATTTTTTATCTCTTAATGCCTAAAATGCCGTACGCCAGTGAAAATCATGGTTAATCCATGCTTGTCAGCCGCGACAATAGATTCCTCATCACGGACGGATCCACCAGGCTGGATGATAGCTTTGATGCCAGCGGCTGCGATTTCTTCGATATTGTCCGCAAAAGGGAAGAAAGCGTCAGAAGCCAGAGCAGCGCCGTCAAGGCGATCTTTGGCTTGCTCAATAGCAATCTTGACAGAAGCCACACGGTTAGTCTGACCGGGACCGACTCCCAGCACCTGACGGTCATTGGTAATGATGATACCGTTGGATTTGACATATTTGACGGACTTCCAGGCAAATTCCAAAGCCATGCGCTCCTGCTCACTCGGCTGGCGCTTAGTCACGACCTGCCAATCAGCTGGTTTTTCCTCGATAACATCTTGATTTTGCACAAGAAGACCGCCAAGAACACCAGTCACTTCCTTCTCAGCTCCAGAAGCTGCCTGAGCATCAAAAGCCAACTCCAAAATCCGCAGATTTTTCTTTTTATTGGTCAAAATCGCTAGCGCTTCTGCCGTGTAGCTCGGTGCGATGATGATTTCCAGAAAAACACCGTGCATCTTCTCAGCCGTCGCAGCATCCACCTGACGGTTGAGGACGACAATCCCACCAAAAATAGAAACCGAATCAGACTCATAAGCATAGTCCCAGGCAGTCTCAATATCGTCCGCCTGACCAATGCCACAAGGATTCATATGTTTTAGCGCCACAACAGTTGGCCGATCCTTGAAATCTCGAATAATCCGAATGGCCGCATCCGCATCACGAATGTTGTTGAAAGACAACTCTTTTCCATTCAGCTGCTTGGCGGAAGCGATGGAATAGTCCAGTGGCAAAGCAGTCTGATAGAAATCAGCTTCCTGCTGGGGATTTTCCCCGTAGCGCATGGGCTGCTTAAGTTCATAAGTCAAGGTCAGCTTTTCAGGCTTGCTTTCGCCCACCTGATCCGTGAAATAGTCTGCAATCAAGGCATCATAAGCTGCTGTGTGACGGAAAACCTTAGCTGCTAAGCGTTGACGCGTTTCATAGGTCGTTTGGCCATTTGCTGCCAACTCTTCCAGAACAAGAGCATAATCAGCCGGATCTACAACAACCGTCACGCTGGCATGATTTTTAGCCGCAGAGCGCAGCATAGAGGGCCCACCGATGTCAATATTTTCCACCGCGTCCGCATACTCTACACCTGGCTTGAGAACGGTTTCCTTAAAAGGATAGAGATTCACCACGACCAGGTCAATGAGCTCAATCTGATTGTCCTTGGCCGCTTGCAGGTGGCTATCCAAATCGCGACGAGCCAAGAGACCACCGTGAATGTTTGGATGGAGGGTCTTGACACGGCCATCCATCATCTCTGGAAAACCAGTCACATCATCAATGGCAATGGTGCCCACTCCAGCACTATCCAGAGCTATCTTGGTACCACCGGTTGAGATGATGTCCCAACCAAGTTTTTTAAGTTCTTGGGCAAATTCAACAATGCCTGATTTGTCTGAGACGCTGATTAAGGCGCGTTTAGTCATGTTTTTTCCTTTCTTTTTGATGTTTCTCTTTAGTAGTGCGGACGGAAGCAACTCCCTACAGGATTTCATTCCTAACTTTTGAGCCAAAGTCTCAAAAGTTCCGAGACGATTGATGTTTTATCAATCGTCTTTTCACCACGGCGAGAAACATCGGTTAGGCGACCTATGGTCGATGAGCTACGCTAGTAGCTATCTATTTTAGCTTTGGAATATCTTTTCCTCTAACATTTACACCTAGAATAGTCACTCCTATTGCTAATGCTCCGAGAGCAACATAACCACCATATTTTATAATTTTCTCTAAGAATTCTTTGTTTTCTGTATCCTTTGTAGCAATTTTATCTGCTACTTCAATCATTTTTTCTGTAATATACTTTCTCTCATCAACAGAAGTCTCCTCTTTTTGAAGAAGTACTGACAACTCATCAAGTACTTTTCTGTAAGCCTCAATAGTCTCTGTTTGACTATTATCATTTAGTTCCAAAGCCTTTTCACATAACATATTTAATTGTTTAACTATATTTTGTGAATAATCAGCATAAGATGGAAATTGCTCCACAATTTTTATAGCTAAATCTTTATCCATATTCGGAATCAGAGATACAAATTCCATCACTTTATCTTTAGATAAGTTTCTAAAACTTTCAATATTTAAAGCATTTTTGACTTCTTCAACTGACACAAGGGCTTTCCCCATAATAAACTCCTCTTTAATTATTTTGGTTTTACTCCCAAACTCTCCAGCACTTGAGGATAGAGCTGATACTCGGCGGTATGGATGCGCTCTTCAAAGCTTTCCAGCGTGTCTTCGGCTAAACGCGGCACGCGCACTTGCTGGATAATCTTACCGGTGTCGACACCCGAATCCACCCAATGAATGGTCACGCCACTTTCAGAGACACCAGCCTGCCAAGCATCCTCAATGCCATGAGCTCCTGGAAATTCGGGCAGATAGGCCGGATGGATATTGATGATACGACCCTCGTAGGCCCCAAGCAAGGTTGGCCCAACGATTTTCATATAGCCTGCTAGGCAAACCAAGTCAATCTGGTGCTCTTC
>NZ_CAURVL010000042.1:0-8982 GCF_963528215.1 uncultured Streptococcus sp.
TGAAATGCTTTCTCCTATTCTCATTCCCGCCTTTTGGTTTGCTTTAATGATAACAATAGCCATGATTTTTGCCCTAAAGGACAAAAACTTTACCAACAAGGAAGCAAGTAGCTGTCCTGAAAATTCAGTTCTCCATTTTCCTTAGCATATAAACAGAAATCATCATCTAGCTCTTCCGACTTTACAGCCTCAATGATATCTTTTAATAAATAGCTTTGGTTTTTCTTCATTGGTTAAAAGTCCCTTTCCATTCATAAGCCGGATAAGCGCCTAGACACTGATAGCCCAAGCTTTCTGCGATCTTCTTGGAAGCTTCATTGTGCGCATCCCATAGAGGAAAGAGTGAGCGTTTTTGGGCTTCTAAAATCATCTTGGCACCTAGGATTTTGGCCAAGCCCTGCCTTTGGTAGGCCGGCTTGGTAGCAATTTCAATCTCAAGGGCCCCATGATAGACCAATCCTGTCGATACGCCAGCAATGATTTCCTCTCCTGAATAGAGTAAAAAACCAAAGCCACCAGCCGCTTGAAAATGGTCAAAATCGGGAAAATCACCCTGCAAATCCTGAGACCAGGCTTCCCTAGCCAAACACTCATAACTCTCCTTATCAATCGGACTAAGGTAGTAATTTGCTGGTAGCCTGCTCTTCCATTTCTCCAAAGCCTCTGTGTCAAAGGCAACCTTGTCCGCAAAAGCATAACGAGTAAACTGCTGCAAATCAGTCTGACTATCGAGAAACTCTTGCCAGCTAGGCTCCTCGGAGATAATGATCTTGTCAGCCAAGCTGTATTTTGTGATGTACTCTTGCCAAAAATAACAATCCACCTGACCAGCCGGAAAAATGAAATTTCCTAGTTGGTAAAGGCAAGATGTCTCAGGCGCATTCATGAAGAACTGCCCTAGGCCAGCATCCAAACCGTAAATTACCATATTTTTGGTCCAGGATTGGAAAAGTTTTTTAGCTTTTTCATTGTTTTCATTCTTCATCTACTTACTTCAAACTCCAGCCACCGTCGATTTTGATAATCTCGCCCTGCATAGCAGCTGTCTTACCACTGGCTAGAAAGAGGCTGATGTCTGCCACTTCCTGAGGGTCCAGCCAACGCTTGATAGGAGTCTCCTCAGCAACCCAGTCTGCCAGTCCGCCTGGCTCAAAATCCGCAGCAGTCATAGCTGTCTTGACAGCGCCCGGCGCCAAGCCAAATACTTGGATATTTTTATCCGCATAGTCTAAGGCTATCTGTTTGGTCAGGCCAGCCAGAGCATGCTTAGAGGCTGTATAGGCAGCACCGCCACCGCCAGCCAGAAAGCTAGCAATCGAGCACATATTAATGATGATGCCTGACTTCTTCTCCAGCATTTTCTGCAGGTAAAAGCGAGTGATTTTCATAGTCGCGGACAGATTAAGCGCAAAAATCTGCTCCCAGTCCTCGTCACTGGTCTCGTGCAGGGGAAGATAATTGTCCAAGATACCTGCTGTATTACAGAGAATATCCACCTCGGGTAAGCTAGTAAAGAGTGGTGTCAAATCCCCTGTCAAATCCATCTTGACAAAACGAAGCTCATTTAGAAAGCCAGGATTTTCATCCTTGTCCACCCCATAAACCCGGTAGCCATTTTCCAAAAAGGTCAGAGCCTGAGCTCGGCCAATGCCAGAGCTAGCTCCCGTCACCAGTACTGTCTTAGTCATCTACTTCCACCCAATCTGTCGCGAGCACATCACAAGGAGTCGGGCTCCACATGGAGAAGCCCTCCCCCTCACCAGAAACATTGATGAGGAAATAAGGTGTCACTTCAAGAGCCACCCCATTTTGCTCAATCGTGTCAAAGAGCTGGACGTAGTTCTCTGCCCCACCCCAACCTGTACGCACATATTTTTTCTTGGCCTTAAGGCCTGGTAAAATTTCTTCAAATGTCATGGTTTTCTCCTTTTGTTTATTGGTAATCATTTACAAATTCCCTGCTAGCCGTCAGTAGTCATAAATATATTGAACGACTTTTTCTTGACTGTCAATAATTTTATCTGACGCTTTGCAACAAAGTCTAAAATTAGACCTTCTTCTCCATCTCCACAAAGAGATGAATATCGCCATTGCTTTCCTGCGGAATGCGCCTCACCACTTCAAAGCCCATGTTGAGATAAAGCTGCTGAGCTCGGTGATTGAAGTCTGCCACGGATAGCCTGATGACTTGGGGCGCAAAATTTTCTGAGATAAAGTCCAGAATTTCCTGCAAAAATGCAGCGCCCTGACCCTTTCCGCAGTGCTCCGGCTTCATCCCCAAACCAAGCTCCAAAACTTGCTTTCCTTTGTGCTCCAAGCAGAAAAATCCATAGAGTTTCCCTTCTCTCAGTACTTGATAATAACGGTCCCCACGCGCTTCAGGAGAAACCATTTCTTCATAATCTTCCAGGTCATTTTTCATATCATAAAAGTCATAAGGCGCCTCATAATGCCAGTCCTTAGCAATTTCCAAAGCATGCTGCTGGGTTAGTGGTTCAATTTTATTGCTCATATTTTTTCACCTCCTCAGGGTGGGCCTCTCGCCATGCTAAATAGTCATCAAATGATTTGATTTGTGTTTTCTCACCTGTTGCAGAATCTGTCGCATAAACTTCCATCACATCCTGCCCCTTAGGCGCAAACCAGTGTAAAAGATTATCAAACCATTCTTTTTGGTTATACTGTTGAGGCCGGAAATAAAGTTGAGTCATATCCTTCATATTTTTAGCTACATCTGGATAAAGCTGAGCAAAGTTGGTGTTGGAAATATCAATTTTATTATCAGAATCTAAGTCTGGAACAATAGTCCCTCCCAATTGCAATAAATGGTATTCTCTCAACTGAGCACTTAAGCTGTCTCCTAGCCCACCAGGAGTCAAGCTCACTTTGTTTCGATATGGATCTTTCGTCGCCATCTCATTTCTTCTTTGATCAACATCCTTGAAAGAGAGCTCCTCATTATCAATATCCAGTAAAAAACTTTGCTCAAAAACTTCTCCATTAACATATTGGTAAAGATGGTCTCGTGTCATATAGTCTTTCCCATTGCCATAATAACTGCTTAAGACTTCATTGAGTCTAAACTTTTGTGTCTGAATTTCAGGTAATTCATACAGGTCTAGTTCTTTCTTTGATAGATTAGGGCTATTTAAATCGTAGCTGATTATCTTATAGTATTCTTCTTTCCCAATTGGTGGAGAATTTTTAACTTCTCCAATTCGCCAAGAATGGACGGCAATAGTTGAAACATAATTTTGTCCATAGTAAATATCGGCTCGATTCTCTTTCTCATCTACAGCGACTAACACGAATTTATTGTTATCAAAAAGCTGAATGCTCTTAAATTTTGTTTCTCGTATGTCAGTATAAACTTTAGTATTTATTTTAATAACCCATAAGGTGAGCAGAGTTAAAGCTCCCAATAAGAGAATACTCAATAAGGCATACACTATCTTCTTTCTCTTCATGCTAATTCTCCTTATTTTCTCTAAAATCCCCAATAAAATCGTTTTTGGTCTGCTTTTTCGCTACAACCAAGACTGCGATAAAATTCATGAGCTGATGAGCGGGAAATTCCTGAATTAATCCGAATCCCTGTGTAGCCTGCGGCTTTTGCCTCTTCGCGCAAAGCTTGCATCAGCGCTCTGCCATGTCCCCGCCCTTGAAATTCCTGAGCGACGGCCAAAGCCAATAGATTGAGTAAGGACGGGAAATAGAGACAGTCGTAGCTAGCTGCATGAGCGTAACCTATGACCTGACCGCCTTCTTCAGCTACCAAAATCAAATGCTGGTCATTCTCTAGCAGCCTCTTCAGTTGAGCCTCCGTCGCTTCCCTATCGAAGTTATAGCCCAAGCACTCAGCATTAAGCCGCTGAATGGCTGCGGCATCTCTTAGTTTTACTTTACGAATCATCTGTCACCTCGTTCTTCTCTTTATTATAGCAGAAAAGCAGTCTTTTTGACTGCTTTCAATGAACTATTCTCCCATCTGTCCCTTCAACCAAGACTCCGCCTCTTCTAAAGGCTGGTCTGTTAGGACATCGGGCTGAATGGCCTCATTCTCATAAAGCTTGCCCGTGCGATCTAGGATACTCGAGGTAGTCAAGAGCAAAACCGCTCCATCATATAGTTGATAATAATTATTTCCCGTAGTATAGCTTGCCGTTGGCTGACCAAATATTTTAACATTTTCCAGTCCCTTAAAAGCTAAAACAGTCATCTCTCCTGAGCTACCTGTCTTCCCATTGGTAAGGACAGCTATTGGCACTTTCTTTGCTTTCTCATCAGTCGGCTCCAAACCAAGCTGCTTCAGAATATCTAATCGAGAAACCGCGCTCTTGCTTCCATTTTTTTCAACGAATTGGAAGAGGTCTTCATCAGGCAAAAGAGAGGACAGGCCCGCAATCATCGGATACATATTCCCGCCGGTATTGTCTCTCAAATCTACTACAACCGCCTGATAGTCATCCTTTTTAAGAGCTGCTGACAGTTTCTTGGCATAAGCCTTCGCTGCCTGTGTATCACCAGTGAAAGCAGGAACTTTTAAATAGAGAATGCCCTCTCGATTCTGCACTTCAGGCTGATTTTTGCTTTCCGACCAATTTTCGGGATTATCCTGTGGACTTAAAAAATAAGAATGCTTCCCGCCAGCCTTTTTGGTTAATTCTTCCAAAACAGGATGGGTGTCTTGATAAGTCTTGGCTGATTCAAGCTTCTCTAAGGCTTTCTTTTTCTCATTTTCCCAGTCTTTGTCCGTATAAAGACCGAAATCAAGCTTTTTCACAACCGAGCGAGCGTAGTCCTGCGGACTAGGTGGGAAAAGAAAAATGCCATAGTCTGGACCAAAGTAGGCCAGAAAACCCATTAAAAGAGCAAGCAAAACCAATACTGTTCCCAAGCAACCTAAAAGGACTTTTTTCATAATTGCACAACCTTTCTTGTGAGGATTTCTGAGCTGATTATAGCAAAATAGAGACACGTTTTCCATGTCTCTACCTTACATTTATCATCGTCAATCTTACATTTTTGTAAGATTATTTTAATCTACAGAAGCTTATTTCCATCTCTCACTCTTAGAGAATGCAATCATCAAACCAGACCCAGCTAGAACTACCAGAATAACAAGACAGATATTTTTCAGTGGATAGAGCCAGTCTTTATTTTCCTCGTGCCAAGTTGTCTTCCAAAGTCGAACATAATCAGCATGCATATCTTCGGGCTGGTTCATCTGAATATTGATCACAATCGCCAGTAAAATCAAAGCGATAAAAGCAAGGGCAAAGAGCCAGATTTTCTTCTTTTGGCTTAGGTTAAGGTTCTTCATTCTTTTCTACTTTTACTTTCTTTTTAATAGCAATACTTCACCCTACTTCTCTTTTACAGCGATTTCTGAGTTCCGATAGCCATAGAAGACATAGATGAGACTTCCCAGCGCTAGGGCAATTCCAAAGGCTTGCCAGGTTTCCTTGGTGTACTGGGTCATGAAGGACAGGCAGATGATAATGGATAAAATTGGTGTTAGAGGGACTAAAGGCGTTTTGAATTCTCCTGCTTTCGGCATTCCTTGATCTTTCCGCAATTTCAAGACTGCCACAGCCAATAGAATAAGATAGGCCAAGGTACAGATATTGAGGAAAGAGGCGATGCTAGCCAAGGGGAAGATACCAGCACAGACAGCTGAGGCAATCCCTACTAAAATCGTTGCATTCTTTGGCACCCGACTGGTCTCTGTCAATTTTTTGAAAGAGCGAGGCAAAAGACCATCACGCGCAATACTGTAAATCATCCGCGACAGGGCGTAGGTCATGGAAATGCAGACCGTAATCAGAGTCAAAATAGCGACGACAGAGATATAGTTAGCTGCCCAGCCAAGTCCGACGCTGCGCAGGGCAAAGGCCACCGCATCTGAGACATCCAGCTTGCTATAGTGGACAATCCCAGTCAAGACCAAGGTCACCAAAATATAGAGAATGGTCACGATGCTCAAGGACAAAACAATCCCGCGCGGAACATTCTTTTGGGGCTCTTTGATTTCATCGACCGCCATGGAAATAGACTCAAAGCCCAGAAAGGCAAAGAACATGAGTGAAGCCCCAGCCATGATACCGACCTTGCCGCCATAAATTTCTCCAAAACCAAATGGTGCAAAGTTAGACCAATTTTCTGGCTTGATGAAGAAAAATCCTGCAATGATAAAGAGTGCTAAGGCTGAGAATTTTAAGACCACCAAGGCTGAGTTGAAGCGCAGGGCTGCCTTTGAGTTCAAAAGGACAACCCCTGTAACAAAGACCAAGACCAGAATAGGCAGCAAGTCCACATAAGTACCTGCTGTTGGATTGAAGGTGCCATTCAGAGCTGCCGGCAGCTGGATACCAAAGCCGCTCAGTAATCCCTTCAGATAAGACCCCCATCCAGAGGCAACACCTGAGATAGCCGTCATGAACTCCATGATGGTCAGCCAACCAGCCAGCCAAGCAGGAAATTCTCCCAGAACCGCATAAATATAACTGTAGGCTCCGCCATTGGCCGGAATCCGTGAGGCAAACTCAGCGTAAAAAAGTGCCGAAATACTCACACAAAGCGCTGAAATGACAATCGAAACGGTCAGAGCTGGCCCAGCATATTTGGCTGCTCCAGTCCCTGTGATAGTGAAAATTCCAGTTCCTACCATGGCTCCAATACCAAGCAAAATCAAATCAGGAATTTTCAAGTGACGGCGCATGCCCGTTCTGTCCTTGCTGGCATCTTTCTTTCTAAAAATATTCATCTATTTTTATTCTCCTAATTGCATTAACGTCCTATTTTATCATATTTCGACGCTTTTAGGAATCTTTCTCAGAAATTTTCCGAGAAAAGAAAGGCTGAGAGAAATCTCAGCCTAAGTCTTTAAAATAAATGAAAGCTATATGAATCCTGTCTCTACTATCACATAGCCACAATTTTGCGATAGCTGCGAGATGTGATGAGAAAGACACCGACATATACTGCAATAAATAGAGCACAAACACCCAGAGTCACCACTAACATAAGACTTGCGTTGAGCACGCCCAACATCTGTAAAATGAGACTGAGCATGTGATAGGCAAAAGCCAAATGAAGGAAGGCAAAGATTAGGGGCAGGAAGAAGACAGTCTGTACTTGTTTACGAATGGTCTTTCTAGTCTGTTGCTCGTCTAAGCCGACTTTCTGTAGGATGATGAAGCGGTCACGATCTTCGTAGCCTTCGGAAATTTGCTTGTAGTAGATAACCAGCACTGTTCCCATCATGAAGACAATAGAGAGGAAAATCCCTATAAAGAAGACACCACCCAGCATACCCTTAATCTCAATTATGCCAATCACACCAGTTTGACCGTGGACACCTCCGGCACCTTCTGGCAGGGATTGGTTGTAGTCCGCCATTTTCTTTTGATAAATCGTATCCAGCTTAGCCTTTTCATCTTCTGAAGCTTCGATATCCAGACTACCATAGAGCACAGGATTAATAGCTTGCTGCTCCATCTGCGGAGCTAAGAGTTGACTAGGATCCTTGGCTACTAGATACAGCCCTTTAGGAATGATGATATTATACTCATCTGGAATCTTGTGAAAGATAAAATCTTCAGACAGGACTTTCTTGATCGTCAAGTTTTGGCCAGCCAGCTGGAGAGGCTGCTTATAATCCAGATCCACTCCCTTGTTAAAGATAGCAATCTCATTTTCCTGCAAAGACAGATCCTTTCCTGTCAGCTTTTCGTAATCCTCGCTGGAAAACATCAAGATATAGGTATTAGGTGACACAGCCCATTGTCCCTTAGGATAAATATCTAGGCTGTTACCCTCTTTCTTCTTGACACCCATTGAATAAAACTGATAGGTCTCCTGTTGCTTGACCTTCAGCTGATTCTCTGCTACAAACTCTGTCAAGACCTGATCCAGCTGTTCTTTTTTTGCATTCACACCGCCATTGATAGAGAAATCATGCGGAAACATCAGTTTTTGCATATATTCCGCGCCAGAATAGATGTTCATACCAGCAGAGAAGGTCACTAGAACCATTGTCGATAGGATGGAAATAGTAGCCAGCCCCACTGCATTTTTCTTCATCCGGTAAATAAGATTTGAGACGGAAATCATATTATTTGGCTGGTAGTAATACTTTTTATTCTTTTGCAGAAGCTGAAGAAAGACTGTAATACCAGCGTTAAAGAGCAGGTAGGTTCCTAAAATGACCAAGAGGACTGCTCCAAAAAAGATGAAGATTGCTTCCATAGGATTCCGCACGGTCTGGGCCAGATAGTAGCCGTAGAGCAGAGCTGCCAGACCAATAAAGGTCTGTGGCAGTAAAAACCGGCTCTTCTTCTCTCCGCTAGCCTTTTCCTTAGCCATCTTCAGAGAATCAAAACGCAGAATTCGCCAACCATTAACAAAGACCAAGCCTGCAAAAATAAAGCCATAGAAAATAAAAACAAGAATCAAGACCGGTAGCTGGAATGTCGAAACCAGCACCACCTTGGTCCCCATGAGCTTGAGCAGAAAGGCATAAATCAGCTGGTCAAAGAGAACACCAATAGTCAGCCCCAAGCATACAGCCACTAACCCGAAAATCAGAAGCTCAATAAAGGTCATAACAAAGAGATGACGCTTATTGAGACCTAGCATACCGTAAAGCCCTAGCTCCTTGGAGCGATTCTTCATGACAAATTGATTGGCATAAAAGACAATAATTCCAGCTGTGATGTTCACAATAACGACCCCTAGGACCAAAACTAGGATAACAGAGCTGGCACCTGTCATTTTGGATAGATTGGGATTAAAAGCCAAGGAGTTGAAAATATAAGAAATTGCTACAGCCACACAGGTAGCCAGTGCAAAAGGATAATAGAGACGGCGGTTCTTAATCAGATTGGATACCGCCAATTTTGCTGCTAATCGAAACACTAGTCCTTCACCTCACTTGCCATAACTGTCAGAGTATCGGAAATCTCTTGGAACATCTGTCGT
>NZ_CAURVL010000043.1:0-8133 GCF_963528215.1 uncultured Streptococcus sp.
ACGGAACCACTGCCAATTTGTACACCTTCAATCACAACCGCATTGGCACCAATCAACACATTGTCTCCAACCTGAACTGGCTCAGCACTAGCCGGCTCAATGACTCCCGCCAGAACAGCACCAGCACCGACATGACTGTTTTTGCCGACAATCGCTCGGCCACCCAGGATAGCACCCATATCAATCATGGTTCCAGCGCCAATCTCTGCACCAATATTGATGACTGCCCCCATCATGATGACAGCATTATCACCAATTTCGACTTGGTCACGGATAATAGCGCCCGGCTCAATACGGGCATTGATATCGCGCTTGTCCAAAAGCGGCACCGCTGAGTTGCGGGCATCCTGCTCTACGACATAGGTCTTATTTTCCTCTAAGTTCACTAGGAGTGGCTTAATTTCTTCCCAGTCTCCAAAAAGAACATTGCCTAACTTCACAACAGACCAAGGGATGGATCCGTGTAATTCTCCATCAAAGGTTACCTTGACAGGAGTTTTTTTCTTGGCATCAGCGATAAATTTGATAATTTCTTGAGCGTTCATTTTAGTAGCAGACATGATTTTTCCCTCGATTCGTGAATGATTTAGCCTTTTAGTTTGTTTATCTCCTCAATCTCCAACAACTTGAAGAACAATTGAAGTAAACCAAGAAGCTTGATTAGACAATATTATAACACAAAAAAGGGGATTGCAAAACTCCTACAAAATTCTCTACATGAGATACGGATTGTAAAAAGACACGAACTCTCGTCCGTGCCCAACAAAGCAATTCCAAACTTATATACCAACGATCTTATTTAATTCTTTCGTTTCGTTCAAAATGTTCCCACTGTTGGCATCAATGGTCATTTTGATCTTTTGCGTACCGTTCGGAGTTTCCAGCTGTAAGATAAGCACTCCTATTCATTTATTCTATTTAGAAAGATTACTCAATAGATACTGTCCGTTTTCCTGACGGATAAAAGTCAAAGTTATCTCCTTATTTGAAGAGGTTTCATAGTTTATAAGCATCTTCGGCTCTGATTCACCATCCCCATAAACTGAGATATGTTGATATTCTGGGTATTCCTTGATTACTTCTTTAAAGGAAGAACCGCCCTCGCCTGTTTCCGCATCACCCGTCTTTAAGTTCTCTGTAATCTGGCTAGATACCTTTTTATTATAGTCATCACTGCCGGGCATAATACTCATACCCTGAAGATGGTAACTGCCATCCTCGTGTTTCATAAAGGTCAGAGTGGTATAACTAGAGTCAGGTAGCCAAGACAATGAGAGCCCTTCTTCCTGAAACGTCACACTGCTGGCCAAGCCAAAATCTTTGACTACTTGTTCTGGGGTCAATCCTTCATCATCCGCACTAACAATGCTCAGCTTTTCAAGGTCTTTCACTTCCCACTCATACACATCCTCTTTTGTCGGAGCCACAAAAGAAGCAACATCGCTTTGATGTCCCTTTCGAGACAGACTTGGCACACTTCCCCCACCCATAAAATCATTTAGGAAATAGCCGCCAAGACCTCCTAGCAATAATCCCGCTGCCAGGCCTATTCCTAAAAATCCTATCAGCTTGCCCGTACTATTTTTCTTTGGCTCTGGACTTGGCTGGGCAGCAAAGTTTGCAGCTTGCTGTGGTACGGCAAAGTTCTGACCAGCTGGATTAAATCCCTGAGGCGTTGCTTTTTGAAAAGCAGGATTTCCCCAATTATCCTGCTGAGGCATCTGCTGCTGTGGAGCATCAAAAATGGGTTGCTGAACACCAAAATCTTGATTAGGATTCGGCATTTCAGGACTGCCTCCTTCTGTTGGGAAAGGCTGCCCCTCCGTTGAGTTAGCTGAAAATTGTCCTGGATCTGATGACTGGACTTGCTGTGGATACGGAGCCAATCCTTCTAAAGATTGTTCCTGCGGTTTATTTTGTTCTGGCATTGTTTCTCCTTTTATTATTTGAGTTCTATTTTATTTATTGGCAGTAGTGGACAAAAGATAGTTTCCGTCCTCCTGCTGAACGAAGAACAACCTATAAGTACCATCATTAGGAGCGTCATAAGCCGCCTCCATAATGGTTTGACTAGTATCCTCACTGAAATCTTCATCTACACGAATAGAGATACTTCGCGGACTGCCATATTCCTTAAAAACATCCTTATAGGAAATGCCATCTTTACCAGTCTTTGCATCGCCTTTTTTCAATTTTTCAAAGTAATCAGCCGCCATCGCTTCGTCCTCAGCATTATGTTTGCTTCCTTCAAAGCGAATATTATAGATATGAAGACTATTCAGATAGAAACCATCTTTTTTCTTCTCAAAATCCAGAGAAGCAGTTTGATCTGTATAATAAACTGGCCAGTCCTCCTCATCATCAGAATCTTGAAGCGTTCCCCACTCTAAATCAAGGCTGTCACGAGAGATTTCTTCTTTTAAAGCCTTGCCATATTTATCAAGAATATCTTCCACTGAAGTACCATTCGTATCTGTCTGAATAGTATTGAACCGTAACTCTGACAAACTATCAATATCCCACTTGAACTCAGTAGTATCGGGATCAATGTAGCGGTCTGATTGATCCCTCTTTGATCCCCCAGCATCTGCTAAAGGATGTAGCACAGGATATTCCCCTTTGATGACCTCCGCTACTCCCATTCTATAGCCCCAGATTCCCCCTCCGATTAGTCCAAGACCAAGAGAGAGCAAGGCTCCGCCTATCAGGATTCCTTTCCAAGATTTATTCTTGGCCAAAGGTGGGGTTGGTCCCTGCGGACTTGAAACATGGCCTTGCTGAGGTTGAAAATGATGCGGGAATTTCTCTTGCGACTGAGCATTCCTTGAAGGCTCAAAAGAATGCTGTGTTTGCTGTTCTGTCAATCTTCTTTCCTCTTTCTTGTTTATTTTCAATAGTCTTATCAGTTCTCTTTTAATAACGAAATGCTTTGAAATCAATCAGTCACAAAAGATAAACTAAATAACTAAAAACTTACATTTCCTCTGACTTTATATATAAGAAATTTCCATCTGGCTGGCCTACAAACAGAAGATATTTATAACTATCTTCTGTTTTATAAGTCACCTCAGCAATCAGACGGTTGGAGATAATCTTATTATCTACGTCACGTTCGGTTGCGATGACAATTTCTGACGGAACAGGATGCTTCTTCAGGACCTCTGATAAAGCTGTTCCTCCTTCACCCGTTTCCTTGTCTCCTACTTTCAAACGTTCAAGGTCTTTGGGAGATAATACGCTCCAATCTGTCGTTTCCTTCCCTTTTCTATATTCTTTAAAAGAATCTCCAACTACCACTTGTCTCAGATAGTAGTTCTGGTCAACTTTATCAAATTGAAAAGAAATATTTTGCTCCTTGTCCCTGACAGAAGGGCCCCATCGGAGTAACAGACGATTACGATCATATTCTGCTGAACTAGCCAAGCCATAAGTTTCAACGATTTGATCAGCCGTCAGACCTAATCCTTCATCGTTTGTATAGCTCAACCGTCCCAAGTCTTTCAAAGTCCAATTAAACTGAACCGACTGCCCGTCTGTAGTAAAGCTGTCACTCTTGTCTTTGGCTTCTTCCTGAGCCTTACTCAGACGCTTAATCCTTTGAATATCCTTATTTGTCTGTGTCTGCTTGCCGATAAAATAAGCTGAACCGCTGCCAATCAAAAGACCAATTATGAGAGCAAAAATTGAAAGTCCTATGACTTTTCCGATATTGCCCTTCTTATCAGGCAATCCTTGCGGCTGAATCTGCTGGAAATTCCCTTGCAATGGCTGGCTAGGTTGATTTTCTTGCCAAGCCCCTTGCACTTGACCTTGTCCATCTTTATCTGACATGGTTTTCTCCTTATAAATTTTATTGATTTGTCATATTGCGAAAACATTGAAAAATAATGACAAATTTTACAACATTATAACATAAATTATTCTTCCAATCAAAAAGGGAGTGGGAAAGAACTTCAAACAAGTTAAAAAGTTCGTCTTCCCACCCCCGCACAGTTGATCAGGCAATCTTTGGGGCTTAAAAAGCGAAGGAAGATGCCAATCAACCACTGCGTCATCTATTTTTTCTAATTTAGACTCAAAAGCCTGGACTTTTGCCCAGGCTCTGAATCAAGTTTTTAGACTCTTATTTTTCTAGTATTCTTATTTAGATATTTTATCCTACTTGAGCTACTTCAAAAATCTGAATGGTAGAGCCTTTTTCAATTACTACTGCTTGGTCTGCTGCGACATGGAGTGTACCAGGAAGGCTCCCCTCTTTTGAACCATCAAAAGAAATCGTGATATGTCCCAGTCCAGTTAAATTTTTTTCTACTACATTTCCTACGGAACTAATCGAATATTCCTGATTATCTACCACCAGCTTGCCACCTTCTAGTATTGAACCTAGCAGATTTTTGTTATCAATCTTAAAACAATACTCTGCTAAATCTTCTGGTGCTTCTTCTCCAAATAAAATGAGCATATTGGCATCTTGAATCATATTCTGAGCTTCAGGCCCTACTTGAATTACTTTAGCTTCAAAAATTTTCTTCATCTAATTCCTATTTATCCTTTCTCTAATTTGTCTTAAACTTATGCTTATAGATAAGTTTAACATAATAGTTGCTCTGTTTACGTGCATCTATCAAAGGTCTATTGATAAAGACCAATACTAGCTATCCAAGCTACTAGCACCCGCGGAACACCATTGAGAAAGCGTGAATAAAGCACAGAAGGGACACCAACCTCAACTGTTTCAGACTTGGCTTCAGATAGACCGAGTGCTACAGGAATGAAATCACAACCGTTTTGAGTGTTGATAGCAAATATAGCTGGCAGAGCCATTTGGGGCGGAATATTCCCTTTTCCGATTTCGACTCCAATTAAGGTTCCGATAATCTGACTGATAACAGCTCCGGGACCTAACAAAGGAGATAGGAATGGTAAGGAACAGATAAAGCCAATTAAAACGAGTCCCCAGATGTTCCCCGCTAGGGGAACCATTAATTTTGCCAGCCAATTTCCAACACCAGATCCTTGAATAACCCCAATCAGCAAGGAAACAAAGGCCATGAAAGGAATTATTGTATTGAGCATTGTTTGGATGGCTTCACGAGCAGCCTGGTTGAAAGTTGCAACGACCTTACCAGCCCCCATCCCAATTCGTGCTACAATACTTGTTTCAGCTTTTTGCTCTGTAATTTTTTTACTAGTATCGTAAGTTGGCTTTTCAGTTACCACAGTTGTCGCTTTTTCGTCTTCATTAGCAGCAGAAATTTGATTAAGGCCAACTGCTGACACATAGATTTCCTCGGTTATATATTGAGCTAGAGGCCCACTTTTCCCTGTAGCGACAATATTTATTGTAGGGATTCCCTTTTTAGGATAAATACCACAGCGAAGAGTACCGCCACAATCCACGATTGCTAAAGCAATTTCCTCATCTGGGATAGAAGTTTTAAACCCATTAACAGCTTCCATACCGGTCAAATCAGCAATTTTATCTACAATATCTGGCTTTTCTCCGCCGCCAGTGATATAGATGAATTTATGCTTAGCTTCACTAGGTGTAATGACCAAAGGTCCTCCGAAACCGCCATTTCCTTTAACAACTTTTATACTCTTATATGACATAATTTCACTCTTTCTATCAATCAAATGTTTTACTCAAGGTAACACCTTGCTGTTTTGCAACATAGGCAGTCGTAAAATCTGTTACCCATCCACCAACAAAGTTCATGATAATTCCTACAAGCATGTAACGGATTGCCAGGTCCATCTGACTTAAACCTAAAGTTTGAATTCCTGTCGCAATTCCCATCCATACAAACAATTCCCCAGGATTGATATGTGGGAATACACCATTTGAAGTATGGCAGAACTGCATCTGAGCTGCTACAAAACTAGGTTTATAATATTCTGGCAAGAAGCGTCCCATACTGATCGCCATCGGATTCCCCAGCATAAAGGCTGAAATGAAAGGTAAAATCATATAACGGCTAACAGGATTTTTGGCAGAAATCTTAGCCAAGGAATTGACCTTTTCTTCTCCCAAGAAAGCGATAAGGGTATTCATTGCAATCAATAGCATTAAGACAAGCGGTACAATATTTGTCATCCAGCTAATAAAGGTTTCTCCACCTAATTGGAAGAGTTTCATAAAACTCTCTGCAAATTTTGTAATGTGATTCATAAGGAACTCCTTTTCTTATTTTTTTTAAATAACTGTTTAATAGATAATTGTAAGTAATTCGCATAAAAGCCGAATCCCAGAAAAGAATCAGAAGAACTTGTCTCTTTCTCAATACCTGCCTCATGCCAAAGATAGACTTTTCTAGCATCTTCTATGGCTGATTGCATCAACTTATTTTCTTTTCTCACAAGAGGATTATACTTGTCAAAATAATGGATGTCTTCTCCAACATAATCGTCCATATTTTGAAAACGCGCTAAGATTGTGACTCCTTGCATTTTGCTAGCTTTAAGAACCCGACCGTTTTCATCAACCGCGAACATGACAATCGTACCGGATTTTATTCTTCCGGACTTCCTGCCAATCGCTACGCGCCCCAGTTTTCGGAGCATCGTATAGGTCTTATTGAAGTCTTTGAGTTGCTGCCAGCCGAGGAATATTTGAAATATATAAGCTGCCATGACAAATACAGCGAAAATTATTAGCGAATTCATTAAAATACTCCTTTGCTCTTAGAAAATGATAGAAACTCTGTCTCTGTTTCTACAGCCCTCAATGCTTCTTTTAGAGAAGGCTCTCCTGCAATTCGAAAAATGTCGTCATACAATTCCAGCAATTCACTTTCCATTTTTCTTTCAATTTCTGAGGGTATGGCCACTAGAAAGATAAATTCAATCCATTCATCTCCTTTTTGATAAGGCTCTTCTAGTTTTCCAAACATTAAAATAGTCTTTGCATAACCCTGGTTAATTGTATGGGGGAAGGCAATTCCTCCACCAAAAATGGTTGATTGCTTTTTCTCCCTATCAATTATCCGATTTCTAAAACCTTCATCAATCATCTGAAGTTTCTCTAACTCTGCAACCATATTTAGCAAGTATTGCTGATAGGTTTTTTGGGGGCTCAACCGAAGAAAACGTAAGCTGACTGTTTCTAGATTTTTTTGATGAAAAGCATTGGCCCTCTGCCATTCTTCCTGCAGCCATTGATCATCAAAAAGATGATTAACTTGAATGACTGGAGATTTAGAATCTTTATATTTTAGAGGAACTGTCGTAAAAATCGCGAAATAGTCCTGATTTAAATCCACATTAAAATCCTCTTCAGAATACTGAGTAATGTCTACATCATTTCCAAGGACTCGTCTGAGTTGCTGAATAATCATCGCAGCAGTTCCTCTTCCTGTTGTGCAAACTACAGCTATCTGCTTGCGATAACCCTTAACAGCAGAATTTTGCTTTCTTAAAATCATTTCAAAATACAAAGCCAGATATCCGATTTCAGATAATTCCAATTCAGAACCAAAAATTGCAGATAGTTCTTCTCCAGCTATTTTTGCCATTTCAAAAGCAAAAGGATATTGAGTTTGAACCTCGCCATGAAATATATCATTAGCTTGCACATGGAAAATCAGTCGATTGATTAAGGAGCCTAGATGAGATTTGATTTCTTCAAATAATTCTTCATCATCAAAGTGAACCAACATTGTTTCTTTGACTTTCTTGACAATCCCTTCAAAAATATTTGCAAGCTGTTCAGATTGATAAGATGTCTTGCTTAAAGTGTCAATAAAACGGACATTAAACGGAAAACACAAAAAGTCTATCTCAAACTGACTGAGGGAAATCTTATAAGTCATCTCAATATGATAGATTAATTTCTCAGCTAAAGGTGTCTCTGTTAAATCATTCCTATAGTAAGGAATAGGACAATTCAACACTCTAGATGTATGAATACGCTCCACCATAATTGAAATGGTCTTTCGAAGGAGTTCCTGTGTTTCTTTAGGGATTTTATAGTCCTGAACTAGCGTCTCCAGAAAAGAAGATGTTCCCTCAGTGAGTGTCCTTCCTTCAAAGTAAGGAGCCACTTGGTGAATATATAGCAAGCGCAAATTCAGCTCGCTCCCCAAGACCTCCAGCCCACGGTTGGGCTTTCCTGAAATAGTGATAGAGTAACTC
>NZ_CAURVL010000044.1:0-6285 GCF_963528215.1 uncultured Streptococcus sp.
GCCTCAATCGCTGCGGCAACCTTGTCTAACTGGTCTTTAAAATCTTCCAGCCGCTCCAAAATGGCTTCGGGATTTGTCAAGAGGATAGAGGTCCACATACCTGGCTCACTCTCCGCAATCCGTGTCATATCTCGAAAACCACCAGCTGCAAAAGAATGGGTCAGCTCATGCTCTTGGCTATAAGCTGCCGCTTGCTCCATGAGGCTGGAGGCTAGGATATGCGGAAAATGACTAATTTGACTGGTCACTCGGTCGTGCTCGGCTGCGTCCACCTGGATAAAGCGGGCATGAAGACCACTTAGCAAGTCTTTCATTTCCTCAAGAGTACCAGGATTGGTCAGGCTAGAGGGCGTGAAGATATAATAGGCATTTTCAAAGAGAGTGACATGGGCAGCCTTGGCTCCGGTCTTGTGACTTCCGGCCATCGGGTGAGCTCCGACAAAGCGGACGGGCTTATTCTGCAGATACTTTTCTGCAGCTGCCACAATCTCAGCCTTGGTCGATCCAGCATCTGAGATGATAACATTTTCCTTCAGTTCCAGATCTGCTAGCTCCTTGATAAATGCTATGGTCTGCTTGATGGGCACAGCCAGAATAATCACATCAGCCAGTGGAGCAAAGGCGGCAAAATCATCTGTTACCCGGTCTACCATTCCACGTTCCAAGGCAACTCTGCGCGATTCTTCACTTCTGTTATAGCCAAGAATTTCAATCTCAGGATGAGCTCGCCTGATGCCCAGAGCCAAAGAAGCTCCAATCAGTCCCAGACCTGCGATATAGACTGTTTTTCTCTCCATGCCCACTCCTCTCTTCTAAAAGTTCTTGACAAATTCCCGATGGCGGGCTACTGCGTCTTTCAGTTCTTCCAGATTGTCCGAAGAGAACTTCTCCAGAACTTCGGTGGCTAAAACTGTTGCCACCACGCTTTCCATGACAACACCCGCCGCTGGTAGAGCCGTAGGATCGCTCCGTTCCACTGTCGCCTTATAAGGCTCGTGGGTCTCAATATCCACACTCATCAGTGGCTTGTAAAGGGTTGGAATGGGCTTCATAACACCTCGCACCACGATTGGCTGACCATTGGTCATACCGCCCTCAAAGCCGCCTAGATTATTAGTTCTGCGAGTGAAACCATCCTCCTCAGACCAAAGGATTTCATCCATGACTTGACTGCCCTTGAGACGACCGGCTTCAAAGCCCACGCCAAACTCAACTCCCTTAAAAGCATTGATGGACACGACTCCCTGAGCAATCTTGGCATCCAGCTTCTTGTCCCATTGGACATAGGAGCCCAGACCAACCGGCACACCGCCAACGATAGTCTCAATGACACCACCGATGGTATCCCCGTCTTTCTTAATCTGATCAATGTAGGCCTTGATTTCTTCTTCGCGATCGGGATTGACAATGGAAACCTCTGACTGGGCAGCTCTTTCCTTGATTTCTCCTACAGTCAGATTATTCGGCACATCAATATCAATGCCACCAAAGGTCACGATATGGCTGGCTACCTCTACACCGATTTCTTCCAGCAAGCGCTTGGCTACCGCTCCGACTGCTACACGCATAGTCGTTTCACGCGCAGAAGAGCGCTCAAGAGAATTCCGCAAATCGTCAAAGCGGTATTTCATACCACCGACTAAGTCCGCATGGCCAGGGCGTGGTTTGGTAATCTTGCGCAGCCCTTTTTTCTTTTCATCCACATCCGCCGCGCTCATAATCTCCAGCCACTTTTGATGATCCAGATTTGTGACATTGAGGGTAATCGGACCTCCCATGGTCAAGCCATGACGAACCCCAGACGTAATCTCGACTTGGTCGCTTTCAATCTTCATACGGGCACCGCGGCCGTACCCACCCTGACGGCGCTTGAGCTCGGCATTGATATAGTCAGCGGTCAAAGGAAGACCAGCCGGCACTCCCTCAATAATAGCTGTCAGACGTGGTCCGTGCGATTCACCTGCTGTTAAATATCTCATACATTTTCTCCTATTTCTGGGATGGAAAGAATTGGACATCTTGTCTATTTTTATCCAAACTGTCCAATCGTCTTAAACTCCATCTGGCACTTATTTCTTCAGAAATTCTTTCATCTCTTCCAGCGGAATCTGGTGAATACTAGCCGACCCTAGCTCGGGCACCAGTACTAGCTTGATAAAGTTCCCTCGAGCCTTCTTATCATGAGTCAGGGCCTGATAAAGAGCATTCTCATTCCATGGCTGGTAATCCACCGGCAAGCCAAACTTCTGACACATACGGACGATGTCTTCTGTAATTCCGGCTGGCATGAGGCCTTTCTTTTCAGCGACGCGGGAAACCTGTACCATGCCAATCGCCACGGCTTCACCGTGCATGACTTTTCCATAGCCCGCTGTCGCTTCAATAGCGTGCCCAATAGTATGGCCGAAATTCAGGTAAAGGCGAACACCATTATCCAGCTCGTCCTCGACCACAATCTTACGCTTGACATCACAGGAATGGTAAATGATGCTTTCGGCATGCTCCAAAATTGACTCTGGACTGCCATCCATTTCCGAAAGCTCATTCCAGAGTTCCTTGTCCTCAATCAAACCGTACTTGACCACCTCGCCCATTCCTTCGATCAATTCTCGCTGACCCAAGGTATGCAAGACTTCAGGGTCAATCAGAACTCCGTCAGGCTGGGTAAAAGTTCCGACCATATTCTTGGCCCAGGGTGTATTGACACCAGTCTTACCACCGATAGAGGAGTCCACTTGGGCTGTCAGACTGGTTGGAATCTGCACAAAATGCACACCCCGCATGTAGGTTGAAGCGGCAAAACCTGCCAAATCGCCGACAACTCCGCCACCCAAGGCCACGATACCATCGCTGCGGGTCAGACCAACCTTGACCAAAAACTCATAGACTTTGTTGACCGTCTTTAAGTTCTTGCTGGCTTCACCCTCCAAAAAGTCAAAGACAAAGGCCTCAAATCCAGCCGCTTCCAAGCTCAGCTTGACCTTTTCAGCATAGAGTCGAGCCACTCGATTATCCGTGACGATAACTACCTTCTGAGGCTCCCAAAGCTGACTCAGCCAACTTCCAGCCTGAGATAAAGACCCCTTTTCGATGAGAATATCATAGGGATGATGCGGGAGATTCACATTCAGTTTCATAAGCGCCTCCTTATTTATACAATTCTTCTAAACATTGCCAAATTTCCTGACTGGGCATAGGCTTGCCGGTCCAAAGCTCAAAGGCTTCTGCTCCCTGATAGAGCAGCATACCAAGTCCATTGACCGCTGTGACATTTTGATTTCTGGCCCATTTGAGAAAGGGCGTTTCGAAAGGTTGGTAGATAACATCTGCAACTAAAATCTGGCTGGGCAGTTCAAGCTGTTCAGGCAGGGGCATGCTGATGCCATCCATGCCTAGACTAGTCCCATTTACCAAAAGGTCGGATTGGTCTATTTTATCCTGCAAGCTATCCCCATCTTCCAAAGTTAGTACCTGGATACGACTCTTGGTTTGATGGCTGATAGCTGCCATTTTGCTGACAATCTTCTCATAGGAAGCCTGTCGAGTGAAAACAAAAATTTCCTCTGCATTGTCCAAAGCTGCTTGGGCAATAATCGCTGTCGCTGCTCCACCTGCTCCCAAAATCGTCATTTTTTTGCCCCAAATAGCAAAAGAAGGCAAGCTCTTAAAAAATCCCTTGCCATCTGTGTTATAACCAACTAAAATTCCATTTTTATTCACAACGGTATTGACTGCTCCGATAAGGCGGGCACTGACATCCAGCTCGTCCAGATAAGGTATCACTTCCTGCTTATAGGGCATGGAAAGATTGACACCAAACATATCGTATCTGCGGATATTTTCTATACTGGCCTGCAGATCCTTCGCTTCTACTTCCCAAGCTAGATAGACACCATTGACACCAGTCTTTTCAAAAGCCATATTGTGAATAAGAGGAGAAATACTGTGCTTAATTGGCTTGGCAACCACAGCAGCCATGCGGGTGTGGCCATTAATTCTCATTCAAAATCTCCTGGATTTTCTTCATATTGCTCAGAGAAATCTGACCGGGTGCTGACGCCATATCCTGACTGGCAAAAGACCAGCTGGAACCTGTCAAGTCAGCCGCAATGCGTGAAATTTTGCCGACTTTTCCCATGGAAATGGTGACAAAATCCTGCTCAGGATTCAAAGTCTTGAAACCGCGAGTATAGTTCATCAAGTCCAGCACATCCTGCTCATTATGAGCCATGACAGAAACCTTGACAACCTTAGGGGTCAGAGAAGTCAGCTCAGACAGGATTTCCATCATATTTTCAGGCGTCTCCTCGAAGTTATGGTAGCTCAGCACCAGATTAGGAAACTCTAGCATTTCTTCAAATTTCCCCTTGTGAGAGAAGTATTCAAAGTCGATATAATCCGGCTGGTAAAAACCAGCCACTTCCTTGATGAGAGCTACGTATTCATCATCGGATAGTTCGATTTCTCCGCCTTCCTGACGGGTCCGTAGCGTGAAAATCAACTCACGTCCGGCAAATTTTTCAAAAATAGCTGGCGCAACATTTAAAATGTCATCCTTGGCCAGAAAATCTGCCCGCCATTCAATAATATCCGCATCTTCATAGCGTGATACATCAATTTCTTGAGCTTCTTCTAAACTCTTGGGCATTACAGAAACGACTAATTTCATTGGTCCACCTTTATTGTAAATACCTTGAGGTAATTACTGCTCCCGTCTTTTTTATTATAGACAAAGTCTGCTGGCAAGCCATACTCCGCAAGATAGCGGTGCTTTCTGCCGGCAAGGCCTTTTTCAATTTCTTGTTTAAACTTACTTTTGGAAAGATTGGCTGCATTGGTACTTAAAATCATGATTCCCTGAGGATTCAGGATTTCCAAAGCTTGTGCAACCAAACGATGATAATCTTTAGCAACTGAGAATGTTCGCTTTTTATTTCTGGCAAAGCTAGGCGGATCTATCACAATGACATCAAAGCTTAGATCGTGACGCTTAGCGTATTTAAAATAATCAAAGACATCCATCACCTGAAAGCGATGCTGATCCAGTGTCAGACCATTGGCCATAAAATGAGCTTCAGACAGCTCACGGCTTCGCTTGGCCAAATCAACTGATACTGTCTGACTGGCACCGCCCATGGCTGCTGCTACTGAAAAAGCAGCTGTATAGGAAAACATATTGAGTAAACTTTTACCAGCAGCCAGACCATCTACCAGACTAGCACGCACATCGTGCTGATCCAGAAAGATACCGGTCATGAGACCGTCATTCAGAAAAACCTGATAGCGAACACCGTTCTCCAAGACTGTGAAGGTTTCCGATGCTTCCTCTCCATAGAGATGAGCCGATTCGTAGTTCAAACCCTTGAAACGAATCTTTTCAAAAGCCCCCTGAATCTCTGGAAAAACCTTAACGAAGGCTGTTAGAATCCGCTCCTTGATAGCAAAGACAAAGTCATTGTACCAAGAAAAAAGCGCAAAATCATTGTAGAAATCCACTGTAAAGCCACCGAAGCCATCCCCCTCTTGATTAAAGAGTCGAAAGGCTGTCGTGTCAGCCGAATGGAAATAAGTAGAACGTCTGCTCTTAGCCTGCTCAAAGAGGTCTTGAAAAAAATCTGAGTTCAGCTCTACCCTCTTCTGGGAAATCAGCCAGCCAACTCCCTTATTCTGAGGAGAGAGATAAGCTGTGCCTAAGAACTTTCCCTGACGGTTTTGCAGCTCCACACATTGATTCTGAAGAGAAAGAGCGCCAAAATCCTTTTTATCTAATAAAAGAATGCCCTTTCTCAGTTTTTCTTCTGCCTCTTGAGTAACAGTAAGTTTATTCATAAATTATATTATACCAAAGATTGTGAAAATTCTCAAAACATATTTTACATTTGAGTTAATAAAAGATTTCACAAACGAGTGCAAAACGACTATAAACCTCTCCATAGAGGGGATAAGGCTTTTATAGAAATATTACAATTTCGCCGATTTAAAATATCTCAAATGCGGCTCAAATTTTCCTTAACTGGAGAAATTATGTTATACTTAGAGGAGAAAATTTTTAGGAAATAAGACAAGGAAGGCAGAGAGGTATATTACCACAAAAATACCTCTTAGAATTATCTTCAAGATTTCTTGGCTCTATAATTTCTGTAGTGGGTAAAACCACTGTAGGAATGATGGAGCCTCTTTTGTTGTAGAAAAAAAGTCCCATAAGACCTATAATGAAAAGCGATGAAACTATCATTAGAAAGACTCTTATGGAACAGTTCAATTTTATCACAAACTTACTGGGAA
>NZ_CAURVL010000045.1:0-6249 GCF_963528215.1 uncultured Streptococcus sp.
AGCGGCTGGAAGATTTTAAAGACCAGTTAGACAAGGTTGCCGCAGCGATTGAGGCCAAGGACGAGACAGCTATCTGGGAATTTTTCGACCGAGGACGACAAAGCCGCAAGCAGATGGAAATTCATAAGCGGGCCGGTGTAGATAGCTTTTATGACCTTTTTATTGAGGTGCCCGACGAAGAAGATGCGATTTTGGGTATTTTGGAGCTCCTGCGGGGAATTTCAGTCGTCAATATTCGTATCAACGAGGAAAACCGAGAAGATATCAATGGTATTCTGCAAATCACCTTTAAAAATCACCAAGATTTGGAAAAATCTGCTAAAATAGTAAGAGAAAATACGGATTACCTAGTGTCAGAAGACTAATATAGATTGGAGAACTCTATGTCAAATATTTATGATTTAGCCAATGAACTGAGCAGAAATCTGCGTGATTTGCCTGAGTACAAGGCAGTCGCAGAAAGTAAGAAAGCAGTGGATGCTGATAGCGAAGCGAAGGCTATTTTTGCGGATTATCTGGCTTTCCAGCAGGAGTTGCAACAGCTGGCTCAGACTGGTCAGGTACCGACTCAGGAGGTACAGGACAAGATGACTTCCTTTGGTGAGAAGATTCAGGGCAATGCTGTTCTTTCTGAATTCTTCAATAAGCAACAGCAACTATCCATCTATCTAGCGGACATTGAGCGTATCATCTTTGATCCGGTGCAGGATTTGCTTAAGTAAGCTAATAAAAAAGAGGAATCTGGGCTGAATACCTGGATTCTTTTTGGTTCGACTAGGATTCCAGAAATTTTAAGAATTTCTGGTCTTTTTATGATAAAATAAGAAGCAACAAAGGAAAGTACGAGGTCACCTATGAAATTATCAACCAATGTAAAAGGCCTGAAGGGCCGTATCCGAGTACCGGGAGATAAATCCATCAGCCACCGTTCCATTATTTTTGGCAGTTTGGCTAAGGGAGTCACTACTGTTCGCGACATTCTGCGGGGAGAGGATGTGCTGTCTACCATGCAGGTTTTTCGCGACTTAGGCGTCCAGATTGAGGACGATGGAAATCTAGTCAAGATACATGGCGTAGGATTTGAAGGTCTGCAAGCACCGAAAAATAAGCTGGATATGGGTAATTCTGGAACATCTATCCGTTTGATTTCTGGTGTTTTGGCTGGTCAGGATTTCGAAGCGGAGATGTTTGGTGACGACAGTCTATCCAAGCGCCCTATGGATCGGGTGACCGTCCCTCTGCGGCAGATGGGAGTCGAGATTGCTGGTCGGACTGAGCGTGATTTACCACCGCTCAAGATGAAGGGCAGTAGGGAACTGAAGTCTATTCATTATCAGCTGCCAGTGGCTTCTGCTCAGGTTAAATCGGCCTTGATTTTTGCTGCCCTACAGGCTCAGGGAGAGTCGGTTATTATTGAAAAGGAAATCACCCGTAATCATACGGAAGATATGATTGCCCAGTTTGGCGGGCAGATTGAGGTCAAAGGCAAGGAAATTCGCATTCAGGGCGGTCAGGAATTCACTGCTCAGGAAGTGACGGTCCCAGGTGACATTTCCAGCGCGGCTTTCTGGCTGGTGGCTGGATTGATTGTACCGGACTCTAAGATTGTTTTAGAGAATGTAGGCATCAATGAAACTCGTACAGGGATTTTAGATGTGATAGAGGCTATGGGCGGACGGATGACGCTGTCAGATGTCGATCCAGTAGCCAAGTCTGCAACCATCACCGTTGAGACTTCTGAGCTTAAGGGAACGGAGATTGGTGGCGAGATTATCCCGCGCTTGATTGATGAGTTACCGATTATTGCTCTTCTTGCGACTCAGGCTCAGGGACGGACTGTTATTCGCGATGCAGAGGAGCTCAAGGTCAAGGAAACCGACCGGATCCAGGTAGTGGCAGACGCTCTCAATAGCATGGGCGCAGCTATTACCCCGACGGAAGACGGCATGATTATCGAAGGGAAAACACCTCTTCATGGTGCTCAGGTCAACACCTTTGGCGACCATCGCATCGGGATGATGACGGCAATTGCTGCTTTGTTGGCTCAAAGCGGTCAGGTAGAACTTGGACGGTCTGAAGCCATTAAGACCAGTTATCCAAGCTTCTTCAGTGACTTGGAGGGCTTGATGCATGGCTAAGATATTGCTGGGCTTTATGGGAGCCGGAAAATCCACAGTGGCCAGAGGCTTAGCCCAAGACTTTGTCGATATGGATGAACTGCTCTGCCAGCGGCTGGGCATGTCTATCAAGGATTATTTTGACCAGCATGGTGAAGCGGCCTTCCGGGCTGCTGAAGCCCAGCTCTTGGCTGAGCTGATCGATACGGATTTGGTGGTCTCAACCGGCGGCGGTGTAGTCGTCAGCCCAGAAAATCGCAAATTACTGACTCAGAATGCTGATAATATCTACCTGAAAGCAGATTTTGAAACGCTTTATCAGAGAATTCAGCAGGATGCTGAGCAGGAACGGCCCTTGTTCTTAAACCAGAGCAAATCAGACTTGCAGCAGATTTTTGAGCAGCGTCAGGCCTGGTATGAGGAAGTGGCGACCCAGATTGTCGATACGAGGCTCAAAAGCCCGCAGGAAATTATTGAGGAAATTCAATGAAAATAGCATTTCTAGGCCCCAGAGGCTCCTTTTCTCACCATGTAGCCCAAGCTGCCTTTCCCAGCCAGGACTTGGTGCCCTATCAGAATATCACCGAGGTCATGAAGGCTTATGAGGCTAGGGAAGTGGATTACTCGGTCGTTCCGGTGGAAAATTCCATTGAGGGCAGCGTCCACGAGACCTTGGACTATCTCTTTCATCAAGCAGATATTCAGGCGGTGGCTGAGATCGTCCAGCCCATCAAACAGCAGCTTTTAGTGACGGATTTGGAGAAGCCAATTGAGAAGATATTTTCTCACCCGCAGGCTATTGCCCAAGGAAAGAAATACATTCGTCAGCATTATCCGCAGGCTGCCATTGAGGTCACGGCTAGTACGGCCTATGCAGCTCGTTTTGTGGCAGAGCATCCTGAAAAGAATTTTGCGGCTATTGCCCCGCGCACGGCTGCAGCAGAGTACGGGCTTAAAGTAGCAGCCAGCGACATTCAGGAAATGGAAGAAAATTATACCCGCTTCTGGATTCTAGGTCATGAGGTACCTGAGCTTCAACTGGCTAAGACGGGAGACAAGCAGACACTGGCTTTGACCTTACCGGACAATTTGCCAGGTGCTCTCTATAAGGCTTTGTCGACCTTTGCTTGGCGTGGGATTGACTTGACCAAGATTGAGAGCCGACCCCTAAAAACGGCTCTGGGAGAGTATTTCTTCATTATTGACATTGACAACGAGCATAAAAAATTGGCGGATTTTGCCTATCAAGAGTTGACAAGTCTTGGAATTACTTATAAAATTTTTGGTAGCTACAGTGTGTTTCTGATTCAGGACAAGTAGCAGTAGATTGGAGAAGAGATGAAGAAACCAGAAAATCTTAGCCATCATGAACAGCTCCGCTTAGATTATCTCTATAAAAATTATTATTATCTAAACGATAAAGAAAAGAAAGAATTTGACTATCTGCGTCAGAAGTCCAAGGGGATTGGCAGTTCAGCCAGTGTGCCGGACCATGACGAGCAACTGCATACAGTTAGTGACGCCTATGAGCAAGAGCCTGTGGAAATGGATTCTTCTGGCCTCTTGCCCAAGTACCCAGAGCGTTCTTCTCGTAGCAGAAGGCAAAAGAAGGCGCCGGAAGCTCTGGCAGGAGCTGATCTGGGACAAGATAAGCCCAAGAAGCCTCGCAAAAAAATCCGCTTGAAACGAATTCTGCTTTGGGCAGGGATTTTCCTGCTGATGGTCTTGGGGGGCATGATTTTCATGTTTATCAAAGGCTTGACGACAGCTCACAATGGCAATTCTAAACCGGCAGAAACGGAATTCTTTGACGGCAAGGATACTAAGGACGGAGTGAATATCCTCATTCTCGGAACAGACGGCCGGGTTGGTGACGACTCGACTGAGACGAGGACAGACTCCATTATGGTCTTGAATGTTGGTAATAAAGACCACAAGGTGAAATTGGTCAGCTTTATGCGTGATACCCTTATTCACATTGATGGCGTCAGCAATGAGTACACGGATCCATCGCAGGCAGATTACTATGACCAAAAGCTCAATTCTGCCTATACGATTGGGGAGCAAAACCACAACCGCGGTGCAGACTATGTCCGCCAGATGCTCAAAGACAATTTCGATTTGGACATCAAATATTATGCACTGGTGGATTTCCAGACCTTTGCGACAGCTATTGACACCCTTTTCCCAAATGGCGTCAGCATGAACGCCCAGTTCTCAACCATTGATGGGGAGAAGGTGACAGAAGTTGAAGTGCCAGATGATCTGAATATGAAAGACGGTGTGGTGCCCAACCAAACAATCAAGGTCGGTCAGCAGCAGATGGACGGTCGGACCTTGCTCAACTACGCTCGCTTCCGTAAGGATGACGAGGGTGACTTTGGTCGGACCCGTCGCCAGCAGGAAGTTTTGACAGCTGTCTTCCAGCAGGTCAAAGATCCGACTAAGCTCTTTACCGGATCAGAGGCTCTTGGTAAGGTCTTTGCCTTGACTTCGACCAATGTACCATACAGCTTCCTTTTGACTAATGGTCTCTCTATGGCTGGAGATTCCCGCAACGGGGTTGAGCGCCTGACGATTCCGGAAAATGGCGACTGGGTTGATACCTATGACATGTACGGTGGTCAAGGGCTCTTGATTGACTTTGAAGCCTATAAAGAAAGACTGCAGCAAATGGGTCTCAGATAAGATATATGATATAATGAAAGGTAGGACGATGTCCTGCCTTTTCTTTTGGGAAATGGCAGAGCGATAAAGCAGAAAGAGAAAAATATGTTAAAAAAGAATGATATGATTGAAGTTGAAATCGTGGATCTGAGCCATGAGGGAGCAGGGGTGGCCAAGGCAGAAGGCCTGGTTTTCTTTGTGGAAAATGCCCTGCCAGGCGAGCTCATCCGCATGCGCGTGCTCAAGGTCAACAAAAAAATTGGCTTTGGCAAGGTGGAGGAATTTCTCCGTACCTCAGACCGGCGCAATGAAAATCTTGATATGGCTTATCTGCGTACAGGGATTGCTGACTTGGGGCATCTGAACTATTCAGCCCAGCTGGACTTCAAACGCAAGCAAGTCAAGGACAGTCTTTATAAGATTGCTGGTTTGTCTGATGTAGAGGTGCCGCCGACACTTGGTATGGAGCAGCCGCTGGGTTACCGCAATAAGGCTCAAGTGCCTGTCCGCCGTGTCAATGGCCAGCTAGAAACAGGATTTTTCCGTAAAAATTCCCATGACCTCCTGCCGATTGAAGATTTCTATATTCAGGACCCAGTCATTGACCAAGTTATCCTCTTTACACGCGATTTGTTGCGTCGCTTTGACCTCAAACCTTATGATGAGCAGGAAAAGACTGGACTCATTCGCAATCTGGTTGTTCGCCGTGGTCATTATTCAGGAGAAATCATGGTAATTCTGGTTACAACCCGACCTAAAATATTCCGAGTAGAGCAGCTGATGGATCGCTTGACAGAGGCTTTCCCAGCTATTAAGTCCATTATGCAGAATATCAACGACCAGCCGGGCAATGCGATTTTCGGAAAAGACTGGCGAACGCTTTATGGCCAAGACTACATTACCGACCAGATGCTGGGAAATGACTTCCAGATTGCTGCGCCGGCCTTTTACCAAGTCAATACTGAGATGGCAGAAAAGCTCTATCAGACAGCCATTGACTTTTCCGAGCTGACTGCTGATGATGTTGTGCTTGACGCCTACTCTGGCATCGGGACTATCGGTCTATCAGTTGCTAAGCAGGTTAAGCAGGTCTATGGTGTGGAAGTGATTCCTGAAGCTGTCGAAAATAGCCGAAAGAATGCGGCAATCAATGGTATTACCAACGCCAGCTATGTCTGCGCCCCTGCTGAAGAAGCCATTCGAAACTGGCTTAAAGAGGGTATCCAAGCGGATGTCATCCTAGTCGATCCACCGCGAAAAGGCCTGACCGAGAGCTTCATCAAAGCCAGCGTCAGCATGGAGCCCAAGAAAATCACTTATATCTCCTGCAATGTCGCCACAATGGCGCGTGATATCAAACTCTATCAAGAGCTGGGTTATGAACTGAAGAAAGTACAGCCGGTGGACTTATTTCCTCAAACGCATCATGTTGAGGCGGTAAGTTTGCTAGTCAAGGAGTAAAACG
>NZ_CAURVL010000046.1:0-6087 GCF_963528215.1 uncultured Streptococcus sp.
TCGCCATCTGGGAAAAATCATGCAGGTCAAACGCCTCAACCACGATACCGTAGAGTTGAAGATCCAGCTCAGTCAAAAGCTAGACTATCAGTATGGGCAGTTTGCCTTTGTCAAGATTTTCCAAGAAGGATTTGAAAAAGCGCCGCATCCATTCTCTATCTCTGGCGGCCATGACAATATCATCTACTTTACCATCAAGAACTCTGGTGACCACACTAAGAAACTTTATAACAACATTCAAGAAGGAACCAAGGTCACCATTGACCGAGCTTATGGTCACATGATTCTTGACCAAGGACAGGAAAAACAGATTTGGATTGCTGGTGGGATTGGCCTTACGCCCTTCATCTCCTATATCCGAGAAAATCCTAATCTGAATCGTCCAGTCAGCTTCTACTATGCTTACACTGGAGCTGAAAATGCTGTTTACCTAGACCTACTCAAAGACTATGCGGCCAAGAATCCGCAGTTTGACCTTCATTTGGTCGATAGCAAGGTCTCCGGCTATTTAGACTTCAAGAATTATCCTCTGGATAACCAAACCACCGTCTTCATGTGCGGACCTGTCAAGATGATGGAGAAGCTAGCCAACGAATTTAAAAAGACCAATCCTAAAGCAGATCTGGTCTATGAAGGCTTTAAGTTTAAATAAAGAGTATAAAGCATCAGGAGCAACGATAAGGCTGCCCCTGATGTTTTATTGTCTAGTAATAAATTGAAATGAACCATGATACAGCTTCGGAAGTCTACCTAATTCGGAAAAATCTTCTCCAAGGAATCAGGAACAATTTCAATAGCTGTTCTTACTGTTTTTTAGGCATGTTTGAAACAAAAATATAAGACATTTTCAAAACATTTACCAGTTTATCACGTTTCTCTTTTAAGTTCTGCAGGAACGGATCTCGTACTTCTGCTGGAACTTCTAAATCATCTGAACCATACTGAGATAATTGATCACTAAGAGTCTGTTTTGATTCCTCAAAAGCTTTCAAACCTTCTTCCGCTTCTTGGTCAAAATCTGCTCTTTCAGATTCGGGGAGTTTTTCTTTAATTTCTCCACTATATTTGATGTAATTATCCGCAAGCTTATTGTACACGGTTTTTAAATCACCAATTGTTGTTGCGTTAGCGATTTCTTCGTCTGTAACCAAGACAAAGTCAGGTGTTTCTAGATTGGCACTTGACGAAGTACTTGAGCTGCTTGAGTTACTTTCTTTACTGCTTGATTTTGAAGACTTTTTAACTGAGCTAGAAGCAGCCTTGCTTTCTGAAGATTTAGAAGTAACGGATGAATGATTATTTGAACATGCTGCTAAGGTAACTGCTGCTAAAAGAACCACGCTGGCTGAAAAAATCTTTTTCATTTTTATCTCCTTAAATAATAAGTAATTTCATTATAGAATAAAACTAATGAGCTGTCAAAAAGTTGCTGAAAACTCGTCATCCAACAAGCGACTGCCGACCATAGTCTGTTAGGTCACTCCCCAAGCGAGCGTAGAGGCCTTGGGCAGTCTCTTCTTCATTGAGGATTTGCTGTAATTCTGCATCTGTCACTCCAACCAACTCAATAAAATCTACCCGACCATGGACTGTCTCCAAAGGCTGGGCTTCTACATCCGGAACCGTGATAAAACCTGTCAAAGCAGATTCCTGTTCACGGTCAAAGCCAAGAAGCTGTCCAGTATAAATGTATTCAAAAGGCTGATAAACCTCTCCGGTCTCAAAAGTCCGGCGCGCCAACTCCTGAAAAATCGTGACGATATTGATAAATTCATCATTGGCTTGGTAGTTTCCTTTTTTCAGTCGCATGGTAAATTCAAAACCATAGCCACTATAGTTTGGATCTTCACTGAGCTTTTCATACAGCTCAGACAAGCCATAACTAACCAAATGCCAAGAGTCACCTGCATCATAGACATCTACACCATCCAGCGGATCCGGCCCGCCAAAACGCCATTTTACAATGGCCTCAATATGATCTACCGGCTCTTGATTATTATATATCCGAGCAAATTCTGTTGAGATGGCTTCCCATCGCGGAGACTCCACATAATCTTCTACCGGCTCGATATCTTCTACTACTTCTTCGTACTCTTCATCGAAAACTTCCTCAGCTTCCTGATTTTCCGATTGTTTTTTAAAGAAATCAAAAATTCCCATTTTTTCCTCCTTGAATTAATTTGACAACAGTATAGCATAAAAAATAAGGAATTACTTTTATGATAGAAGGAAATTTATTTTTGTTTTTATCGTTTTTCGATATATTTTTCTTGAAATACAATAAAAAATAGATTATAATAAGAATAAAAGGAAAAGAAAATCTACTGCCGGCTGATTTTCGATAGAGGTAAGCATCATGAAAAAGATTGAATTAAAAAATAACTCTTTGCTCAAAGATATTGTTACTCTATTAAACCTTATCATAGTGGGTTATGCTGCTATTCTAGTCTTTCTTACTATCCTAAGTGTGATTTCTTACACCGGTCTTTCCGACAGGTTGGGAATAAAAATCCATGTTCAATTTCTGCTCTCAGTTGATTTTTCAAATTGGTGGAGTATTCTAGCCTTTGTTATAAACCTTCTCACAGCTTCTTTGACTATTTATCTCATCTATCTTGCTCGTAATTTCATCAAAAATTTGATTGGTGGAAAGATTTTTGATTCATCGAATACCCAACTAGCTGATAAGGCATGGAAAGTCTTTCTGGCTCTGACCTTTCTTTCCGTTAAGGTTGCTGCATCAGGCAATCCCATCGCTCTCCCCTTCTCTTTTAACGCCAGTATGAGCTTTACACCTCTCTTGGGTGCTCTGATTATTTGGCTGATGATGAAAATTCTGGAAAAGGGGATTGATATTGCTGAAGAAAATGAATTTACCATCTAGGAGGCTGCTATCATGATTATCGTTAATCTTGATGTCCAGCTGGCCAAGAAAAAGATGAAACTGGGTGAACTGGCCGATATCATCGGTATCACAAACGCCAACCTTTCCATTCTCAAAACGGGCAAGGCCAAGGCTATCCGCTTTAGCACCCTCAATGCTATCTGTCAGGCCCTTGATTGCCAGCCTGGAGACATCCTAGAATTTACAGATGATGATGAATAAAAAAACTCCCGTCCTAGCCGATTCCATTCAGCTGAGGATGGGAGTTTTGCTTTTCTATTCAATCATTTGTGTTTCAGCTAGTTTCTTATACCAGTGAGCGGATTTCTTCGGATAGCGTTCCTGAGTTTCAAAGTCAACGTAGAATAAGCCGTAGCGTTTTTCATAACCGTTAGACCAAGAAAAGACATCCATCAGAGACCAGATAAAGTAGCCCTTGACATTAGCCCCGTCCGCAATCGCATCGGATAAAACTTCCAGATGCTGCTTGACGTAGTCAATGCGAGCATCGTCGTAAACCGTATTGTCCACAAATTCATCCTTATAACCCAGACCATTTTCTGTGATATAAATCTTCTTGTAGTTTGGATAATCTTTCTTAATCCGCATGATCTGATCATAAAGACCTTGCGGATAGATAATCCAATCCCAATCAGTTTTTGGTATATGGGTTGGAGATTCTCTGCGCCCTACTCCCTTAATCTGGTACTTGGAGCTTCCCTTTTCGCCTTTTCCGTTATGGATAATTTCTGTTTCACCATCAAAGTCGCGCATCCAATCACTCATATAGTAGTTGATGCCGAGGAAGTCATTGAGGTCTTTAGCTGCTTCTAAAGTCTCAAAGTCTTCATCTCGTAGATCCAGCTGACCACCATTGACCTTAAGGATATGATTTACTCCTGCCAGAGTTACATCTGAATAGTGCCCCAGATAAGTCGCATCTAGGATAAACTTGTTATGGATAATATCTTCCAACTCTGCTGCTCTGACATCTGCTGGATTTTCTGGATCGTAAGGATATTTTGTCGGAAGTGCATGAACAACACCAATTTCACCCTTGTAGCCCTTATCCTTATATAGCTTAACGGCACGGGCATGAGAGACCATCATATTGTGATGGGATTGGAAAACCTTGGCCAAGTCATACTGGATACCCGGCGGGAATTTTCCGACTAAGTACTGACCATCACCAATGGGACCAATTTCATTGAAAGTTGTCCAATAGCGAACTTCTGGAAATTCTTCAAAACAGAAAGCCGCATAGTCCACAAAGTGCTCAATATTTTCCCGATTGAGGAAATCGCCATTTGAATGAAGAGCCTCTGGTGTATCAAAGTGGTGAAGGGTCACAAAAGGTTCTACATGACGCTTGTGGCATTCTGCGAAAAGATTATGGTAAAATTCCACACCTTTTGGATTGACCTCGCCATAGCCTGTCGGGAAAATCCGTGACCAAGCGATGGAGATTCGAATGCCATTAACACCATACTCTTCAGCCAATTTCAGATCCACAGGGTACTTGTGGTAAAAGTCACTGGCAGGTTCTGCCGTGTACCAATAGTTGTCCTCTAGGTATTTATCCCAGGCAACAGGTCCTTTTCCATCTGTGTGGGTTGCTCCCTCAGCTTGATAGGCTGCTGTGGCACCACCGAAAATAAAATCTTTAGGTAAGCTTTTTGTCATCTTATTTTCCTTTCAATAGCCTTTGAGATGAAGTCAAGCTTGATGACATTCTTATCAAGTTGCTTCATCTCAAATAAACAGATTTAGTTGTTAAATTGCTCCTGAACGAAGGCAAGCGCCCCTTTGCCATCACGGGTTAGTTTGATGTATTGGCCGCCTTCAGTCTTAGCTAGCTTGATGCCTAATTTATCTGTTTCCGCTTTCATATCTTCAAAGTTGGAAGCAACTTGAGGAGCCAGGATAACGAGATCAAACTCAGGCAGCATTTCACGGTGAGCACCGTAGCCGCCAGCTGCAGCTTTGACAGGAACATTGTATTCAGCTGCTGCTTTATTCAAAGCGTTGGCCAGCAATCCACTAGTACCACCGCCTGCACAGAGCACCAGAACATTGGTTTCTTCGCTAATATTGTTTTGAGCTGGAGCTTCTTCATCCACTCCTGCTTTTTCAAGGATAGCCTCCGCTTTAGCAGTATTAAAGTTAGCTGCTACTTTTTCTTTAAGAGCATCGTTAGCTTTGCCGGAACGTTCTTCTTCTAGGATTTGTTCATCATAAACCTTGACAAATGGATAGTAAATAATCACATCCACTACAACAAGGAGAGCTGCTAGTACAAAGGACAGAAGCTGGAAGTTGGTACCCAGCACAATTCCAAGAGGTCCAGGTGTCACCCAAGGAAGGTTGGCTGAGAAGGAGTTCATGTTTAAGGTATCAACAAAGAATTTGAAAATCCATACGTTTACGATAGGTGCAAAGATAAATGGAATGAAGAAAATCGGATTCAGTACGATTGGAGCACCAAAGAGAATGGGCTCATTGACACCAAAGAAAGTTGGAACAACAGATGCCCGTCCAATTGCACGGTTACGCTCAGACTTACAGATCCACATGAAAAGGAATGGAACAATCAAGGTCGCACCAGTACCACCCATGGTAACGATGAACATTTGAGTACCAGAAGTGATGACCTTATCCGCATGCTGACCAGCTTGTACCAGAGCCAAGTTGGCATCGATATTGGCATAAGTAATGGCAGCAATGGCAGGCTCAACGATAGACGGACCGTGAATTCCCACGAACCAGAAGAAGGCATAAGCACCAAAGATAAGAGTGATTCCCAGATAGCCATCTGCTGCTGAGAAGAGTGGAGCAAGAAGCGTTCCGATAGATTCTGCAACGGTTACTCCCAGACTTGCTTTAACAAGCAGTTCCAAACCGTAGAGCAGAACGACTGAGACAGTAAATGGAATCAAGTCTTTAAATACTTGGGAAATATTTGGTGGAACTTCTTCTGGCATGCGGATGGTGACATTATTTTTCACACAAACTTTGTAGACATTAACGGTCACAAAGGCTGCGATGAAAGCTGTCAAAAGACCTTTGGTTCCCATGAAGGCAGTCAGGAAGCCACCTTCCTTGGCAGGTTCAGCCGCCATGAGGAGGAAGCCGACCATAGAAGCCAGCATAGTAGACAAGAAGTTAATCTGGTTTGTCGCAGGCAGGTCGCGGTTGACAGAGTC
>NZ_CAURVL010000047.1:0-5735 GCF_963528215.1 uncultured Streptococcus sp.
CCAGCCTGCTCCAGCAAGATATCATAGGTCAGAATCTCATAGGTCCGCTCCTCATGCACCTCATCGTAGCGCGTGAAGCGACCATCCTCATCTTGGACAAAGAAGGTCAACTCATGTACGATGGAATGAGGCGGTTCGTCCGCATAAGAATCCCAGACCATAGCAAAGGTTTCAGCATTTTCGTGATAGGAATAGCCAGGAAAAACCTCGTCAATCTGGTAAATCGAGTGCACATCAAAGATAAAGCAACCACCCTCATTTAGATGCTGGTAAACTTGAGTAAACACCTGACCGACATCCACTTCGTCCTCCATATAGCAAATCGAGTCTGAATAGCAAGTCACCAAGTCAAACTGACCGACACCACTCAAATCCAGCATATTCCCTTGTATAAAGGGAATGTCCAAACCAGCCTCTCTGCTACGCTTTTCTGCCAACTCCAGCATTTCCTGACTAAGGTCCAACCCCGTCACATCAAAACCAGCCTGCTTAAAATAAATAGACTGAATGCCCGTACCACAGGCCAACTCCAGCAGCTTTTTCTTATCCTTGGGAAAATGACGCAGACTGAAATCCGTCCACTTCTCATACAAAGAATCATCCATAATCGCATCGTAAACCGACGCGAAGGTTTCATAAGTTGCCATACTTTTCCTTTCAAAAACAGCCCAGCCAGCAGGCTGACTGAGCCGAATTCTGCCCAAGGGCAAAAAATCACTTGTTTTTTTCTTCCAATAAGGCCACAACATCCACACCAGTTGCTTCGTGCCAGAGTTTTTCCAGATTGTAATGCGCCCGCATTTCCTCAGAAAAGACATGGACGACCACGCTGCCTAAGTCTAAGAGAACCCAGCCACCAGCTGCGTCTCCCTCAACATGACCAGCAAAAACACCCGCCGCCGCAGCTTTCTCACGGATATTTTCAGCGACTGCATCCAGCTGACGACTGTTCATCGAGCTGACGATGACAAAGTAATCTGTCACAGTAGTCAGACCTTGCAAGTCCAAAGCCACAATATCTTCTGCACGCTTCTCATCGGCCGCCTTCACGACCAGTTCCAATAATTCTTGTTCTTTCATAGTTCCTCTTTAATTAAAAATGTTTTTGTAATCTCGAACATCCGCAAAACGTCCGTCCCAAATTTTTTGATAAAAAGTATTGATTTTTTCTGCCGAAGCATCTTCCCCATCAAAAGTTGTAAAAGCACCCTCTGGAATGACAAGTTTATAATCAAATTCAAATCCAACTTTAACTGATGCATCTACACAATATTCCGTCTGCATTCCACATAAAACTAGACGACCAATATCTTCTTTATCCAAGTAATCCTTCAAACCTGTCTCTTTAAATATACTATTATACTTCTTCTGAAAGACCTTTTCGTCTGACTTCCGATTTAAGAGAGGAGACAACTGCCAGTCTTCCAATACACAGTCTTCTGGATTTTCAATATGCTGAATATAGATAATTTCGACACCTTTACTCCTAGCCTGATGCTGCAGAAAGGAAATTTTATCCATCATTTTATCAGATCTAAAACCTGTTTCTACTAAGATATTTTGTACATCTATAATGATTAGAGCTGTTTTCATTCTTCTATTTCCTTCAAATATCCTACAAAGGCATTGTAGGTCTCCAAGGTCTGCGGGTAGATAGGGATTCCTTTATGGGCTAGATGCTCCACCGTCCTTGCTGTTTCATAGGCCACAGCTTGATTGAGTGACCGCTGAGCCAGCTCTCTGGCCTTGTCCACTCCCGGAAAATCTCGGTTGTGCTCGATATAGTCAGCAACATAGACCACCTTGTCCAGCTCAGACATGGTGCTACTCCCCACTGTATGAATCTCGATGGCTCGGAGAATCTCTGCATCTTCGATGCCTAAATCTTCCTGAATCTTGTAAATGCCCACCATGCCATGCCAGACATTATTGCCCCAGTTTTTCAAGTCAGGATCCAGCTGATATTTATCAATCAAGGCCAGAAAATCCTCGTCCGAGACCTTTTTAGCATAGTCATGTAGGAGGCCTGCAAGACCCGCTTTTTCGACGTCAAGACCGAAGCGCTCCGCTAATTCACGGGCAGCCTTTTCCACACCTAGACAATGCCGCAGGCGTTTCTCCGACATGACTGTTTCCATCTTAGCCAGCAAGGCCTCACGGCCCATACTGATATAGCTTTCATAGGTCATAGATAAAGCCCCTCTTTCTCGATATAGTCTAGCACCGGCTGAGGCAACAGGAAATTAGGAGTCCGTCCCTGAGCCAGAAAATCCCGTACCATACTGGAGGAAATATCCATAAGCGGCACATCCACCCAAATGACAGGGTAAGAAGTTCCCGCCTTGTAGCGTGGCCGCTGAACACCAACAAACTGAACCAGCTCAACCAGCTCATCAATCCGGTACCACTTGGGCAGGTAGTCCACCATATCCGCACCGATGATAAAGTAATAGTCCGTATCTGGATGCTGCTCTGTCAGGAGCTTCATGGTGTCATAGGTATAGGAAATTCCCTTGCGCTCCAGCTCAGTGGTTTCAATTCCTAAGCCTTCAATACCCTCAATAGCCAGCTCCAGCATTTTCAGCCGATGCTGTTCATCAATGGTTTCTTTCTTGTCCACATGAGGCGGCTCGTACTCTGGCATGAGCAGGACCTGATCCAAGCCTAACTGTTGGCGGACCTGATCCGCCACAACCAAATGAGCATGGTGGACAGGGTTGAAATTCCCACCTAAAATGCCAATCTGCTTGCGTTTTTTTTCTTTAACTTCTGGTTCTAATTCCACCTTGGTAAAGGGGGTCAGTAATTCAATAGCCATAGGCTGACATCTCCACAGAAATTTTTCCTTAAATTTGCTTGACTTTGACAGAGAGTTTGCGATTTTCCTTTTTGCTGGACTGCTTGTAGAGAATCAAGATCCGGCCAATCTTCTGCACTGTATCCACTCCGATTTCTTCTTCCAAAATCTCAGCAACTTCATGGATATTCTCATCTGTATTCTGCAAGAGCGTAACCTTGATTAGTTCTCGCGCATCCAGTGCCTGACGGACGCTAGTTTTGATTTGGTCATTGAGTCCATTTTTCCCTATCTGAATGATAGGTTTGAGACTATGTGCCTGACTGTTGAGAAAGGCTCTTTGTTTTGATGTTAATGTCATGTTCTTCTATAAGGCTTGAGGTCAGTTGGGACCTGCTTTCCCCCACTGCTCACGGCCTTTTCCTTCCTTATTTTAAGGGAATTTCTTCCCCTTGGTGTCTTGAGTATTATATAATAGCTTTCCGAGTGACAACCGACACACCCTCTGGTGCCCAGCCAGCTACTCTGGCAGGACCACTGACGCGAATCCAGCCTAGACCAGAGAAGACGATATCCGTCTTGTCCTTGATAGTAAATTCATGCTTGACCAAGGCTGGAAATTCTTCCTTTTCCTTGCCAACCGGTGGCACTAAGAGACTACCGACATGCTTGTCATAAAAGCCGCTGGCGCCTTCTAACTTGGTCCGATGGAGCTTGAGCTCATTGTCAAAATAAGCCGTAAAGCCCTGCTTGTCACCTGCCACAAAGTCAAAGCGGCCTAAACCACCCAAGAAGAGGGTTTGCTCTGGATTAAGCTGATAAGTTTTGGGCTTGATTTCCTTTTTAGGACTGATGTATTTAAGATTCTTAGCAGAAAGATAGTGAGCCATCTGGTGACGATGGATAATGCCCGGCGTATCATAGATATGACTGCCGTCCGCTAAAGGTATCTCGATTTTATCCAGAGTTGTTCCCGGGAAGCGCGAAGTCGTAATAATATCCTTGTCGCCCGTGATTTCCTGAATAATGGCGTTAATCAAAGTGGACTTGCCCACATTTGTCACGCCAACCACATAAACGTCACGTCCCTTGCGGCAATGCTCAATCTTGTCAATCAAGTCCTTGATTGCCTGCTTGTTCTGAGCAGAAGTCAAGACCACATCAACTGGACGCAGGCCTTCTTCGTGAGCCCGCTCCGTCAGCCATTGGGTCACCTTGCTATCCTTGACTGACTTAGGCAAAATGTCCTTTTTATTCCCGACCAAGAGAACATCATTTCCTGCGACAAAGCGAGGCAAGCCAGGGATGACCGATCCATTAAAGTCAAAAATATCGACAACATTGACGACCAAGGCGTCGCTATCTCCAACCTCATGCAGAAGCCGCAGAAAGTCATCATCCGTCAGCTGGACGTCGCTGATTTCATTATAATGGCGCAGGCGGAAACAGCGCTGACAATAGAGTTCACCTGTCTCCAAGCCTTTTTCTAGGGCTGACTGGGGCGTGTAGCCTAGTTTGCCCTTATCTTCTGTCTGAATAGTGGCTCCGCAGCCGATACAGAGAAGTTCTTCCATGCTTAAATTCCTTTTTTGTATTGAATTGGGCCGTATTTTTCAGTGATTTTCTTGAGCACACGGCGTTCACGCGCCCGATTGATCTGGGTTTTGATAGAGTCGTGCTCAACCAGCGGTTTGACCAAAATCGAACGAATCCCAGCCCTATGAGCTGCCCGAATATCCGTCATAAGCTGGTCGCCCACCATAACCACTTCCTTTTTTTCAAATTGAAAAAGCTTGAGCGCTCGGTCAATTCCCCAAGTGAAAGGTTTCATCGCCCAGTAGACATAGTCAATTTCAAACTTTTCAACAGCCCGCTTGACCCGTTTTTGGTTATTATTGGACACCACGATAATCCGAATGCCCGCGTCCCGCAAATCATGGAGCCACTTCTTCATCTCTGGGGTTCCATCAGGATTATTCCAAGCAATCAAGGTGTTATCCAAATCCACCAAAACCGCTTTGATGCCTTGCTTTTTCAAACTCTCTACTGTCAAATCGTAAACTGCCTCGACCGCAAAGTCCGGCATGTAATCTTCAATCGCCACATCTCTCTCCAAAAATTCGTATTCTCATTATTATAGCATAAAATGGGCTTTTTGGCACTTTCAGTCTCAAAGGTTACAAAAAGAGCAAAAGATGATATTATAGTGGTGATAGTATAAATGTCCTGGAGGTTTGTATGGTAGAAAAAAACAGACAGATGCAGGCTGTTTCCCCTCTTTTACAAAAGATTATCAACTGGTCGTCCGCCATTGGAGCTTTAGGAACGGTGGCCTTTTGTCTTTGGGCCTATTTCGCTGGCATCCTCCAGTCCAAGGAAACTCTCTCAGCCTTTATCCAGCAGGCTGGCATCTGGGGACCTCCTCTCTTTATCTTCCTGCAGATTCTACAGACGGTCGTGCCCATTATCCCTGGCGCCCTGACCTCTGTCGCTGGTGTTTTCATCTACGGCCATATCGTTGGCACTATTTATAACTATATCGGCATTGTCATTGGCTGCGCCCTGATATTTTATCTGGCGCGCACCTATGGTCCGGCCTTTGTCCAGTCTGTCGTCAGCAAGCGCACTTATGATAAATACATCGGCTGGCTGGATAAGGGTAATCGCTTTGAGCGCTTCTTTATCTTCATGATGATTTGGCCCATCAGTCCAGCAGATTTTCTCTGCATGCTGGCGGCCCTGACCAAGATGACTTTCAAAAAGTACATGCTGATTATCCTTCTCTGCAAGCCCATCACTCTCGTCATCTATACCTACGGACTGACTTATATCATTGATTTTTTCTGGAAAATGGTCTCCAAATAAAAAAGAAGTTGAATGAACTTGAACCGCACCCCAAAAGTTAGACAGAAAAAATCTAACTTTTGGGGTGTTTTTA
>NZ_CAURVL010000048.1:0-5717 GCF_963528215.1 uncultured Streptococcus sp.
ATAGAGAGCTGGTCCGCAAGCGCATGGACAAAGTTGATTTACAGCAATTACTAGCAGAGGATTGGGGTTTTGAAATTCGCAGTATTAAGCCTTGCTTAGTCATGGATTTTCTGGTTGGCTGGACCAAGCAGCCAGCGATTTCTAAGGATTTGGTCAATCAGGTCAAGTCAGCTATTTCAGAGTCCTTTTTGACAGGAAGTAGGACGCAGGTTGATGCTTTGGAGAGAGCTTTATTAGCAGGAGAGAAGTTAGCTATTCAGTCTAGTCTGGAAAAGGCTAGCCAGCTCTTAGAAAGGCTCAGCCCAGCTATCTATACAGACAGGCTGAAAGTCTTAAAAGAAGCGGCAGAGGGACTGAACTGTGTGGCTAAAAGCAGTGGTGCCGGCGGTGGCGACTGCGGGATTGCTCTCAGCTTTGATGCCGCATCTAGTAACCAATTGATTCAAGCCTGGCAAGAAGCTGATATTAAGCTATTATACAGAGAAAGGATGGGCCATGATGAGCCAGAATCGTAAGGATGACCATATCAAATACGCTTTAGAGCAGCGTCCGGGTTACAACAGTTTTGATGAAATGGAACTGGTTCACCGCTCTTTGCCCAAGTACGATTTGGCTGAGATTGACCTATCTACTCACTTTGCTGGTCGTGATTGGGAGTTTCCTTTTTATATCAATGCCATGACTGGCGGCAGCCAAAAAGGTGGTCAGATCAATGAAAAGCTGGCTCAAGTAGCTGAAAGTTGCGGCCTTCTTTTTGTAACTGGCTCTTACAGCGCAGCCTTGAAGAATCCTTCTGATCCTTCCTATCGGGTGGCGGCTGGTCGGCCTAATTTATTGCTGGCTACCAATATCGGCTTGGACAAGCCTTATCAAGCCGCCCAGCAGGCAGTAGCTGATTTGCAGCCCCTCTTTTTGCAGATCCATGTCAATCTCATGCAGGAATTGCTGATGCCAGAGGGCGAGCGGGAGTTTCGTTCTTGGCGCCAGCACTTGACTGATTATAGTCAGCGGCTGGATCTTCCCCTAATTCTTAAAGAAGTTGGCTTTGGCATGGATCGCTCTACTGTCAAAGAAGCGCGCTCCTTGGGTATTCAGACTTTTGATATTTCCGGCCGGGGCGGCACTAGCTTTGCCTATATTGAAAATCAGCGGGGTGGCAATCGTGACTACCTCAATGATTGGGGTCAATCTACTCTGCAGAGCCTGTTGGCGCTTCAGCCATTGCGCGATGAGGTCGAACTCTTGGCTAGTGGAGGTGTCCGCCATCCTTTGGATATAATCAAAGCCTTGGTCTTAGGAGCCAAGGCGGTCGGCCTTTCTCGTACCATGCTGGACTTGGTGGAAAATCACTCAGTGGAAGAGGTTATTGATATTGTAGAAGGCTGGAAATCAGATCTGCGCCTCATCATGTGCGCCCTGTCCTGCCGAAACTTGCAAGAACTAAAGAGTGTACCCTATCTACTCTACGGTCGGCTGAAAGAAGCTCAGGAACAGATTAAATAGCATAAAGACATACAAAAAAGGCCATCAAGGCCTTTTTTACTTGTCCTGCTTTCGTAAGTCAGCTAGTATTTCCTGAGCAACAGCGAGGTTGAAAGTCTTCTTGGCTGTTAAGCGACTGGCTACAGCAGCAATTTCTTCTTCCAAGGCTCCAGCTTGCAATGCTAAAGATTTGGCTTGCAATTTCATGTGTCCTGCTTGGATGCCAGTGCTGACCAGGGCTTTGAGGGCAGCGAAATTTTGCGCCAATCCGACCGATACAATGAGGGAAGCCAAGTCCTTGGCCTGAGGCTGCCCTAGCAAGTCAAAGCTGGCTGCCACTGCTGGATTGAGACCGATGGAGCCTCCCTTAGTCGCAATGGGCATGGGCAGAGTCATCTGACCATGAAGCTGGCGTTTGTCTGGGTCTGCCGTCCAAGTAGAGAGGCCGCGGTAACTTCCTTCTCGGCTGGCATAGGCATGGGCACCGGCTTCTATAGCCCTCCAGTCATTTCCAGTAGCCAGCACCAAAGCATCAATACCATTAAAGATACCTTTATTGTGGGTAGCTGCCCGATAAGGGTCGACCTGGGCTAGCTTGCTAGCCAGCTGCATTTTATCCGCAAGAAGTTCCGCCTCGGCCTTATCCCGACTGAGAAAGCGATAGTCGATGACACAGCGGGCTGTTACTAGGCTATCTGTTGCATAGTTTGACAGGATAGCCATCAGACTCTTACCGCCAGTCAGCTCTTCCAGAGGAAGGGTGAGAGCCTCTAGCATGGTGTTGAGCATATTGGCTCCCATGGCTTCCTGCGTATCCACAGATAGATAGAAAATAAGGAAGTCATCCTTTGGCTCCAGCCAGAATTCTCTAGCACCGCCACCACGGGCAACAATCGATGGATAGGCTTGGTTGGCCTGCTCCAACAACTCTTTCTTTTTCCTGAGAACATCTTTGATAGCTTGGTCTGCATTATCAACCTGATAGAGGGCAATTTGCCCAATCATCTGGCGTTTGTGGACCTCTGTCTCAAATCCGCCTGAACGTTTGATAATCTTAGCTGCAAAGCTAGCCGCTGCTACCACAGATGGCTCTTCTGTCACAAAAGGAACTTGATAGGTCTTACCATCCACCAGAAAGTCTGGCACCAGAGAGTAGGGCAGGGCCAGAGTGGCCAGTACATTTTCACTCATCTGGTTGGCTGTTTCCAGAGGCAAAGTCTGCTGACTGTCTAGCAGCTGCCAATGTTCATCTTGTAAAAGCCCCTTTTCTTTCAGCATCTGCAGCCGCTCAGCAGGAGTTTTTTTGGAAAATCCAGTCCAGTTTACTTTCATGATGATTTCTCAACTTTGATATACTTACGCTGATGCTCTACAATTTCTGTCAGAGCGAAGCTTTGATTTTCATAGCCGGAGAAGCTGGCATTGCCCTTTTCATCCAGCTCAGCTTCTTCAAAAAAGATGCGCTCGTAGTCTGCGATGGAAAGAGCCTGACGCTGGTCTAATTCCTCTAGGCGTGTCTTGGATAGATGCTTTTCATAGCCTTCTACCAAATTGGCACTAAAGATTTCAGAGACAGCTCCGCTGCCATAGCCGAAAAGAGCAATCCGATCTCCGGCTTTGAGGTTGTCGGAGTTTTCTAAAAGAGACAGGAGGCCTAGGAAGAGGGAGCCTGTATAGATATTTCCAACTTTCTGACTGTAGAGAATAGAGGCTTCAAAATTCTCTCTGAGCTGGTCTTGCTGCTCTTGGGGCAGGCTTTTATCCATGATTTTATTGAGACCTTTGAGAGCCAATTTTGGATAAGGCAGGTGGAAGCAGTAGGCCGCAAAATCTTTGAGAGCCAGCTTGTGGCGTTTTTGGTACTCCGTCCAAGTTGTCTTTAAGCTATCCAGATACTGCTGGGTTGAATAGAGGCCGTTGACATAAGGCGTTGTCGAGTAATTTGGGCGCCAAAAATCCATGACATCGCGTGTCTGAGCTACATTATCATCATTGAAAGCGAGGATACGAGGATTGCTACTAATCAGCATAGAAATAGCTCCCGCTCCCTGCGTTGGCTCGCCAGGTGTATGAATGCCATACTTGGCAATATCGCTAGCTAACACCAAAACTTTGCTGTCTGGGTGTTTTTCGATGTGGAGCTTGGCATAGTCCAGTGCTGCAGTCGCTCCATAGCAGGCTTCCTTGATTTCAAAGCTGCGGGCAAATGGTTGGATACCCAAAAGGCCGTGGACAAAAACGGCCGCCGCTTTGCTCTGGTCAATCCCTGACTCAGTAGCCACGATGACCATATCAATCTTTTCTTTGTCCTCTGCTGTCAGGATGGGCTCTGCTGCCGCTGCTCCCAAGGTAACAATATCCTCAGTCAGAGGAGCAATGCTTAGTTCCTTGAGCAAGAGTCCCTTGCTAAGCTTTTCTGGGTCAGTCCCACGGGCTGCCGCTAAATCATTTAATTTTAAGACATAATTACTGGTCGCAAAACCGATTTTGTCGATTCCGATTGTCATTATAAGACCTCTTTAAATCCTTTTATTCTAGTATATTCCGAAAACTATTTTACCATACTTAGGAATAAAACTCTTACAAAAACATCTAATCTCAGCTAAATCAGGCTTAAGATGTATTTTCCAAAATAAAAACAGCAGATGGTTCTACTGTTTATTTGCTGTGAGTTTGGTTTGGCGCTTTTTCAAGTAGTGGTAGAGCTTGAGTACGACAGTGCCGCTGGCCATGCCAATCGAGATGACCAAGGCTAGAATGACCACCAGAGTGGCGTGAATCATAGCCTGGCTGTAGTCACCAGTGACAAAAAAGGCAGTCGTCCGATAGGAAATATAGCCTGGGACCAGAGGCGCTAGAATAGCCAAAATAAAAACAACAGCGGGCGTTTTGTAGATAATGCTGAGAATTTGGCTGACGCAGGAACCAATGATAGCAGCCACAAAGGTTGCTATGATGACGTTGGTCGGTCCTTTGAGCAGAAGGTAGAGTAGCCAAATAGCCATGCCCAGCACTCCGCCGGGAATCAGCATACTGCGCTGGACATTTAGAACGATTAAAAAAGTAATGATAGCCAGTAGGCTGGCAACTGCTTGCAGTAAGAAAGTCAAGATTGTCATAGGCTTATTTCATAATAAGGAGGGCGACAGAGGTACCTGCACCGAGAGCAAGAGTGATGAGGAGCGATTCAAAGAGCTTGCTCATCCCAGAGTTGATATGGTTGGTCATGATGTCACGCACAGAGTTGGTCAGAGCAATGCCGGGCACAAAAGGCATGACAGAACCCGCAATAATCAAATCATCTGTGGAGTTAAAACCAGAATAGCGTGTCCAGATATGAGCTAGCAGTCCAAAGACGAAGGCTCCAGCAAAAGCTGTCACAAAAGGAATGCGGATATATTTGTCCACATACAAAGAGAAGGCAAAGCCAAAGAAGGTAGCAATAGCCGCGCCTAAAGCATCGTAGAAATTTCCGCCAAACATGATGGAGAAGAAGGGAGCACTGAGCGTTGCGGCAGCGATCAGCTGCTTGTTATTATAGGGCAGCTCCTTAACTTTGAGGCGATTCAGCTCATCAAAAGCCTCTTGAAGGCTGATTTCTCTTGTTACCAACTGACGGGAGACCTGATTGACATCGCAGACCTTCTCAATGTTGTAGTTGGTCTTGAGATTACGCTTCATCCGTGAGACATTTGTATTTTCGATTGAAAAGAAAATAGCCACTGGCATTGCTAAGGCATTGCAGTTGATGATCCCTTGCGAATGAGCGATACGAATCATGGTGTCTTCTACCCGATAGGTCTCGGATCCGCTCTGCAGCAGCAGTGTCCCAGCCAGCATGATGACATCTACCGCCAGATTGAAATCTTTGGCTTCTTCCCTGATACCTTTCTCTGTCATTTCCCCAGTCCTTTTCCTAGTATAGCAATAGAACCATTATACCATAAAGCCTCTTAAAAATTTCATCAAGTTGGCAGTCATTTAGACTCATAGATATAAAAAAGAAGATTGGGGATTTCCAATCTTCTTTCAAATGGTTTGTAAGTCCTTAGTCGTTTATTAGCTCAAAGCATCGTCCATAGAGAGCACTTCGTGGAAGACACGTTGAGTCAATTCAGTCTTTTGCTCTGGAGTCAAGTACTTAGTGTTTACACAGTAACCTGAGATACGAACGATAACATCTTCACCAGACATAATCTTGTCGTAAACGTCCTTCAAGTCCATAACGTTCAAGT
>NZ_CAURVL010000049.1:0-5704 GCF_963528215.1 uncultured Streptococcus sp.
AAGTTTCCACGTCTTCTTTGTGGACACGACCGTTTGCACCTGAGCCAGATACGTCGTAGAGGTTGATTCCTAGATCATACGCTAATTTTCTAGCTGCAGGAGTCGCTCTTAGCTTATCATCAGCCATGACCTCTCCAATTCTAATTATGATACTAAGGGCGTAAAAAGCGACTGAAAAATAGGAAATCAACGCTGGCTTCGATGAAGCCAAGACGCTTTATCTTTTTTCCAAGCTTTTAGCCCGAGTTCAACTCTACAAGTAACTTGGATACGAAACGTATCTCAAGTTACTACGGTTGCCGCTATCTGCGACCAACCTAGTAGACTTACTAAGTCGTTCGTCGAATATCATCGATTCGACTCTCTCCTGTTGCAACTTTACAAGTAACTTGGATACAAACGTATCACAACTTACAACAGCTGCCGCTATCGGCGATCAACCTTGTAGACTTATTAATTCGCTCATCGGATATAATCAATCCGAATAACGATTTTATGCAATTAGTAAAATTCTAAGTCTCTTTAACCCTCTACACAAGATTAGATTACATAAAATAATTTATGTAATCTAATCTTGTGAGAAAGCCTTTTCTTTATTATACCTTATTCTTTATGATATGTCTTCCGAATAGCGTCTTTGATGCTTTCAACGGTCGGAATCATCGCGTTTTCTAAGTTTTGTGCATAAGGCATTGGCACATCTTCACCTGCACAACGGCGGATTGGAGCATCTAAATAGTCAAATGCTTCAGACTCAGAAATAATCGCTGAAATTTCACCAATGAAACCGCTAGTTTTGTGGGCATCATTAACCAAAACGACCTTACCAGTCTTCTTAACAGAATTGATGATAATATCTTTATCAAGTGGCACCAATGTACGTGGATCAACCACTTCTACAGAGATACCTTCTTCTGTCAATTCTTCAGCTGCCTGCATGACACGGCGAAGCATTTTTCCGTAGGTAACAACTGTTACATCGGTACCTTCTTTTTTGATTTCACCTACTCCAAGGGGAATGACATATTCAGGATCCAGTGGCACTTCGCCTTTTTGGTTAAATTCAGACTTGTATTCCAGAATAATGACTGGGTTGTTGTCTCGGATAGAAGCTTTGAGAAGGCCTTTCATATCTGCCGGAGTTCCTGGAGCGACTACCTTAAGACCTGGAATGTGGGTAAACCAAGATTCCAAAGACTGCGAGTGCTGAGCGGCAGAGCCAACTCCATTACCTGCTGCACAGCGGACAGTCATTGGCACTTGGCCTTTTCCGCCAAACATATAACGAGTTTTAGCGGCTTGGTTAACAATAGCATCCATGGCGATTACAGAGAAGTCCATAAAGGTCATGTCTACAATTGGACGAAGCCCTGTCATAGCTGCTCCAGCTGCTGCTCCAGAAATAGCTGCTTCTGAAATCGGACAGTCACGTACACGCTCTGGGCCGAACTCTTCCAGCATACCAACAGATGTTCCAAAATCTCCACCAAAGACTCCGACATCTTCTCCCATCAAGAGTACATTTTCATCGCGACGCATTTCCTCAGACATAGCGAGGATAATGGTGTCACGAAAAGACATAGTTTTAGTTTCCATTTTCTCTTTCTCCTCTCTTTAGTCTGCGTAAATATCTTCAAAGGCAGATTCAAGCGGCGGGAATGGACTTTCTTCTGCGAACTTGACAGACGCTTCCACTGCTTCTTTGACTCCAGCTTGGATAGCTTCCAGCTCTTCCTCGCTTGCAATCTTGTTTTCCAACAGGTATTTACGAAGATTTTCGATTGGATCCTTCTTCTTCCATTCTTCTACTTCTTCACGAGTACGGTATTTACCTGGGTCAGAAGACGAGTGTCCTAACCAACGATAAGTCACACTCTCGATTAAGACAGGTCCGTTACCACTGCGAACATGCTCCACAGCCTTTTGGAAGCCTTCATAGACATCCAGAACATTATTGCCATCTTCGATGAACATACCTGGAATGCCATAAGCTGCGCTGCGCTCGTGGATGTGCTCTACATTGGTCATTTTCTTGATATCAGCAGAAATACCATAGCCGTTATTAATACAATAGAAAATAACTGGAAGATTCCAGATAGAAGCCATATTGACTGCTTCGTGGAAGACACCTTCGTTGGTAGCACCGTCACCAAAGAAGCAGACAACAATCTTACCTGTCTTATGCATTTGCTGGGTCAGAGCTGCTCCAACAGCAATTCCCATGCCACCGCCCACAATACCATTGGCACCAAGGTTTCCGGCATCTAGGTCAGCAATGTGCATAGAGCCGCCTTTTCCTTTACAGGTACCGGTGTATTTCCCTAGGATTTCCGCCATCATTTCGTTGAGGTTGATTCCTTTTGCGATAGCTTGACCGTGTCCCCGGTGATTAGAAGTCAACAAATCATCCTTGTTCAAAGCCAGCATAGCACCAACATTGGCTGCTTCCTCACCTACTGAGAAGTGAGTCATTCCAGGAACCTTTCCTTTTTTTACAAGTTGAGCAATTTTTAAGTCCATTCGACGGATTTCTTCCATCTTACGGAACATCTCTAACAAAAGATTTTTATCTAAAGTTGCCATTTTTTTGCCTTTCTAAGCATAATTCTTCTATTTAATTCTATCTAAAGCTGTAAGCACTGTCAAAACTTTTGCTCACTTATATTTCACAAAGAAAAACCAGTCAATCCATTGGATAAACTGGTTTTAGATGCCAAAATAGAAATTTCACAAACTTTTTATGCTAGAGTAGTTTTTACTATTTTGAAACTGTTATACGAAAATAATAGCAGAGCATGCTTCTGATTAATCTGCCTGTTTAGCAAAATCTGCAATCATCTGCTCCATCTGCTCGCGGCTTGGTGTTGTCAGCATATAGAGGTAGTCACCTTGCAACTCCGCAAATGCGGCTGGCATGTCTTTCTTGACCTTGAAGTTATCTCTGTATTTCTCCAGCAAGTCAGCTTCAGGGTAAGCATAGTTCGTTGATGCACGGCGCGAGGTTGCCAAACAATACAGTGGCTCCATGTGGGCAGCCGGGAAAGGCTCTCCTGCTACAATCGCTGCATAGCCTCTGTAAAGATCGATTGAGTGAGCGAAATTATAGACATCAATGGTAAAGCCACCGGCTGGACGGTTATTGTACTCAATGGCTACATAATCATCCCCCTCGCGGAAGAACTCAATATGGAAAAAGCGTTCTTTCATGCCGAAGATTTTGACAATCGCTTCTCCATAAGCACGGAGTTTTGGATCCATATCCTTGAGGACGTAGTAGGAATTATCCATCTTATACATCATCAAATCCAGCGGTGTATGCGCATAGTCAAAGGTGGTTGTAAAGACGATCTGACCGTCCTTATCTACCAAACCATCAAAAGTACAGATTTCGCCAGACTGGACAAACTTTTCAAAGAAATAAGCTGTCTGATGATCCCATTCTTGCTTGAATCGTTCGACATCTTCTGCTGTTTCCAATTTAAAGGTCGCAGCTGCTCCCACTCCATTATCAGGCTTGGCAATCAAAGGTAGACCAAGTTTCTTGACAGCCAAATCAGCTCCAGCTTCTGTATTGACAATCTGACCAGGTACGACTGGAACACCTGCTTTTTTAAAGAGTTTCTTCATATCAGATTTGAACTTGGTCTTTTTCAAGTCTTTTGGTTTTGCTCCAAAAACATTGAATTGCTCGCGCAACTCAGCGTCCAGTTCCAGCCAGTATTCATTATGAGACTCAATCCGATCGATAGGCCCATGCTTGTAGAAAAGAAAGGCCACAGCTCTTTTTACTTCGTCAAGATTTTCAAGATTTTCTACTCTGAAATATTCAGTCAATGAACCCTTCAAAGGCTGGTCTAGCTGGTCATAAGGCTCCTGACCGATTCCCAGAACAGTGATTCCTTTATTAGCCAGCTCTACAGTAAACTGCTGAAAATTTTGCGGATAGTAGGGAGAAATAACGATATAATTCATAGGAAACCTCCTTTAAAGATTGAGTTCATTAAGGAAATACGGCATTTGCTTACGCCACCAAATCCAGTCGTGGGAAACATCATGGCCCCATTCAGCAAACCAAGCTGGAATATTCTTATGCTCAAAAGCCTCTTTCAGCGTGTAGAAGGAAGGAAGGCCATCCTGCTCCCAGTCGCCCAAGCCAGTACAAACGATAACATCCGCCTGTCGATAGCGGTCAATAAACCAGCCATCATTTTGGTTCCAGATGTAGTCAGCTGGCGAGTTTTGATAAATGACTTCGTCATTCAAATTGTCACCGACAAAGAAACGTGCATCATAGACACCACTAAGAGCAATCACCTTATTGAAAACATCTGGATGCTGCAGGAAGAAATTAACAGCATGATAAGCTCCCATGGAGCAGCCTGTCGTCATCATAGGGTCAAACCAGCCTGTCTTATGCTTAACGAAAGGAATAGCTTCCTCGATGACATAACGCTCATATGCACGATGCATTTCTGCTCGATCGTGAGGATGCTTCCAGTCCGCCAACCAACTCTCACTATCAACACTGCTGAGAGTGAAAAACTGGACCTTACCGGCCTCAATAAAGCCAGCGCAGGCTTCAATCATGCCGAAGTCAGCATACTCATTGTGGCTGCCGCCTGATGATGCGAAGACTATAATTGGGAGTCCAGCATGGCCATAGCGATTGACATACATTTCACGGCCTAGATTACCGCTCCAATGACTTAAAAATTCTACATGCATAGTTTCTACCTCTTTCTTAGTGTTTGACTAGATTACCATTTTTCGCCGATAAAACGGAAACAGTCCGGCAAGTGCTCCGCCCAAGCGATTTCATTGTGAATAGCTCCAGACTGGATCTTAATCTGAATATTGGACAAATCTACCCCAGATACAAGTAGCTGTCGGAAATAGCTGAGCGATGAATCAATATAGGCCTGCTTGATGTTGCCAGCCATTAATGTCTTATCTGTATCATCAGCCTCTTCTGTCCCAACATAAATGAAAACTCGCTGGTCTGCTTGGAGTGTTTTTCTCTCAATATAACGGTCAAAAGCTTCCTGATGCAGCCAATTAGCTGATGAAAAAATGCCCAGACAGCCAATCTGATCTTGGTATTCAACACCGATAAACTGGCTGATATTTCCCCCAAGAGAAGAGCCAATCATGGCCGTATGCAGTCGATCCGACTTGGTCCGATAATGCTGGTCAATAAAAGGCTTGACGACTTCCATAACAAACTCCGCATACTCCGTTCCCTTGCCGCCAAACTGAATACCGGGAATATTGGACTCTTGGAACTTCCAAGCTGCGTATTCATTCATGCGCCGTTGGCCATCGTTGTCAATAGCCACGACAATCATTTTTTCAATATCTGGATTACGCTTGATTGTCGGAATCACCTTCCACGAATGGCCGCTGAAAGACTCTTTGCTATAAAGAACATTTTGTCCGTCATGAAAATAAACAACGGGATAGGTCTTATTTGTATCCTGGCTATAGTTCTTTGGAAGCAACACGCGGACACGGCGTTTCTGCTTGGTATAAGGAACAACTAACTCATGTGTTTTCATTTCAAGGTAAAAATAGGATTTATTCATTTTCAGAAAACTTTCTATTTTCAAAATTTTTATTTATTATATCACAAATTAAGCAAAAAAGTTAGGGATTTCCTAACTTTTTGATGATTTTTATTAGATAATGATAGAAAATAGATTATTTA
>NZ_CAURVL010000050.1:0-5690 GCF_963528215.1 uncultured Streptococcus sp.
AACGTTTACTAAATTGTGAAGCTTTACGAGCTTTTTTCAAGCCTGGTTTCTTACGTTCTACCATGCGGGCATCACGAGTAAGAAGGCCTGCGCGTTTCAATGAATCGCGGAAGTCTGGGTCTACTTGAAGAAGGGCACGAGCGATACCGTGACGGATAGCTCCTGATTGACCAGCGTAGCCACCACCATCAACGTTTACGAAAACGTCGTATTGACCAACAGTTGAAGTAACTGCAAATGGTTGGTTGATAACCAAACGAAGGTCAGCGTGTGGGATGTACTCTTCAACATCTTTTTTGTTTACAGTGATTTTACCAGTTCCTGGAACAAGGCGAACGCGTGCAACAGCGTTTTTACGACGTCCAGTACCTGCATATTGTGCTTGTGACATACTTTATTGTTCCTTTCCTTAGATAAGTCCTGAAATATCAAGAACTTCTGGTTGTTGTGCAGCGTGAGTGTGCTCAGCTCCAACAAATACTTTCAACTTCATACCTTGAGCGCGTCCAAGAGTATTGTGTGGAAGCATACCTTTAACTGATTTCTCGATCAAACGTACTGCATTTTTAGAACGAAGTTCACCAGCAGAGATTTGTTTCAATCCACCTGGGTGGTTTGAGTGAGTGTAGTAGATCTTATCAGTTGCTTTTTTACCAGTCAATTTAACTTTTTCAGCATTGATAACGATTACGAAGTCACCTGTATCAGTGTGTGGTGTGAATGTTGGTTTGTTTTTTCCACGAAGTATGCTTGCTACAACAGCAGAAAGGCGTCCAAGAGGTACATCAGTAGCGTCCACTACATACCATTTGCGTTCAACTTCACCTGGCTTAGCCATGTATGTTGTTTTGTTCATGATTTCTCCTATGAATATCGTTTTTGTTTACAGGGCGGATGTTCCGGTCCGCGAGTTATTTGAAAGGTTCCGGGGCCTCACAAATGGGGTAAACAATACCGCCTACTATCATATCAAAAATAGTAGGCAAAAGCAATAGATTTGAAGCAATTATTTATGAAATAGCGATTTCATGTTTTCTTAGTCTTGAATGTCTTGGGCAATACTGAAGAGTCCCAAAGTTCCAGGACCGGTATGGGTAGAAATGACAGGTCCCAGAGGCATGAGGAGAACTTCCTCCACTTGGTCGCTTTCCAGCAGCTGAGCTTTCAGACTCTCTGCCACTTCTTCAGCCCCTGCATAGGCGATGACCACCCGCGGGTCAGCAACTCCCTCCAGAGTCATGCGGACTACTTCTGCCTGTGCCTTCTTCTTGCCGCGAACTTTAGCGACAGAGTCCAGAGTCCCATCTCCCTTGACAGCGATAATCGGCTTGATACTGACCAAACTCCCCATAAGCGCAGCAGTTTTGGAAATCCGACCGCCCCGCATGAGGTGATTGAGGTCATCAACCAGAAAATATGTCTTGACCTTAGGCACCAAGCTCTCAATCAAGTCTGCTGTCTGCTCCAAGGTCTGGCCTGCAGCTCTAGCTTCTGCCGCCTTCATGACTAAAAGTCCTTCACCCATAGAAGCCGCCTTGGTATCAATGATGCGAATCAGTGCATTTGGAAAATCTTCCAAGACTATCTCTCTTGCCATGACAGCACTCTGATAAGTACCTGATAGGGCCGAAGCAAAGGCTACATAGAGAACTGGCTTCCCTTCCTTGGCATAGGTTCGAAAGACATCTTCAAACTGGCCGACATTGATCTGGCTGGTAGTTGGCTTGCTGCCGGACTCCATCTTATCCAGAAGTTCTTGGCTGGTCAGCTTGCCTGCGCCAACTGTCTCATAAGTTTGGCCATCTAGCTGAATGGTCAGGCCCAGGACCTGCACATCATTTTCCTGAGTCCAGTTTTCTGGCAGGTCTGCTGTTGAATCGGTTAAAATTTTAAAGATCATCTTTTTTCTCCATCATTTTTTGTAAATCGCGCAAGGATTGGCTGTCCATCGGTCGCATGGGCGGTCTTTGCAGGTTGATTTGTCCGCTCAGCTTATTGAGGTCTGATTTGGTAACAGCTACTCGTTTCTCTAGCTCTCTAGCGGACACTCTCAAAGCCCCTTGGGCAAAGACAGTCCACTGCTCATTGAGATCGCTAGTCGCAACCGACACTTGATTTTTGGGTGTGTTGAGCTCAGCTGCCAAGCGCTCGATATAGTCATCTGCCGTTTCCTCCTCCTCAGTGAAAACGACTGTCACATTAAACTCTTCATAGGTCTGCCGCACTCCCGGCATATACTGGGCATCAAAGACGCAGACTACTTCTAGTCCTTCAAAGCTGGCATAATTGCTGAGTTTCTGGAGCAAAATCGTTCGTGCAGCATCTAACTCTCCGCGGTTAAAGTAAGGACGAGTCTCCCGCCAAAAGGCTGTCATATTGTAGCCGTCCACCAGTAAGATTTTTCTTTTCATAGGCGATTGCGAAAGACTTCATACATGAGAATAGCCGCTGCGACACTGGCATTGAGGCTCTGGACATGCCCATTCATGGGAATGGAAATCATCTCGTCCACCTGCTTTTTGATATTACTTGAGATCCCCTTACCTTCGTTACCGATGACGAGGGCCAGCTTGCCTGCTGTATTCCACTTATGAGAAGGCGTCCCCTGCATATCTGTACCGAAAATCCAGAAACCAGCTTCCTTGAGCTTGTCCAGAGTCTGGCTGAGATTGGTCACACGGGCAATGAGAATATGCTCAATAGCGCCAGTTGAGGTCTTGGCTACGACTGGTGTCACACCGACTGCCCGGTGCTTGGGAATGATGACTCCCGCTACATTGGTCGCGTCAGCCGTCCGCAAGATAGAACCCAGATTATGCGGGTCAGTCAGCCCGTCCAAAATCAGCAAGAGAGGATTGTCTTCTTGCTCTGCTTTTTTCAACAGCACCTCGAAGTCAGTATAGGCGAACTCCGCCACCCGCAGGACAAAGCCCTGGTGAACAGCTTCGTCAGTCATTTCCTGCAGGGTCTTCTTAGGCGTCCATGAGATGGAGACCTTTTTTTCCGCTGCTAAATCTTTGATTTTATCGACCTTTTTACCACGCAGATCGTCTTGAATGTAGAGTTTATTTCCAGTGTTAGCCGCGAGAGCCTCTGTCACCGCATGCACACCGTAGACAATATCGTTTTTTTCCATAGGACTAGTATAACACAAAGGCGAAAAAATGGCGGCAGGATTTACTCGGGCGAGACAGAATTCTGCTCTGATAAAAAGCAATCAGCAGCTTCCAAGATTCCCCGCCAGTCATGCTATAATAGAAAGAAGTCTAAAAAAGGAAACTCTTACTCATGTCTCTCCTCCAACGCACCATCAAGCTAGTACTAGCTACTTATCTCGCTGCTTGGCTGGCTGACTTTTTAGGTCTGGCCTACTCAACTTCAGCTGGAATTATTGCCATCCTCAGCGTGACCAATACCCGCCGCAGCACTGCTAAGCTAGCTGGTAATCGCTTTTTATCTACCCTGCTGGCTCTGGCTATCGGAAGCCTGTCTTTTCACTTTCTAGGTTTTCATCTCGGAGCATTGGCCATCTATATCGCGATCTATGTGCCTGTAGCCTTTCGACTTGGCTGGGAAATTGGTATTACACCCAGCACCGTCCTGGTCACCCATCTGCTCTTAGAAAAATCCACCTCTTGGTCTCTGCTTGGAAATGAGCTAGCTTTATTTCTCATTGGAACTGGCTTTGCTCTGCTAGCTAATCTCTATATGCCCTCGCGCCAGCAAGAGATTGACAGCTACCACGAGCAAGTAGAGGAACAGCTGAAAAAGATTTTGCTGCGCTTTGAATATTTCTTAAAATCTGGAGATGGTCGAAATGATGCAGCTCTGATCAAGGAGCTGGATACCATTCTGCAGCAGGCCTTGCAGCTGGTCTATCTGGACCACTCCAACCACCTCTTTCACCAGACCAACTACCATATCCACTATTTTGAAATGCGAAGAGCTCAGAATCGTATCTTGCTGGATATGGCCGGTAATATCAATACCTGCCGCCTAGCAGCTAGCGAAAGCTTGATTTTAGCCCGCCTCTTCTCCCAGACCGCTAAGCAACTGAGCCAAAAAAATCCCGCCCTAGACCTCTTGGACGAGATTGACAACTATTTGACCGTATTTCGTGAGAGGCCTCTTCCTAAGACCCGCCAAGAATTTGAAACCCGCGCCATGCTCCTGCAGCTCCTGCGAGACTTGGAAAACTTTATTAGAATTAAGGTGGAATTTTACGAGAATTATAAAGAAGAAAACTAGCCCTAGGCACTGGACTCCAATACTAACAAAACCATACATATCTTTGGCACCATATTCGCTCAAATGCTGAGTTTCACTCACCAAACCATTGGCATCAAACACCAATGTATTTCCAGTACCACTTTTCCAAGTACCTGCAATACTAGAGTAGTCTCCATTTTTTATCTCTTCTTCATTCATGGAAGATCCAGAACTTTCTGCTGCTGGCTCACTTGTATCTTCTGAACTGGGCACCTCTATGCTGCTAGAAGAAGTTTCCTGAAGGCTGGCTTGCTCTGAATCCTGGCTACTGCTAGACGCCTTAGACGAAGTTGTATTAGCACTACTGGTCTTTCCAGAAGAAGTCTCGATTTGTTTGTTATTTCTGTTGCTATACGCCCATAGCAGAAGCAAAACCAAGGCTATTACCGATATAACCAAATATTTTTTCACGATATTCTCCTTAACTAGTTTCTATTATTATAGCAAATACAGACACTAAAGAAAAGAGCTGCCGCAGCAACTCTGTTTTAGATATCTTCAATTTATCTAGTTTGTAAACGGAGCTAGAAAATCTTTTTTTATTTGCTTTCCTCCACCCGTTGAATACACCAGTCAATCAGCTCTTCCAGTCGCTCAATGGCTTCGGTCATATGCAAGTAGCCCATGACTGCCTCAAAGCCGGTAGACATACGGTAGGTGACGATGTCCGTATTCTTAGCCTTGGTATGGCTGTTGGCATTGCGGCCGCGCTTGTAGATATCCTCTTCCTTCTCCGTCAGAATCCCTTCTTCCAGCATGAGAGAAATGAGGTTGGCCTGAGCCTTGGCAGAAACATACTTAGTCGCTTCCCTATGCAGCTGATTGGGCTTGGTCAGACCTTGAAAAATCAGGTGACGCCGGATATACATGGAGTAGACAGCATCTCCCTCAAAGGCGAGGGCAATACCGTTAATCAGGTTGACATCAGTCACGTGTCCACCTCACTCCGTCCTTAGTATCCAAGAGCTTGATGCCCTGAGCGGCCAATTCATCCCGAATACGGTCTGCAGTCGCAAAGTCCCGATTAGCCCGCGCTGCTTGGCGTTCCTCAATCAAGCGCTCAATGTCCGCATCCAAAACTTCTTCTACAAAGACGATACCAAAAACTTCTAAGAGCTTGGCCAAGGCTGCCTTGACTTCAGCGGTGTAATTGCCAGAGTTAATCCACTTGGCTAACTCGAAGACAACCGTGATACCATTGGCCGCATTGAAATCTTCGTCCATTGCAGCTGTGAACTTGTCCAGAAAGGCCTGAATCTGAGCAGAGTCTGCCTGACCCGTGAAAGGCTGCTCATAGGTATTCTTCAAATATTTGAGATTGGTCGCTGCATCATGAACAGCTTTTTCCGTGAAATTAATAGGCTTACGATAATGCTGGGTAGCAAAGAAGAAACGCAGCACCTGACCATCAATGGTCTTGA
>NZ_CAURVL010000051.1:0-5541 GCF_963528215.1 uncultured Streptococcus sp.
CTGCGAAAGCGAGCGAGTCTGCCTCAACTAGCGCGTCAGTTTCAGCAAGTACGTCCGCGTCGACCAGTGCTTCAGTAAGCGCCAGCACCTCAGCCTCAACGAGTGCGTCCCTAAGTGCAAGCACCTCAGCCTCAACGAGTGCCTCTGTATCTGCAAGTACGTCCGCTTCAACAAGTGCTTCAGTATCTGCCAGCACATCTGCATCGACGAGTGCGTCAGTCAGCGCAAGTACGTCCGCATCGACGAGTGCCTCAGTAAGTGCAAGTACCTCAGCCTCCACGAGTGCATCTGTGTCTGCAAGCACATCTGCGTCAACCAGCGCCTCAGTAAGTGCAAGTACCTCAGCCTCCACGAGCGCATCAGTTTCAGCAAGTACCTCAGCCTCCACGAGTGCATCAGTTTCAGCAAGTACGTCCGCATCGACAAGTGCGTCCGTAAGTGCAAGTGAATCAGCCTCAACGAGTGCATCAGTATCCGCCAGCACGTCTGCGTTAACCAGCGCGTCAGTGAGTGCAAGTGAGTCAGCTTCAACTAGCTCATCTGCAAAAGCGAGTGAATCAGCCTCAACGAGTGCATCTGTATCTGCCAGCACGTCCGCCTCGACGAGTGCATCTGTATCAGCAAGCGAATCCACTTCAGTAAGTGCATCTGCTTTAGCGTTGGCAAGTATATCTGCTTCAGTAAGTGCCTCAGAATCTGCAAGTACTTCGGCTAGTCTGTCTGGTTCAGAAAGTGCTTCAATTAGCGATTCTCAGTCAATCAGCGAGTCTACCTCACTGAGCACCAGCACCTCAGTCTTGCATAGTCAGCTGGATCTGGTTCATGAGAAGGAATTTTACTCACTCAGCCTTTCTACTAGCGAGTCACTGTCAGCAGCAGTTAGTCTCAGCGAGCTTGCCCGTGTCAGTCAGTCTGTATCGGAAAGCCTGTCAACGAGTCTGTCAGCTAGTCAGAGCACATCTGAAAGTCTGTCCGCTTCAGCAAGACAGTCTGAGCTGGATCTGATTTCCAGAGGTCGTCTGCCTCAGACAGGGGAAACGGAGAGCAAGGCTTCTATCCTAGCTTTAGGCTTAGGAGCATTGGGCTTGGCCTTCAAGAGACGTAAAAAGAAAAGCGACTCTGAGGAGTAGCAGTAAATAGAGCCAATCAGTTTATCTTTTAGTCCGTCAAAAGTCCACTCTGTTAGTGAGCTGTGGAAGTGATGGACAAAGTAAGCCTTAAGGAAATAACTTGATAATTTCTGGTACTTGCTTCCTAAAATCCTAGACTAGGAATTAGCAAAAAGAAACCGAGAGGCGATAGAAACAGGAAGTTTTGACAACTTCCTGTTTTTTTGACAATTTAGTAGAAAAAAGTATCCTTTATTCTGCAGGAAAGTCCCTGAGAATATAGATTTTTTGGACAATATTTTATATAATATCAAGTATAGAAATGATGTTTATGAGTTTATGAAATGAAAGAGTAAGGGAAGAAATGAAAACGATTGTTTTGGTTGGTGATCAGGCCTATCAGGAGCAAGTTTCGACTACGATTAAGTCGATTTTATATTACAATAAAAATGTAAAAATCTATGTTTTCAATCAGGGATTGAGTGACGAATGGTTCCGTGATTTTAATGAGCTGGCCGAGCAGCTGGACAGTGAATTGGTCAATGTTAGCTTGGATCAAGTGACTATCAGTTCAGAGTGGCTGACTCAGGACCATATCAGCTCAGCAGCCTATGCTCGCTATTTCATTCCGCAGTTTGTAGCAGAGGAGCGTGTCCTTTATCTGGATAGTGATCTGGTGGTCAATAGAGATTTGCAACCTTTATTTGATATTCCTCTGGAAGGCAAGCTTGTGGCAGCGGTTGGAGATGCCGGCGGTTATGGATTTAACTCTGGAGTTCTGCTAATTGATAATCGAGCTTGGAAAGAAAGGCAGCTGCAGGAGACCTTTATCAAGGAAACGGACCGCATCATGGGCTTGGTCCAGTCTGGCCAGATGGAGGATTTCAACGGCGATCAGACGGTTTTAAAACATGTGCTGGCTCAGGACTGGCTGCCCTTGGATAAGATTTACAATCTGCAGGTAGGCCATGACTTGGTGGCCTTTTACAGTTGCTGGAATGGCCATTTTGAGCTGGATCAGGAACCTCTAATTATCCACTATACGACCTTTCGCAAGCCTTGGAACTCGGAAGTTAGCTATCGCTACCGCCAGCTTTGGTGGGACTTTCAGGCCTTGAGTCTTGAGGAGATTTTAGCCCATCATCGGGGAGAGTTTGAGATGCAAGACCGTTGGGAGCAGGCAGCTCTGAACTGCATGCTCCTGACAGATGTACAGGAGTTAGAGCAGATAGAGTTTTTAGCCCAGTCCTTGCCTAGGGTTGATTTTCACATCGCCTGTTACACAGAGATGGGAGCTTATCTGCAATCTTTGAACCAGTATGAGAACATCCATCTTTATCCGCAGGTTATTCATGCTGTGCTGGATGAGCTCATTGATAAGTGCCAGGTCTATTTGGATATTCACCATGGAAGCGAGCACTATCAGCTGAGCAGTCGTTTCAAGGCGCTTGACAAGCCAGTTCTGGCTTTTGACAATACTAAGAAAAATGAAAACGAAGAACTGGTCTTTCCGCATGAAAATCCACAGGAAATGGTGGAAAAGCTGCGCAGTCTGATGAAAAAAGAGAAGTCGCAAGCCTTTCGGGCTGTGGTGTTGGCGGCTAATGCTGCCTATAGTGAGCAGGTCTTAACCACCATTAAGTCCATCGTCTGCCACAATCGCTTTATCAAGTTTTATGTCATCAACAGTGACTTTCCAACAGAGTGGTTTGTCAGCATGCAAAAAAAACTGGCCAAGCTGGACTGCCAGATCGTTAATGCTCGGGTGTCTGCTTCGCTAGTGTCAAATTTTAAAACGGATATTAGTTATACAGTTTTCCTGCGCTATTTTGTAGCGGATTTTGTTGAGGAAGAAAAGGCTTTGTATTTGGATTGCGATATCGTTGTCACGCGGGATTTAAGCTCCCTATTTGAAACAGAACTTGGAGATGCACCACTTGCTGCGGTCAAGGATCTGGGTGGGGAAGTGTATTTTCATCAGCATATCTTTAATGCTGGGTTCTTATTAATCAATAATGCCCTTTGGAAGCAAGAAAATATTCGCCAACGTTTGATTGAACTGACCAATGAATGGCATGACAAGGTACCGTCTGGTGACCAAAGCATTCTCAATATGCTCTTTGAGAATCGCTGGATGGAGCTGCCTTTTGCTTATAACTGCATTACGCTGCACACGACCTTTTCGGACTATGAGCCAGAAAAAGGTCTCTATCCGCCTGTGATTCACTATCTGACCGAGCGAAAGCCTTGGAAAGAGTATACCCAGTCCATCTATCGTGAGGTCTGGTGGTTCTATCAGGGACTGGATTGGTCGGATATGCAGGATCCAGTCGGAGCCCTGACTCAAAAGATGGTGGAAGGGGAAGAGGGCTCAAGTCTGTCCTGCCTAGTCTACACCTACTCTTGTGACCTGATGCATATCAACTATCTGATTCAAGCCCTGCCTGCCTGTCATTTCTACATTGCGGCACCGGTAGTGGTAGCAGAGCCAATCACGCGTCTGCTCCAGTATCCTAATGTCAACGTCAGCTCAGATATTGCTGGTATTCCGGCTCTCTTGGAGTCGCTAGAAGCCAAGTCTCAGCTGCTGCTGGATATCAATGCCGGTGATGAGGTCGGGGATATTATTGCCCACTTTAAGTCTGCTGGCAAGCAAGTCTTTGCCTTTGATAGTACAGTCCATGGCCAGCAGGGGCAGGAAGTCTTTCCAGCTGATAACCCTGAAGTCATGGTGCAGGCTATTGAGAAGCTGAGATTGGCCGAGCCTGAGGAGCGGCAGATTTCTGTACGCTCTATCGACCAGTCGCTGGATTATCTCTTGGAGAAAGGTGCTTCAGTGGTTCGCTTTGGAGATGGGGAGATGGATTTGATTGCAGGTCGTGGTATCGTCTATCAGGAATACGATCCAGAGCTGTCAGCACGCTTGAGAGAAATCATGTCTATGGAGAGCGATGAGCGTTTGATGGTCTGTCTGTCCGATGTCTTTACAGGGCTAGAGCGCTATTCCATTGATGCCCAGAATTTTTGGAAAGTTCACTTGTATTATCACTTGTCAGATTATCAAGAGATTTGCCGAGCACCTTGGTATGGATCGACTTTTATTTCCCGTCCTTATATCGACTTGGAAGATAAGACGCCGTCTGCGGGCTATTTTGCAAAGCTTAAGCAGCTTTGGCAGGACAAAGACCTCTTGATCGTAGAGGGCTTGACTTCTCGCTCTGGTGTGGGCAATGACCTTTTTGACGGGGCTAGGTCCATCAAGCGGATTATCTGTCCTTCTCGCAATGCCTACAGCAAGCTGGAGGACATCAAGCAGGCTGTTCGAGAGCATGCGGATAATCGTCTGATTTTGACCATGCTGGGTCCGACGGCCAAGGTCTTGGTCTATGATCTGGTTCAGGAAGGTTATCGGGCACTAGATATTGGGCATATTGACTCAGAGTATGAGTGGTTCCAGATGGGGGCTAGGCACAAAGTCAAGTTGTCGCACAAGCATACGGCTGAGCACAACTTTGATCAGGATATTGAGTTTAGAGATGACCAAGCTTATGACAGCCAGATTGTTGCCAATCTGGCTCAGGAATGAAGATTAGAAAAAGAATATGAAAGTTAATATTACCAATCTATACGGTATGTCTGGCCAGAGTACGGCCTTGATTGCCCAGAATGATGTGACCAAGCTAGCCAAGCAGCTGGGCTTCAATGAACTGAGTTTTTATTTTTACGATATTTACAGCGACAGCCAATCGGAGATGAGTACCCGTCTGGACGGTATCATGGCTAGTGTAGGCTATGGCGATGTGGTTATCTATCAGTCGCCAACTTGGAATGGTCGGGAGTTTGACCAGGCCTTTATCAGCAAGCTGAAGATTTTGCAGGCCAAGCTGATTACCTTTATCCATGATGTCCCGCCGCTGATGTTCCCGTCAAACTATTATCTGATGCCGGAGTATATCGATATGTACAATCAGTCAGATGTAGTCATCGTTCCTTCTGAGCAGATGCGGGACAAACTTCTAGCAGAGGGGCTGACTGTGGACAAGATTTTGGTCCAGCGCATGTGGGATCATCCCTATGATCTGCCCCTGCATCAGCCTCAGTTTGCACCTAAGCTGTATTTTGCCGGAAGTGTGGAGCGTTTTCCACATCTGATTAATTGGTCTTATGCTACGCCGCTGGAGATTTTTTCGCCTGAGGAAGAGTTAAATCCAGAGGCCAATGTCAGCTATCGCGGCTGGGTCAGCCGGCCAGAGTTGCTCTTGGAGCTGTCCAAGGGCGGTCTAGGCCTAGTCTGGGGTGTTGAGGAAAATCCAGCAGACGAGCCGGAATACTACGGTCTCAATATCTCTCATAAGTCTGCCACCTATCTGGCAGCTGGGATTCCGGTCATCGTCCCTTCTTACCTGTCCAATGCAGAGCTGATTCGCGAGCG
>NZ_CAURVL010000052.1:0-5354 GCF_963528215.1 uncultured Streptococcus sp.
CTCTACGGTATCGTGGTTGAGGCGTTTGACCTGCATGATTTTTCCCAGATGGCGAAAGGCCAAACTTTGATAGAGGAAGATGATGTAAAAGCCAGAAGCTAAACCGATGATAGCGTAGAATCCGACTACGAAACCTAGCAAGGTCGGTGTTAGGAGTCGACCGCCCATCAGCATATAGGCGTGGAAGAGACCAAAGATATAGGCCAAATAAACAAAGCGGTGAATCCAGCGCCAAGCCTCATATTTGATGTGCTTGCCAAGATAGGCCACCAGAACAATGCTGACAAATAGATAGATGCCGACGTTCCCAAGCTGGGCTGCAAGATGAGAGCCCCAGAGACTGCCACCCATAGCAACATTGTGGAGAGCAAGCAGGACGACGGAAAAGATAGCTGTAAACTTATGATAAGCATACATCTTTTCGATGCCATGGAACCATTTTTCCAAAAGTGCGTTCCGAGTCGCAAGTAAAAAGGTCAGTGAAAGGGTTGTTAAGGCCAGACCGGGTACAATAAAGTTGGTCATTCCAGCTGAAGCCCAAGCATAGATGGTCAGGATTATGCTAACAGCAATAAGGGCGATTCCTTTGATAGATTTCATGATGGATTCCTTTCTGATTTTTATCACTATTTAGTTGTAAATGGATTTGTTACATTCTAACAAAGAAAAAACAAGCTGTCAAGATAAGAGCTTGTTTTGTTTTTGGTATGGATAAGCCAAGTCTACCATTAGATAAGCTATAGAGGACTTTTTTGATTTTACTCTTGAACCTCTGCGGCAGTGTCTTCCTTTTTGTCAGTCTCAGACTCGCCAAAAGGCAACTGCTTACTCCAGCGTGATAGGTTTTCTCGGATATCCTTGCCAATAGCAGAAGGCTTAGGCAAGCTAATGGAGTCTTTCCAGCTTTGGACACGCATATCCAGTAGTAGCTTGGACAAGCGCAGCAGCATGTCACGTTCTTGGTCTGTTAGAGATTGAGCATTTTTCAGGATATCAAGGACTTTGTTAAAGTTTTCAACATTGGACAGTTCGTCGACAGACTGGATACCAGCATCTAAAATCAGTCCGAAAAAGAGGTCGAAAAAGTCTTTAAGTTCTGCATCTGAAACGGTGCTCACCCAATTTTTAAAAGTCTTGTCTATCTGCAGGCTCTCTGCATCTAGTGTATCCAGCAATAGGAAAGAGTCTCCCTTGATTTTCCACGAAAAGGTATCGTGCTGGGCAAAGCCGCCGATGGCACTGCTTTTGACAATTCTAGCTTCCTTAGGTGTTTCCAGCATCATGCCGACGATGGAGTTCTGAGGCAGGTAGCGTTTCATCCTTTCAACCATGGCCTGATAGCCATCACTTTTGGTGACAGAGTGATTGAGACCGGGAGAGTCATAGCTGTAGATGGCTTCAATACGGTCTTGAAGCGATGCTTCCATCTGACTGGCTGCATAGGAAGCTAGATTGCCGCCTTTGGAATGACCACTTAGAATAAAGTTACCTGATAGACTTTCTAAGGCTTTTTGTAGGTAGCGGGCGGCCATTTTCTGAGCAGGGATCTGGTCCATATAGGTCATGTGGAAGTCTTCCTTCCAGCCGACAATGGAGTCGTCCGTACCGCGAAAGACCAGGACATAGGTATCAGGCTTGATTTTGAAAATCAAGGCAGCGAACTGCTTCTGGATATCTCGATCAATATCATTGACATAGCCCATCAGTTTTAGATTTTTAAAACGGGTAGAGGTTGTGGCTAAATCTAGCAGTTTTAGTCGGTTTTTGCTGACCATCATGGAGAGGTCGCGCGGTACTTGATCGGCCAAATCCAGCAGCCGGCAGTCGCAGTAAGGGGACATGTCTTCGTGCACTAGTTGGTCAAAAGGCAAGTAGGTCAGCTCTGTCAGAATTAGCAGATCCAGTTCATTGAAAGGTTTATCATAAATGCTGTCATGCTGGACTTCTTCAAGGTAAGTAACAATATTGCTCATGTTTTATCTCCAATTTCTACTAGTTAGTATAGCATATTTTCCTGATAGAATTTCTCTTTTTCAGAAAAATCCTACCTTAGACTGAGGATGATAAACAAGCAATCGCATTTTTTGGTATAATGTTACTAGCAAGAAATCGGGAGGGAAAGATGCACAAGATTTTACTAGTAGAAGATGATCCAGTTATCCGTCAGATGATTAAGAAAATGCTGGAACAATGGGGCTTTCAGGTAGTGGCAGTTGAGGACTTTATGGATGTGCTGACTGTCTTTGTCCGAGAGGAGCCGCATTTGGTACTGATGGATATCGGCCTGCCCTTGTTTAACGGCTATCACTGGTGTCAGGAAATCCGTAAGATTTCAACGGTGCCTATCATGTTTCTGTCTTCCCGCGATCAGTCCATGGACATTGTCATGGCTATCAATATGGGGGCAGACGACTATGTGACCAAACCTTTTGACAATAATGTCTTTCTGGCTAAGGTTCAGGGCTTGCTGCGTCGTTCCTATGAGTTTGGAAACGACCAGAGTCTCCTGGAGCATCAAGGCGTCATTCTCAATCTCAAGTCGACAGATCTGGTCTTTGATGGCAAAGTGGTGACCTTGACCAAGAACGAATTTCAGATTTTACGGGTCCTCTTCGAGCACTCGGATGGTATCGTAGCGCGTGATGACCTGATGAAGGAACTCTGGAATAGTGACTTTTTCATCGACGATAATACCCTATCTGTCAATGTTGCTCGCCTGCGTAAGAAGCTTGAAGAGCACGGATTGAAAAACTTCATCGAAACCAAAAAAGGAATAGGATACGGTCTCATCAATGGACATACAGGATAAATTTTTCTTTCTTAAATCTTACCTTTATTCACGGCGATTTTTTCTAGCTCTTTTGATTCTGCTGCTAGGTTTCATTTTGATTTTTGCCTTTGTCTTTGATGCTTACCGCAGTCTGCTAGAATATGTCGCGCTTTTGCTGGCTTTTCTGTCTTTCTTGTTTATCGGAGCAGATGCTTGGACGTCCTATAAGGCTTATCGCGGCCAGAAGCTGCAGGTCGCTGCTCAGGCTCAGACTCCTCTAGAAAAGCTCTTGCAGGAACGAGTGGAAGAGCTGGAGTACGAACAGAAGAATCAGCTCTTGGTTGAACAGGAAAAATACAATGATTTGCTGGACTACTACACTCTTTGGGTTCATCAAGTCAAGACTCCTATTGCTGCCAGTTCGCTCTTGATTGGAGACTTGAAGGATAAGGAAGCCAAGTCTCAGTTGGAGCAGGAGCTCTTCAAGATTGAGTCCTACGTTCATCTGGTGCTCCAGTACCTCCGTCTGGAAAGCTTCCATGACGATCTAGTGCTGAAGCAGGAAAATCTGGCTGATTTGGTCAGAGAAGTAGTCAAGAAATACGCCCTTTTCTTTATTCAGCAAGGACTCAGCCTCAATCTTCATGACCTAGACCACACGATTGTCACTGATAAAAAGTGGTTTCTTGTGATTTTAGAGCAGGTCCTCTCCAATAGTCTTAAATACACCAAAGAAGGCAGTATAGAGATTTATTTTCATGAGGGCAGCCTCTACATCAAGGATACAGGTTTGGGGATTCAAAATGCTGATTTGCTGCGGGTTTTTGAGCGCGGTTTCTCAGGTTACAATGGTCGTCTGACCCAGCAGTCATCAGGCTTAGGTCTTTATCTGTCCAAGAAAATTGCTGACCAGCTGGGACACAAGATTGCTATAGACTCTCAAGTGGGTCAGGGAACGACGGTTTCTATCGCCTTTCCTGAGAAGAAATTGATCTTTGAGTAGGAGGAAGAAAGTTGCTAGTAGTGGTTTACGATAGTCTGACTGGTTTGGGTAAAAAGTTTGCTAAAAGTCTGGAAATGCCTAGCCAGTCAGTCTGGAAAAAGCTGGAGGAGCCCTGTATTTTAGTCAGCAGAAATAGCGGAGCAGGGCAGATTCCGTTGACGACCAAGCGCTTCATCAGAAAGTACAGACATCTAATCAAAGGCTTTGTCATCAATGGCAATCAGAAGCGTTATCCGCGGACCTTTTGCGGGGCAACGGATAAGATAGTAGAGCAGTATGGTCTCCGCCATATTCGTAACATAGATGGCTCTGGAACGGAAGAAGACCGACAAGCGGTCAAAGGATTTTTAGAACAGTTGCAGGCTGAAGAAAGTTTTCATAAAAACCACTAGGTTTTGTGCTATTTTTGACGAATGCTCCTGCATGATTTTTAAAAGTGACAAAATTGTAAGAATAAAACCAGCAAATGAAAGGTTAGGTTATGGTACTGACCTTTCTTTTTTATTATCATAGAGTCAAGAAATAAGAAGGAGACAGAAAAATGAAATCAAAAGGTATAAATGCTTTTCAGTTGAAGCTCTTCATGGCATTTCTTATGGTTTTTGACCATATCAGCCAGATACCGGGACTGGTGCCGGACGGCTGGGATGGCGTCTTGCATGCCCTAACCCGCTGTGTCGGAGCAGCATTTGCCTTCATGGCAGTGGAAGGCTTTCTCCACACTCGCAACCGTCTAGCTTACAATATGCGGCTCTTCTTTTGGGCAGCCCTGATGCAGACAGGAAACTGTATCCTGACGCTTCTCTTTCAGGAGAAGGGCATCTACCTCACTCACAATATCTTCCTGACCTTGGCCTGCGGGGTTCTCATGCTGAGTCTTTTCTTTGGTTTTTCTGAAAATGGCGGAGCTGCTAAGGATAGGAAGCATGGTTTGCGGATAGCGGCAGGAGTATTAGTCTTGCTGGCCGGGCTTCTCTTTAGCGAAGGAGGCATGGCTCTGCTTCCTTTCATGCTCTTGACCTACCTTTTTAGAAATCAAGTCTTTTTCAGAAACTTGTCCTATGTAGTTTGGGCGGGAGTTCTCTTTGCCATGAGTATTCAAATTTATCCAACCTTGCAGGACACGCTATCGATGCTGCTCTATAATTCAGACTGGCTCTTTATCAGTGTTCTTCCTCTCTTGCACTTCTATAATGGTGAGCGAGGATCCAGCAGCAAGTGGAGCAAATATTTCTTCTATATATTCTATCCATCCCACCTTTGGCTAATTGCCTTGATTGCCTTTTGGGTAAAATGAAGCTCATCTCATCTTACAAAACTGTAAGATTGCACTTTAAAATGTAAGCTTAGGTTATGGCAGGGCGGTTGGTATTGAGATAAAATAGACTTATCAATTAGGAGACAGTTCATAAATACTGCTAAAAGCAGGGCTTTAATAGGAGCCTGCTAAACAGAAAGGAAGCAAGATGACATTATTAGACGTACAGCACGTGAAAAAAATTTATAAAACCCGCTTTCAGGGTAGTCAAGTAGAGGCACTGAAGGACATTCACTTTACGGTAGAAAAAGGTGAATATGTCG
>NZ_CAURVL010000053.1:0-4842 GCF_963528215.1 uncultured Streptococcus sp.
TTTTTGATATAATAGACTCTATGAACACAAAAGAAAAAATTTCAAATTATCAACTTTTACTGGCACAGCTGGAAGCTTTGTTGGAGGGTGAGACCAATGCTTTGGCCAATCTTTCCAATGCTAGCGCCCTGCTCAATCAAGCTCTTCCTAATTCTGTTTTTGCAGGTTTCTATCTTTTTGATGGGAAAGAGCTGATTCTGGGGCCTTTTCAGGGAGGTGTTTCCTGTGTCCATATTACGCTAGGCAAGGGTGTCTGTGGGGAATCCGCGGAGAAAGAGCAGACGATTATCGTAGATGATGTGACCCAGCATGCCAATTATATCTCTTGTGATAGCCGGGCTAAGAGCGAAATTGTGGTGCCCATGGTAAAAGACGGTCGACTTCTGGGAGTACTGGATTTGGACTCAGCCTTGACGGGTGATTATGATAAGGTAGATCAGGAATATCTGGAAAAGTTTGTTCAGATTTTGCTTGAAAAAACGACCTGGAATTTTGGAATGTTTGGAGAAAAAGCCTAATGTATCAAGCTTTATATCGGAAGTACCGCAGTCAGACCTTTGGTCAGCTGGTGGGTCAGCAGGTAGTGGCCACCACTCTCCGGCAGGCTGTTGAGCAAGGGAAAATCAGTCATGCCTATCTCTTTTCTGGTCCTCGTGGAACAGGGAAGACCAGTGTTGCTAAGATTTTTGCCAAAGCTATGAATTGTCCGAATCAAAAGGACGGTGAGCCCTGCAATGACTGCTATATCTGCCAGGCCATTACTGAGGGAAGTCTTGAAGATGTTATCGAAATCGACGCTGCTTCTAATAATGGGGTAGATGAGATTCGTGACATTCGGGACAAGTCAACCTATGCACCCAGTCTTGCCAAGCACAAGGTCTATATCATTGACGAGGTCCACATGCTCTCGACTGGGGCCTTTAACGCCTTGCTCAAGACCTTGGAAGAACCGACAGAAAACGTAGTCTTTATCCTAGCGACGACAGAGCTGCATAAGATTCCAGCGACCATTCTTTCGCGCGTCCAGCGTTTCGAGTTTAAGTCTATCAAGACGCAGGACATTATTGGCCATATCGAGTGGATTTTGGAGCAGGAAGGCATTGATTTTGAGCAAGAAGGTGTGCAGATTATTGCCCGTCGAGCTGAGGGCGGTATGCGGGACGCCTTGTCTATCCTCGATCAGGCTCTTAGCTTGACTCAGGAAAATCGTTTAACTACAGACATAGCTGAAGAAATCACTGGATCCATCAGCTTAGGAGCCTTGGATGCCTATGTAGCAGCCTTGATTTCTCATGATGCAGTCACAGCCTTGGATAATCTCAATCTGATTTTTGACAGCGGTAAAAACATGGCTCGTTTTGTGACGGACCTCCTGCAATATCTGCGTGACTTGATTATTGTTAAAACTGGCGGGGAGAATCATCATACCAGTGAGCTCTTTCTGGAAAATCTCAAGACACCGCAGGACACTCTCTTTGCCATGATTGATATGGCGACCAAGAGTTTGGCAGACATCAAGAACAGCCTGCAGCCCAAGATTTATACAGAAATGATGACCATTCGACTGGCAGAGACCAGCAACCATCCTGCAGCGGCAGCGATTCCGGATAATCTAGCTGATGAGCTCAAGGGCCTGAGGCAAGAGATTGATAGTCTTAAACAGCAGCTGGCTAATGGCAATGGGAAACCTGCAGCAGCTGTCAAAACTTCGGATATTCGGCCGCAGAAGTCTAAGGGATATCGAGCAGACCGCAATAAGGTCAATGCCATCCTAGAAGAGGCTGTTGAGAATCCTAGTCTGGCTCGCAGCAATCTGACTAAGCTGCAGAATGCTTGGGGTGAGATTATCGAAAGTCTGGCTGGAGCTGATAAGGCCTTGCTGGCAGGATCGCAGCCGGTAGCGGCCAATGAAAGTCATGCTATCTTAGCTTTTGAGTCTAATTTCAACGCTGAGCAGACCATGAAGCGGGACAATCTCAATACCATGTTTGGCAATATCCTCAGCAATGCAGCAGGCTTTTCACCAGAGATTTTGGCTATTTCCTTGGAAGAGTGGACCAAGATTCGGGCGGACTTTTCAGCTCGCAGCCGCAATGGCAAGGCGGAGGCTGAAGAGAAGGAAGAGGAAAGCCTGATTCCAGAGGGATTTGACTTTTTAGCAGAAAAAATTACCATTCAAGAGGATTAAAAAAAGATTTTTCTAGGCTTTCGTGTTATAATGAATCTATGAACAGACGACAATTTATTGTAATGGCTGTTTTTACAGCCTTAGAAACCTATTTTTTCAATGAATCCATCATGGCGGGGCGCTATTTCATGGCTGCTTTCTGGGCAGTTTTGGTGCTGCGTAATCTGCAGATTTCCTATGTCATGGGGCGGATTGTGGATGAAATCGATAAACATTTAGGACCGAAATAATGAAAACAGGACTGAGTCATTAGACTCAGTCCTTTTGAAATCGAATCTTTCTGATTACCAACTGGTTAGCGAGACTTCGCCGCTGTTGAGCCAGATTTCCTGACCATCTGTCAGCTGGACTAAGAGCTGCCCGCTGTCTGAGATATCCTTGGCCAAACCTTGGTAGTCCACGCCTTTTTGGCTAAAGGTCACTTGTCGTCCCAGCACCAAGGAACGCTGCTTGTAGAGATAGATGAGCTCTTCTGGGTCGCTTTCGTAGAAGCATTTCCAGATCTCGGCAATGAGCTCATTGCGACTAATGGCTGGTTTCTCTTCAAAGAGGGAGCCAGCTTTTTCTTTGATGTCGGCTGGAAAGTCTGTTATGAAAAAATTAAAGCCAACACCAATGATAACATCAGTGACGAGCCCTGTCTCAATAGAAGTTGTAGCCTCGGTCAGGATGCCGGAAATTTTCTTATTTCGATAGTAAATGTCATTGACCCACTTGATATCAACCTCTATAAGGGTTAGATTTTTTACTGCCTTGTAGATAGCTCCTGCGGTCAAGATTGTATAGGAGGGGAGCTGGTCGAAGGGGAGGTTGGGCTTGAGGTGGAGAGACATGTAAAAGCCGCCCTGGCTGGGGCAGAAGAAGGCACGACCGAAACGGCCACGGCCAGCAGATTGGGCAGCGGCCAGATAAAGAGTGTTGGCCGGGCGTCCGGCCTCCATGCCAGCCTTGGCGTCCATCTGAGTGGACTGGCAGTCAGGATTAAATGAGACCTGAACAGGGGAATTTGCTTCAATCCAATCAGTAATAAGCAAGTCACCCGCTGTCAATCGATAGCCTCGGTTTTTGACGGATTCGACTTGGATGCCTTCTTTCTCCAGTTTTTGAATGGCTTTCCAAATGGAAGTTCGTGAAACGCCCAATTCTTGGGCTATTTTTTCGCCGTTGACATAGTCGTCAGCCTGACTGAGGATGTCAAAGATTTTTTCGTAGGTTTTCATAGGCGGTCTTTCTAGCTTAAAGGCTGCTTTCTCTTAGTGTCAGCTTGGTTGAGAGCTTAATCATGTAAGAGATGGGGCTTTCGTCGGTTTTAATCACCTGGTCTAGCATTTGCAGAGCTTGCTTGCCCATTTCCTCTGTAAAGACTGTCACAGTGCTGAGAGGCGGATAGACGTATTTGGCGATAGATGTATCATTAAAGGAAATAATCTGGACATCTTGGGGAACAGCTATTCCCGCTTCCTGAAGAGCACGGAGGGCACCGACAGACAGAGCATCGCTGGCTATGAAAAATGCTTTGGGCATCTGTTCTTTTTGTTCGTCAATCATGTCTTTCATCAGCTGGTAGCCCGACTCTGAGGAGAACTTGCCTGTCTTGACATAAGTCGGCTGATAAAGGCCTTTGTCACTAAGGTAACGGCAGAAGCAGGCCAAGCGCGGATCGTCAAGACTTGTCGCTCCGTCTGCGGTCTCTTCACGTCCAGCAATCATTCCGATTCCTCGAATGCTCTGCTGAAGAAAATGGTCAAGAACATGAATAACGGCATGCTCAAAGTCCGTTGTCACACAGCTGTGGCCTTGGTCGAGCGTATCGCTGTCCACGAAAACCAGGGCAGGACTGTATTGCTCCAGCTCCTTGACTTGCTTGCTGCTGAATTTTCCGATGGCAATGATGCCGTCAATCTGTTCTAGCTGGCTCAGAGAGTCGTTGTTGAAAATACGCACGATATCATAGCCCAGTTCCTGGGCTTTCTTTTCGATGCCTAAGCGGATGGAGTAGTAGTAAAGATCATCCAGCTCTTCCAGCTCTGTGTACCATTCAACGATAGCGATGCGATGGGTTTGAGATGCAGTCTTTTTCTGCCTGTTGCTTTTTTTGTAGTTGAGCTGTTCAGCGATATCGAAAATCTTTTTGCGCGTCTCATCGCTGACAGACATGGACTTGTCATAGTTCAAAACCCGCGAAACAGTTGCGGGAGAAACACCAGCAGTCTGGGCGATATCTTTGATAGTAGCCATTTGATTTGGTCCTTTTTAATTTACTGTCTACATAAATTATAACTCAAAAATTAGTAAATAACAAAGAAGAATTTAGTAAATATTATTGCGGCAATTTGTTAACTAAAATTTTACTAAATTTATTGAAGTTTTACTCAGAAACAGTTATAATAAATATAAGAAAACGATTACAATGTCGATCATTCATTTTAAAGGAGTTTAGCTTATGTCAAACCTAATTTCAGCGGAGCAAGTCCGCGCAGATTTTGCCAAGGTTTTTGGAGTAGAAGCGGATCACACATTCTTTTCACCCGGTCGGATTAATCTGATTGGTGAGCATACGGACTATAACGGCGGCCATGTCTTTCCTGCAGCAATTTCCCTAGGAACTTATGGAGCGGCTCGCAAGCGGGACGACCAGCTCTTGCGATTCTTCT
>NZ_CAURVL010000054.1:0-4287 GCF_963528215.1 uncultured Streptococcus sp.
GCTGATGAAAAACGGCTGGTGCTGGTTGTCGGCAAAACGTGATTGGCTCCCGCATAGTAGTCACCAATTGGCTCACTAGTATAGTGTCCCAGAAAGACAGAGCCGGCATTTTCAACCTGATCCAGATAGCTGTAAGCATCATCTATGGCAATCTCCAAATGCTCCGGTGCCACCTGATTCATAAGCTCAAACATAGCTTCCTTCGAAGGTGCAAGGATGATGCGGCCGTTGTTCTCAATCGAAGCACGCGCTATTTCCTCGCGCGGCAGCTCTTTCAGCTGTCTGTCCAGCTCTGCTTCGACTTGGTCCGCCAGCTCCTCCGAGTCAGTTACCAGAATAGCCCGAGCCAGCTTGTCGTGCTCGGCTTGCGACAGAAGGTCAGCTGCCACATAGACTGGACTGGCTGAACGATCCGCAATGACTCCAATCTCAGAAGGTCCGGCAATCATGTCAATTCCCACGACACCATAAACCATCTTCTTGGCCGTAGCCACAAAGATATTGCCCGGTCCAGTTATCTTATCCACCTTGGGAATGCTCTCAGTACCGTAGGCTAAAGCTGCCACTCCTTGTGCTCCACCAATTTGGAAAATCCGATCCACACCAGCCAGCTTGGCGGCAACCAAAATCGCTGGCGTAAAATGCTCTTGGGGCGGTGTAATCATGATGATTTCCTTGACACCAGCAATCTTGGCGGGGATAACATTCATGAGGACGGAAGATGGATAGGCTGCGGTGCCGCCAGGTACATAGGTTCCGACCCGCTCAATCGGCCGAATCAACTGACCACGGATAACGCCCTCACTGGGACTGTCCTCAAAACCAGTCTCCAACTGCTGGCGGTGGTAGGATTCGATATTAGCTTGGGCATTTTTCAAGGCGACCAAGACCTCTGGATCAATCTCCTCAAAGGCCTTGTCAATCAGCTCCTGCCCAATCTCAAAATCTGTCACCTCAACCTTGTCAAAGAGCATGGTATAGTCTCTTAAAGCTTGGTCACCGTCTTGTTTGACCGTTTCTATAATCTCAGCCACCGCTTCTTCCACATCTAAGTTTTGTTGGCTGAGCTGCAGCTGCTCTTCGTATAAAATCCGTGAAATTTCTTCGTTACTTCCGCTTAAACGCTTGATAATTGTCATTTAAAAGCCACCTCTCTTCTTCCTACTAGGGATTCAATCTTTGCCACAAAAGGCATGATATCCGGGTTATTTTTTAGGGAAGCCTGATTAGCAATGAGCCGGGCCGACACCCGACAAATGTCCTCAAAAACCAGCAGGCCGTTAGCTGACAGGGTATGCCCCGTCTCCACAATATCAACAATGGCATCCGCCAGACCCAGCACCGGTGAAATCTCCACACTGCCTTGGATGGAGATGATTTCCACATCTTCCCCTTTTTGATTAAAATAATCAGTCGCCACCGTCGGGTACTTGGTCGCAATCCGCTTGCGCTTGTGATCATGAGGGTCATAGCTGGGCACCGAGGCCAGTGAGAATTTACAAAGCCCAAAGTTCAGATCCAGCAGCTCCAGATAGCCGGTCGGATGCTCAAAGAGAATATCCTTGCCGACAATGCCCAAATCAGCGACTCCATGGCGCACATAGGTCGTCACGTCAGGTCCTTTGACCAAAAGAAAGCGAAAGCGACTGTCTGGACTTTCAAAAATCAAGCTACGCCCCTTGTCTGCCATGAAGGACATATCAAAGCCAGCCTTGGTCAAGAGCTTGACCGTATCTTTCTCAATCCGCCCCTTGGTCAGGGCAATGGTAATCTGACTCATCTGCTGTCACCTTCCTTTCCGCCCTCGTCAGGCAGGTCATCATGAATGGCCTGATAGACACTGTCAATGTCTAGAGACCAGCCGATAGCTGTCAGCTCTGCTGCCCCGAAGCGCTTGAAAAGCTGGTCATAGCGACCACCAGATAGAAAAGCATCTGGCACTCGATCGCCAAAGACCTTGAAGGTCAATCCAGTATAGTAAGGCATGGCAGCTACCTGTCCCAAGTCCATAGTTGTCTGCTCCAGCAAGCCTGATAGGCTCTGCAGAACCTGCTCTACATCATCTAGAGACGTCAATATCCGCTCGTTGTCAACTATCTCTCTAGCCCTAGCTAAAACCTGTTGGCTAGGACCAAACAAATAGGGCAGCTCCTGCAAAAAATCATCAAATTCACTCGATCTGGTCTGGGTGAATTCAAAGAGTCCCGTCCTATTTTTCTTGCGAATATAATCTAGCAGCTGGGCCTCCTCCTGCGAATCCAAGGCCAGACTCTCTAAAATGGTCTGCAGGATTGCCGCATGGGAAAACTCGAACTGATAAGACTTAACCTGCGCCAAATCCAGCGACTGCTTGGCTGTCTTGATAGCCTCAAGCACCGCCTCGCGAGCTGGATAGCCGATAATCTCAATACCAGCTTGACTGAGCTCGTTGGCAAGACCACGCAGCTCTTCTTGATAGTGAAAGACCTTGCCCGAATAGGAAAACTTGGTCGGCGTATGTACCCTGGTCGAAGCAATAACCCGACCAATCTGGCTGGTCACATCTGGCCTCAGCACCAATAGCTCGCCTTTTTTATCGAAAAGATGATAATGATGGGGCTCCACATGGTCACTGAAGACCTCGAAGTGCTCCAAAGTCGGTGTGTCAATCCGATTGAAGCCCTGAGCCATCAGGAAATCACTGATGTCCCGCTCAATCTCGTAGGTCACACGCGCCCTCTTGAAAAGCTTGTCATGCATGCCAATCGGAAGGGTGATTTTATTCATAGGCTGCTTTCCTTTCTTGCTCTATTCTTACACTGGCTGGCTTTGAGTCAAACTCTCAGCTGCTGCAAATTTCCTTGATAGCTGCCAGGACTGTTTCCATCTCCTCTCGCTGTCCGATAGAGATGCGCAGAAAGTCTTTGATTCGTTCTGCTTTTGCAAAATACCGCACATAAATCCGACGCTCTTCTAGCTGCTGGAAAAGCTCAGCTGCAGAGATTCCACTAGGCTGGGCTAGGACAAAGTTGGTCTGACTAGGCAGGACTTGAAAATCCAGCGCAACCAATTCTCCAGCAAACCAATCTCGGATCTCTTGAATGGCTCTACCGGTCTCCAAATAATAATCCCAATCTTCGACTGCCGCAAGAGCTAATCGCTCTGATAACATATCCACTGAGTAAGGATTGATGGAGTCCTTAACAGCTTTCATGACAGCTATTAAGTCTGGATGGCCGATGCCGTAGCCTACCCGCAGACCAGCCAAGGCCGCATCCTTGGAAAAGGTCCGTGTGATAAAGAGGTTGGGATAGGTTTCCAGCAGAGACAGGGCAGATTGACCACCAAAGTGAATGTAAGCCTCATCCACCACCACTACCACATCCTGATTGGACGCCAGAATTTCCTCCAACTGATCCAGCGGCAGATAAATCCCCGTCGGAGCATTGGGATTGGCTAGGATAATGCCGCCATTGTCTCCAAAATAGTCGGAGGGATGGACCTCAAAATCATCTGTCAGTGGGATTTCTCGAAAAGGCACGTGGTAGAGGTCCGCCCAGACCTTGTAAAAACCATAGGTCAAATCCGGAAATAAGACCGACTCGCCGCTGTTAAAGAAGGCCAGGAAAGCCATGGACAAGATGTCGTCACTGCCGTTACCGATAATGAGCTGGTCGGGTGATACACCCAAGTTTGCTGCCAAAGCCTGACAGAGTTCTGCCTGATTTAGGCTTGAATACTTACGCAGATCCTGCGCATTAAATGCCTTCAGCGCCTCTGCCACCTTTGGACTAGGACCATAAGCATTTTCATTGGTATTAAGCTTAATCATGTCTGGCTTATTGGGCTGCTGCCCCGCTACATAGGGATTGATCTGCCTGAGACCTTTTAGCTTAACCATCTTGCCACCTCTCTTTCACACTAGCCATTATCTGACACTTACTTTTGGACTTCTAATAAATGAAAGACGAAATTTACCGCTTTAGTAAAGGAAAATAGGGGAATCTTCTAGTTTAAATATAATAAAAAGCCCTCGCAAAAAACTTTGCAAGGACGTTGACACGTGGTTCCACCTTTATTCGGACCTCAGTCGCCTGAGGACCCTCTAGGAGTACGAGACTCCAGATTGATAACGGCAATCAGCCGTCGGACACTAGTCTCAGACTGCTGACTGATTTCGCATCCGCACTCAAGAATGTGTCGTCTAAGGATTGCATGCCGTCTCACCATTAGGCACTCTCTGTTTCTTGTTTTAGACTTTTTCTCTCATCGCTTTCAATTTATTGTTGAATATTCTACATGAATTTT
>NZ_CAURVL010000055.1:0-4032 GCF_963528215.1 uncultured Streptococcus sp.
CCGTCTGGCAGGTCGTGAAATGCTTTGCCCGCCTGATAGTTGGCGAATTTCCCTAAAAGGAACTGGTAGGCATCGAGACGACTTTCATAGCGAATGGCTGCTTCCTTAGCACGCTCATCCTGGTCCGCCTCATAGACCGCCTGACTCTCCTTGAGAGCCATCTCGTTAATCATGACCTGGGTCTTAACCCAAGCTTCAAACTCCTGTAAAAATTCCTGTTCGTAACTCATTTTTCTCACTTTCTAACTGCAAATACCTAGTCCAAATCTCGGTAAAAATCACTGTCAATATCTCGGAAGGCCTGAATGTCCTGTACATACTCCAGCACCCCCTGAAATTCACCAGATTCATCTCGAACCGCCGCATAGGTCACATGGACAAACTTGCCCCGTGATTCCGACTTGAACCACATCTCAAACTTGTCCCGCTCTCCCTCGCGCAGAGCCTTGAAAATCCGCCGCACCTTGTCTAAAAACTTGGGCGGGTGACAGAGCTCGACATTGCGACCTATCTGGGACGGCGTCCGCTTGAAAATCATCTCGTCTGCCGGCACACTGTCATTATAATACTGGAAAATATCGTCCTTATTGACAAAGGTAATCTCCATGGGCAGATGGTTCAAAATCAGATTAGCCTCCGTCACAGACAGATAGCCATGACCAAAAGGCTGTTGGGAGTCCCGATTAAAGGCTTGCTCCTTCTTTTCCTTAGGCTTAAAAGAAATGGTGACCTGACCATCTGGCGTATCAATGACCTGCTCAAACCTGCCATCACTAGTCTGTTCTCTACTGGCTGGCGCTTCGCTTCCTTCATCAGCAGCATTCCCAACTTCCTCCTCCGAGAATGAGTGACGCGCAGGAATCCATTTTTCCGTTGGCTTGATAATGGCATAGCCATAAGCATCGCTCTCCTCAGCAATCTTGAGCCAGTCATCCTGAGTAAAGGACTCGAGGAGAATCATGAGAAGGATAGACTCTTCCTTGAAAATCATAGCTTCAAACTCAGCCGCAAAAGTCTCAAACTTGTCCTTGACTTCTTCAATCGAAGTATCTGGTAGCTGCTCTGCAGCAATCTTAGCCTCTTGGAAGAGGTCTCGAATCTGGTCGTCTACCCCCCACATGACCTTGGGTGGCGAATCGTGGCCGTAGCTCTCCATGATGGGAAACATGAGCTCTTCCTTGCGCTGATAGTGGACATCAAACTGCCCCACCAAACCCAGCTGGCGCTGGAGTCCCTTGCGGATTTCAGGTAGAAGCTCCTCATCTTCTGTGCTTTCATAGGTAGATAGGAGCCTGCGAACCCGCATGAGGGCAGCCCGAAGCGCTAGATTTTCCTGCTTAAAGATCTGAACAGGATGGCCTGGATGATCGGTATCAGCCACCTCTACATTCTGAATGGCACCTTTAAAGAGGTTGGCATGGACATTGCAAAGGGACATGACATCTTCAAAGGTCACTCCCGTATCTGAGTTCATTAGCTCATGCTCCATCAGGCTGATTTCGATAGCGGATACACCAGCAAAATGCTCATTAAAAAGCTCCTGAACGGATTCTGCTGAAGCTCCGTTATGTAGGTCCAGCAAGATAGACTTGAGGACCTCAATGCGTTCAGTAGCCATGCCTAAATCCCCACCACTTCATAGCCATTTAATTCCAGAGTTTGCTTGATTTTATTAAGGTCAATGCCATTCATACCAGCACCTTTTTTGATAGAAACCACGCGTCCGACTGTATTACGCATGACTGGATTGGCCAGAGGCGTAAAGCCCAACTCGACCAAAACATCCAAAACATCGGGCTGCTTCTCAATCACTTCTGCCACTGGGATAGACAAATCAATCACATTATCCATAGCTGCTCCCTCGTCGTCATTTTTCTACAATTATACCATAAAAAAGCGATCAAACTCAAAGCAAAGAAAAATTGTGATGCGCTCCTCTTATGCTGCTCAAACAAAATGGAATAGCGAATTAAGATAGACATGATGACAGACTTCTGCCTTCCATTATTGCCTCGAGCAACAATAAGAAAATATAAAGCACATTGCTTCGTCTTTTTTCCCTTTTGTGATAAGCTAAGATTAGTGAATTGAGAGGGTTTTCGTATGTATCTTGCAGACTTAATGGAAAAGAGTGAAGCGGGGCAGTTTATTGTCCTGTCTTATTTACAGCAGCATTCTACATCCAGTTTGAAGGATGTCATGTCAGAAACAGGCTTCTCGAAAGCAACCTTGACCAAGTACATTAGCTTGATTAACGACAAGGCTATGGACCATCATGCAGCCTTATACATCCAGCTTCAGGACGAAACACTCAGTCTGTACATCGGACCGGATACCAAGGGACGGGATATTCGCAGGCTCTTTTTGGACAATGCAGTCAAATACCAGATTTTAAACCACTTGCTCTATCATCAGCAGTTTTTAGCCCATCAATTAGCTCAGGAACTGATGATTAGTGAAGCAACACTCAGTCGTCATATATCCGGACTAAATCAAATCCTATCAGAGTTTGAGCTATCTATCCAAAATGGCCGCTTGAAAGGACCTGAGCACCAAATCCGCTATTTTTATTTCTGCCTTTTTCGCAAGGTCTGGTCCAGCCAAGATTGGGAAAAGGAACTTCAAAAACCAGAAAGAAGGCAGGAAGTTGCTGTCTTAGAAGAACTCTGCGGAGCCCAGCTCTCTCAAGGACAGCGATTGGACTTGGCTCTTTGGGCACATATCACCCAACAGCGCCTAAGAGTCAATGCCTGTCAATTCCAAAACATTGAGCAGAAAATGCAGGGCTATTTTGAGAATATCTTCTACCAGCGCTTGCATCGCCGGGCAAATGACTTCTTTGCCAGGCAGCACATCACCCTGAGTCAGGAAGACGGGGAAATGATGATTTTCTTTTCATTTCTGCTTTCCCATCGGATTCTGCCCCTGCACACCATGGAGTATATTCTGGGCTTTGGCGGTGAAATTGCCAGCCTGATTACGCAACTGATTCAAGAGATGAGGGGGCGAGACTTGCTAGGGGACTATATCGAGGACCAAGTGACCTACGAACTAAGCCAGCTCTGCGCCCGTGTCTTTCTTTTCCGAGGCTACCTCTTGCAGGATAAATACAAGCATGATCTGGAATTACGCCATCCTTACTTATGGAGCGAATACGATTATCGACAAGTGGCAGACACTATTTTTAGCAAACTGCCTATTTTCCAGCAGGGAACATCTCTGGATAAAAAGGTGTTGTGGGAATGGCTCCAGCTGATGGAATACATTGCTGAAAACGACGGTCAAATCATCAAGATAGGCATGGACTTGACAGATAGCTTTATCGTTGTTTCTAGGATGACAGCCATTTTAAGGCGGTACTTAGAGTACAATCGCTTTATTACGATTGAATCCTACGACCTTACCAGAAATTACGACCTCATCATCACCAACAATCCCATTCATCAGACCCAGCAGGCTCCCATCTATTATTTAAAAAATGACTTGGATTTGGAAGATTTGGCTCAAATCCGTCACATGATATTTCATTAAGAAACTTGGAGAAATCCAGGTTTCTTTGTGATTTTCGCACAATCTCCTCAGATTTTTTTAAAATTTGAAAAAAGTTGATAAAAAAGAAAGCGTTTTATTTTATATACTAGTTACTGTAGAGGAAACATCCTCAAGATTTTTACTAGGAGGACAGTTCATGTCACAAGAAAAATACATCATGGCCATCGACCAAGGAACTACTAGTTCCCGCGCCATCATCTTTAACAAAAAAGGAGAAAAAGTTAGCTCCAGTCAAAAAGAATTTACTCAGATTTTCCCTCAAGCTGGATGGGTTGAGCATAATGCCAATGAGATTTGGAACTCAGTGCAGTCCGTTATTGCCGGTGCCTTCATCGAAAGTGGGGTAAAACCTAACCAAATCGAAGCCATCGGAATCACCAACCAGCGTGAAACAACTGTCGTCTGGGATAAGAATACTGGTCTTCCTATCTACAATGCTATCGTTTGGCAATCTCGCCAGACTGCTCCTCTGGCTGAACA
>NZ_CAURVL010000056.1:0-3960 GCF_963528215.1 uncultured Streptococcus sp.
CCCTTTTTGATGCGGTTGCCATATTGCTGGTTCAGCTCTGCTATTTTTGCTGAATAGGCCTCATAGTCAGGCACATCATCGTGGGGCGAGGCAGCTTCGTAAGGGTAGGGATTGGACAAATCATAGTGCTCAGTGGTGACAATCTCGCCCTCGTAATGGTCCAGATAGTCACAGAAATCTGCCTCAGAATCATAGGAAAAATAGGTATGAAGATGGTTGTCGCGCATGCTGGGCCGCCTTTCTGCAAATCTTGTGTCCCTTTAGTAATGGTCAATTTCAGGTCGGTCGTGAATCCGGCTCTGCTTGCCCTGACGGGCCTGGAGGACGGCCTCTACCTCTTCCAAACTGACGCCAGTCTCGACGAGAGCGACCGCCAGATGGTAGAGCAGATCAGCTGTTTCATTGGCCATCTCGTCCTTGTCAGCATTTTTAGCCGCAATGACCACTTCTGTTGCTTCTTCACCGACTTTTTTGAGAATCTTGTCCAGCCCCTTGTCATAGAGATAGCTGGTATAGGAGCCTTCCTTGGGCTCTTTTTTGCGTTTGAGGGCTTCTTGATAGAGGGTTTCTAGCATAGTATCTCCTTGTTACTGTCCTTATTTTACTATAAAAAGCAATTCTTTCCAATGGCAGGCTAATGTCTTAGTTTTATTTTTGCATTAACCAAGTACTAAAGTAAAGCAAGGGAGCTTTTAGTCAGTTTTGCTGTCTCCCTCATCCCAGATTTTATGAAAAAAGCAGGATTTAGCACCGGTGTGGCAGGCAGCTCCCAGCTGGTCTACTTCGATCAGCAGGGTATCAAGGTCGCAGTCAGTTGTGATTTTTTTGACAGTCTGGTAGTGGCCGCTGGTGGCTCCCTTATGCCAAAGCTCCTGACGTGACCGGCTCCAGTACCACATCTGACCACTGGTGTGGGTCAGCTGGTAGGCTTCTTCATTGAGATAGGCCAGCATAAGGACTTCTTTGCTGGTGTGGTCTAGGATAATGGCAGGTATAAGACCACCTTGTTTTTGGAAATCTAACTTCATTTCTGTCATCAGATGCGCACCTCCAATCCAGCTTCCTGCATGGCTTTTTTAGTCTCTGAGATGGAGACCTGACCATAATGGAAAATCGAGGCTGCCAAGGCACCCGTCGCTGCAGTCTTTTCAAAAACTTCTAGGATATGCTGGCTACTGCCAGCACCACCAGAGGCGATGATAGGAACGGAAACCACTTGAGAGACGGCTTCCAACATTGGTAAGTCAAAACCAGACTTGGTCCCGTCCTTGTCCATACTGGTCAGAAGAATTTCCCCCGCTCCAAGACCGACAGCTTCTTGAACCCAGTCTAACAGGTCGCGACCGCTGTCCTTGCGGCCGCCAGCTAGATAGACATGCCAGCTGCCATCCGCTTCTTTCTTAGCATCTACGGCCAGCACCACACATTGACTGCCGAATTTCTCAGCGCAGTCAGCTAAAAGCTGAGGATTTGCCAGTGCTGAGGAATTAACTGCAACCTTATCCGCCCCAGCCTGGAGCATCCGCTTCATGTCCTCAACCGTGCGAATGCCGCCCCCGACGGTAAAGGGAATGAAAACCTGCTCTGCCACGCGCCGGACCATCTCGACCGTCGTGTCCCGCTCCTCATGGGTGGCGGTGATGTCCAGAAAGACCAACTCATCGCAGCCGGCTTCATAGTAAGCCCTGGCCGCATCAACTGGATCTCCCACATCAGTCAGATTGACAAAGTTAATGCCCTTGACAACCCGGCCGTCCTTGACATCCAGACAGGGAATGATTCGTTTTTTCAGCATGGCTATCCCCTTTCTGCTTCCTTGATCTGCTCTAGGCTAATTCGTCCACTGTAATAGGCCTTACCCACAATGGCACCAGCCAAGCCCAGTTTTTTCAGCTCCTTTAAGTCATCCGCTGACTGGATGCCACCAGAGGAAATGACTTGAGCATGCTTGAGGGACGCCAGCAATTTTTGATAATGCTGGATATTAGGGCCAGTCAGAGTCCCGTCTCGGTCCACATCTGTATAGACGAAGAGGCGGACGCCAAGCTTTTCCATGGCCAGCGCCAGACTGATATAGTCCTGATTGCTGGTTTCCAGCCAACCCTCAGTCGCAACTAGACCGTCTTTCGCATCAATGCCAATCAAGATTTTGTTGCTTCCAAAGCTCTCTAGCGCGGCCTCAACAAAGGCAGGATTCTTAACAGCCATAGAGCCAATAATGACACGGTCAATGCCGACCGCTAGATAATCTTCAATCTGCTCCAGACTGCGAATGCCGCCCCCTACTTGGATAGCTAGACCAGTTTCCGCTTTAATCTGGGCAATCAGATCTCGATTGGCCGCCCGACCTTCTAAGGCTCCGTCCAAGTCAACCACATGAATCATGGTAACCCCAGCTTCTTTGAAAACTTGAGCTTGCTCCAAGACATCGGGATTGACTACCGTCTTCTGGCTAAAATCCCCTTTAAAAAGGCGGACGGCCTGGCCGTCTTTGATATCAATAGCGGGCAGTATTTTCATAGACATACTCCTTAAACTTCTCTAGGATACCGAGACCGACAGCACCAGACTTTTCTGGGTGAAACTGGCAGCCAAAAACCGACCCTCGGTGAATCATAGCTGGGATTGGTCGCCCATAATCAGCAGTCACATCCAAGTACTCCTCCGGAACATCTGTATAGTAGGTGTGGACAAAATAGACTGACTGGCCCTCTAGACCAGCTGTCAAAGCAGACGACTGCTGAACCTGTAAGTCATTCCAGCCCATGTGAGGCACAGGCAGACCAGCCTGGTCCGGAATCCTACGGCAAACACCGGGAATCAAGCCCAGTCCAAAGCTTTGACCATTCTCCAATCCAGACTCCAGCAGGAGCTGCATGCCTAAGCAAATGCCCAAGAGAGGCTTGCCATCGGCCACAGCCTGCTGGATAACGGAGACCAGCCCTCGCCTTTTCAACTCCTGCATGGCAGTAGGAAAAGCACCAACACCTGGTAAAATCAAACCATCGGCAGCTAAAATTTCCTGCGGATCAGCTGACAGACGCGCTTCTACTCCTACCTGAGCCAGAGCACGGAGGACATTGGCTGTATTTCCCGCGTCATAATCAATAACAATCATCATCACTACATCAACTCCTTTCACTCAGAAGGACAAGCTAGAGCAAGCCCTTGGTGGAGTTGACTCCATGAATCTCTGGATTGATCGTAATAGCCTCCCGCAGAGCTCGTCCAGTCGCTTTAAAGAGACTTTCCACCTTGTGGTGGCTGTTCTTGCCATGAAGGATTTTCAGGTGCAGATTCATCTGCAGATTAAAGGCTAGGGCTTGGAAAAATTCCTCCACCAGCTCAGTATCAAAATTCCCAAGCTTGGGATTGTCAAAATCCGCCTCAAAGACCAGATAGGAGCGACCGGATAAGTCCAGACTGGCCATACCCAGCGTTTCGTCCATGGGCACAAAGCTAGTACCGTAGCGGTTGATACCTGCCTTGTCTCCCAAAGCCTGACGCAGAGCCTGCCCCAGCACGATGCCCACATCCTCAACCGTATGGTGGCTGTCCACCCATAGGTCACCTTCAGCCTTAACCGTCAGAGAAATCCGACTGTGGCGGGCAAAAAGGGTCAGCATGTGGTCAAAGAATCCGACACCAGTCTCAATGGCTACCGGTTCCTGTTGGTCGAGATTGACAGCCAGTTCAATATCAGTCTCCTGTGTTTTACGCTTGATTTCAGCTTGTCTCATGGCAACTCCTTCTATTTTTCCTGTCTGCGGGCTTCGATGGCCTTGGCATGTCCCTGCAGGCCCTCTGCATAGGCCAGACTGGTAATATCCTTGTCAGCCGCACCTACAGCAGCACGGCTGTACTGGGTGTACTGGATGCGCTTAATAAAGTCATAGACTCCCAGAGCTGATGAAAAACGGCTGGTGCTGGTTGTCGGCAAAACGTGATTGGCTCCCGCAT
>NZ_CAURVL010000057.1:0-3930 GCF_963528215.1 uncultured Streptococcus sp.
CGTAAGGTTGATGAAATCCGTCCGCTGGATGCGGAAGTGGATTACCTGCCGCGCGTGCATGGTTCTGGTCTCTTTACTCGCGGGCAAACCCAAGCCTTGTCTGTCCTGACCCTGGCACCAATGGGCGAAACGCAAATTGTGGACGGCTTGGATCCAGAATACAAGAAACGCTTCATGCACCACTATAACTTCCCGCAATACTCTGTCGGTGAGACAGGTCGTTATGGGGCTCCTGGCCGTCGTGAAATTGGACACGGTGCTCTTGGGGAGCGTGCCTTGGAGCAAGTCTTGCCTAGTTTGGAAGAGTTTCCGTATGCAATTCGTCTGGTAGCGGAAGTCTTGGAGTCAAACGGTTCTTCTTCACAGGCCTCTATCTGTGCGGGTACTCTGGCTCTGATGGCCGGTGGTGTGCCGATTAAGGCACCGGTTGCCGGAATTGCCATGGGCTTGATTTCAGATGGCAGCAACTATACGGTTCTGACGGACATTCAAGGTTTGGAAGACCATTTTGGCGATATGGACTTTAAGGTAGCTGGTACCCGCGAAGGGATTACCGCCCTGCAGATGGATATCAAGATTGAAGGAATTACAGCGGAAATCCTGACAGAAGCTCTTGCTCAGGCTAAGAAAGCTCGCTTTGAAATTCTGGACTTGATTGAAGCGACAATTCCAGCTCCACGTCCTGAGTTGGCTCCAACTGCTCCGAAAATCGATACCATCAAGATTGATGTGGACAAAATTAAGATTGTCATCGGAAAAGGTGGGGAAACCATCGACAAGATTATCGCTGAAACTGGTGTTAAGATTGACATTGATGAAGAAGGAAATGTGTCCATCTACTCTAGCGACCAAGACGCCATCAATCGTGCCAAGGAAATCATTGCTGGCTTAGTCCGCGAAGCAAAAGTGGATGAAGTTTACCATGCCAAGGTTGTTCGGATTGAGAAATTCGGTGCTTTTGTCAATCTCTTTGACAAGACGGATGCCCTGGTTCACATTTCGGAGCTGGCTTGGACTCGGACTAATAACGTCGAAGACGTTGTACAAATCGGTGATGAAGTGGATGTCAAGGTTATCAAGATTGATGCCAAAGGTCGGGTAGATGCTTCCATGAAAGTATTGCTGCCGCGTCCGCCAAAGTCTGATAAGCCAAAACATCATCATGACAAGGGACATCATCCGCGCAAGGAGCACAAGGGTCATAAGGACCATCAAGAAAGCCCTAAAACAGAAGAATAAGAGGTCGTATCCCTGTAGACCTCATCAGAAATCGGCAGAGGCGAGCCTAGTTCTCGTCTCTCCTTGTTTAGAGAAGGAAGGAGGCTAGCATGGGTTGGTGGAAGGAATCTATTGATATCGTAAAGGAAAATGACCCGGCGGCACGAACGTCGCTGGAAGTTTTGCTAACCTATCCAGGCATTAAAGCTTTGGCGGCCCACCGCCTCTCGCATTTTTTATGGAGGCACGGCTTCAAGCTGCTGGCGCGCATGCACAGTCAATTCTGGCGTTTCTGGACCCAGATTGAGATTCATCCCGGCGCTCAGATTGAGTCGGGTGTCTTCATCGACCATGGCAGTGGCCTAGTGATTGGAGAAACGGCCATTGTGGAGAAGGGGGCCATGCTTTACCACGGCGTGACCCTGGGCGGTACGGGCAAGGATACAGGCAAACGCCATCCAACCGTGCGTCGGGGTGCCTTGGTCTCTGCTCATGCCCAAGTCATTGGACCGATTGAGATTGGCGAGAAGGCCAAGGTCGGAGCCGGTGCAGTTGTAGTGGCTGATGTTCCTAGTGATGTGACAGTTGTTGGTGTACCAGCGAAGATTGTTCGTGTCCACGGTGAGAAGGACGAGCCAACCATTCACGAGGTAGAGGAGAAACGGGAATACTATCTAGACAAGCTAGAGCATGCCCGTGAAGCCAGCCACCATTCGTCAAGTCTGTAGAAAAGGTTGGCAAAGTTATCTAAGTAAAATATGACAGGAGGAACCGACATGTCAGATTTATCAGATGCTATTTTGAACCAGATAGTCCTTGAACTGAAAGAAGGGTTGGACGGTCTTGCCAAGGAGCGTTTTACAAAATTGCCGCCTAGCCACCAGCGTGAATGGGCTCGCTATATCAGTGAAGCCAAAAAAGATGAGACCAAGTTGCGTCGCATAGAAAAGATGAAGGTGGATTTGCTGAAGCCTTAAAGAAAGAGAACTTATGCTATTAGAGGAATTTGAAGATGTAGCTGGGGTTATTGAACCAACAGATAGACAGATTATTGACAAAGGTGAGGTATGCGAAACCATCATCCTGTCCTTTAATGGCGAAATTCTGAAACGTTTGATTGAGTCAGAAGATGTCTATCCGGGAGGCTATTTGAAAAGCATAAACGGCCATCATCCATGGTATATTTATGGCCAAGGACCTAGCAAGCTAGCAGTTATGTTGGCTCCAATTGGGGCTCCCATGATAGTCGGCCAGCTGGAGGAGTTGGTGACTAGAGGCTTCAAGAATTTCATCATTCTAGGTTCCTGTGGCGTTTTGGACCGCTCAATTGAGGCGGATAAAATCATCCTGCCTGCAGCCGCTTTGCGAGATGAAGGGACTAGCTATCACTATGCCCCACCGGGTGATGAAGTCGCCTATGACGAGTCTTTGTTGGTCGAGCTGGAAGCCATCTTTGATAAGCACGATATCGAGCATATCCGCGCTAAGTCTTGGACGACTGATGCCTTTTATCGGGAAACGCCTGATAAGGTCAAGCGGCGCTTAGCTGCGGGTGCCCAAGTGGTGGACATGGAAGCTTCAGCTATCATGGCTTGGAGTCAATTTCGCAAGAGTAAAGTCTATCAATTCTTCTACACAGCTGACTATGTGGATCATCATAAAAATGAGTGGGATGCAAGACACGAAGAAAGAAAAGCAGATGCTATGATTTTTTTCAATATTGCTTTGATGATAGCAAAGGAGATAAATAGGGGTATATGATTATAAACTATCTATATATGTGTCTGTTTGTTATATTGATTATGTTCCTTGTATATTTAAATCGGAAAGAAAAATTAGAGGAAAAGAAACAAGATGCTCAAACGGACTATAGTAAAATTTATTTACAGGAATATTCATTGAGAATGGATAATGGTGAAACTTGGCTGTTTTTTGAGTATAAATTGACTCAATTAAATAAACGAGATTATATATTAAGTCATTATAGACAAGGGGATATATGGACTAACGAACATGGATATTCCTATATGATATCGGAACTGCTAGATAGAGAATATTATGAAATAAAATATGATTCTAGTGGAAGAGTAAGCGAAAAAGAAGGACCCTATATTATATATAAATTAACATCAATTATTGATATGAGTCATAGAGATATAAACTACGGTCCTGTTCAAAATAATTATGCCGGGAATAATTATCAAGATAATAGATATAGTGTTTATTATAATGAGATTGTTTCAGTGCTAAATGCTTACAAAACAGAATTGATTCAACATGGTATTAAAGATAGCGAAATTAACAGTATCATTACTTCTCCGCAGGATAAACAAAAATTGGAATATTTTGTAGAGAAGTATGAGCCGATCTTAAGAAGTATTGAAGTTGCGAGTGCAGCTGCTACACTTTTTGATATATTGCTGAAATTACTATAGATAGTAGGATATAGGAGTAATTATGATTAAAATCTATGACACCATGTTGGCAGGAAGTCTTGTTTCTGTATTCAGTTTGTTTCGTGCAGGAAATCTGATTTTCGGTCTTCTGGTCCTGCTCCCTGCCTACCTTTACCATTTGAGCCGGAAGTAGACTGGAGAGGCGCTTGAATGTTTAAGAATGAACCGTTCTGCTGCAGGTTGGAATTGCTGTTGTCTGGCTTATTTTTCTTGTCCAGCAAGGATTTTGCTGAATACTTTGATTAGCTTAGGTCTA
>NZ_CAURVL010000058.1:0-3802 GCF_963528215.1 uncultured Streptococcus sp.
TGAATTCTCCCATGGTATGGTAAGGTAGAATTTCAAACTTATCAACATTCTTCAGTGTCTTAACAAACTTACCCAGCTCAATCAGGTCATCATCACGGTCGGTCAATCCTGGCACCAAGACATGGCGGATCCAGACTGGTTTTCCAATATCAGACAAGTACTTGGCACAGGCCAAGATATTCTTGTTGGTTTGGCTGGTCACGATTTTGTGCTGTTCTTCGTTAATTTCCTTGATATCTAGCAGGACAAGGTCGGTAACTGCCATGAGTTTGTCAAATTTTTTCAGATAGCGAGGCGTATTTCTGAATGGCAGGGCACAGGTATCCAAAGTACAGTGGATGCCCAGCTCTTTAGCCTTGGTAAAGAAGGCGATCAGAAAATCAATCTGCAGCAAGGCTTCTCCTCCGCTGACGGTGATGCCGCCTTTATTGCCCCAGAAGCCCTTATAACGGAGAGCTTCTTGCAAGACATCGTCCACGGTCCGCAGCTGAGATTTGTTGGTCTCCATCTCCCATGTGTCCGGATTATGGCAATACTGGCAGCGCATGTGGCAACCCTGCAAAAAAACAATAAAACGGATACCCGGTCCATCAACAGCTCCAAAACTTTCGGTGGAGTGGACCATGCCCGTTACCTTTCCATAATCAACTGCTTCTTCAATTTTCTCTTCAACCATAGCGCAACCTCTTAACTCTGAAAACGTTTTATAACTAACTACATTATAACATGATTAAAGCAAAAATAGACTTAATTTGCCTATTTTTTAGAAAACAAACTGTTTTTCAGTTTCATTTTCAGTGTTTTACAACAGATGAAATTTTAGGGCGAAAGCGGGAACAGACTTGCTCTTAGATGCTGGCAAATAAAAAATCAGGGTAGGTTCTTTAGTCCACCCTGATTTCACTTTTTAAATTGATTTTAGTTAATTTCTGCTTCTCTTTTTGAGAGTAAAAGCAAACATCAACAGGGCCAATCCCAAGACTGCCCAGCTACTGCTATTTTGGCCGGTCTGCGGGAGTCCCTTCTTCTTGCTGCTAGCTGTCTGACCTTGTCCAGTTTGATTGGACGATGGGGGATTGGTCTGAGACGGAGCTCCTTGTTCTGATGCTACAGAAGATTGTCCAGTTGATTGAGACGGCTGGGAGCTGTCAGATGTTGAAGCTGCAACATCCTTAGAAAAGTCCAGCTGCACCACTACTGGATCATGGTCTGAAGCTCTGCCATGTTCCTCCATGAAAGAGGCATTGATATGGACAGGGGCAAAGACTGCCTTGCCTGCCAGGTTCTTCGAAATGAAAATGTTGTCCAAACTTTGGTTGCTGCCGCGGTAGAAGTAGGAATAACGGTCAGCCGCATCATGCTCCTGCATGAGATTAATCAGTTCATTACCCGCCAATGCTTTAGCCGTTTCGGAAAATTCAAAGTCATTGAAATCACCAGTCAGCACAAACTTAAGGTTAGGATTTTGTCTCAGTCCTTCCTGAACAAAGCTATTTAAAATTTTAGCCTGCTCTATCCGAGCAGCCTGCGTATGCTGAACTGCTGGTTGAGCGGAGCCATAAACAGCATCATCCCCAATCTTGGACTTCAAATGATTGGCGATAACAACGATATGCTGTCCCTTAAATTCAAACTCAGCTGCCAAGGATTTACGAACCTTTGTAAAGGCAGGATTTGTTGGAGCAATCCGGGCAGGATTCTTAACCAAATGGCCACCGGAGAAGCTAGCAGCTTCGTCACTCGTACCAGCTTCTCTTTCAACTAACTTCACCCGATTTGGATCGTAGAGAAAGGCCACGCGGATATTAGAGCCGGGCTTACCGCCATCTTGACCGTCAAGTGGGGCAACTTCGGTGTACTTGTAAGTTTTTCCGCCCAATTCTTTGATGCGGGCCGCTAGTTTCTCACCGCTTTTGACACCGCTGGTCGTTCCGTCATTAACGCTGCCATTCTCATCTTGAACCTCGATGAGCGTGATGATATCTGGACTATGGATTTCATTGATAAAGGAATTGGCGATTCTAGTCACTTTTTCCTCAGGTGTTTCACCTTTTTTAGCATTAGCAGAAAAATTCTCGATATTGTAGGAAGCAATAGTCAGCTTGTCCTCACTTGGATAGATAGGAGAGACCTGTCTCTGCAAACCACCATCCACCAAATCAGGCAGCTGAGTCGGCTCCAACTTGTAAATCTTCCCACGATAGGTCACAACTCCGACCACATCACCATTGAAATAATCCTTGGCCTTGGCAATGAATTTATTGCCAACATAGACTGGAATGGTTGCGGTATTTTGAGCGTTTGGACGAAGATTAAGACCACCGATATTGTTTAATGGTAAAGCCTGATAACCTTCTGGCAAGACATAAATGTCTCCACGGTACTGCGGGCCTAAAACGTGGGGCTTCTTCACCGTCGTCAACATTCCTTCCAAACTTTCCCAGTAGTCCAACGCTTCACTTTGAGGCTGATAATTATTAATATCGTTATCGACCGTATCCTGAGGCATATTAGCCACGATGTCTACCGGAGCAGGTAAGTCAGCTTTTCCTTCCTTGGTCACCTTGGAAGCGACAAGCATGGTGACAGTCAAACTATCAATGGGCTTGTTAAAGGTTTGCCCTTGGCGAACGCTGAGTTCTTCCATGTAGCCTTCTTTAACGCGACCTTCAAGACTAAGTTTGTCTCCGACATCGACTTTTTCTTTAGAAACAACATAAAGAGCATCAGAAGTCCTGCTATTTCCATCCGGAGTCACGTCTTGAACATAAAAACCAGAGCGATCAGTTTTCGTTACAACGACATTGGAAACTTGAACTTCTCTGTCCTCATAGGGTGAGGCTTGAGCTTCCCCTTGAATCGTACCCACATTGGGCATAACTTCAGGTCCGCTAGCCGCAGCTTGTGCTACAGCAGGAGCTTGGTCTGCCTTTTCCACTGTCTCTTCAGAAGCTGGCCTTGACTCTCCTGATTCTGCAGATGGACTCTCTGCTTGACTAGCAACCGATGCATCGCTCACAGCTGGATTCTCTGTAAGAGCAGCCGCCTCTGAAGTCGACGAACTTACCGCTTCTTCTGCTCCGGCCAATTGGACAGAAAAAAGCAGGGACAGAAAAGCAGCTAGCAAAACCGCTGTGGGAAAGAGCTGCCTGTAAGAAACTTGTTTTTTCATGAACTTCTCCTTTTCTGTATAAATGTATATTATCCTATTTAATTTTTATTATAAAGAAAAGAATCAAATTTTGCAAAGGCTTTCTTAAAATTCTGTATTATTTTCTCTCGCTTCAGACAAATACTTGTCTAGGCTGGCCCAACAAATAAAAAAGAATCTGGAATTTTTTCCAGATTCTTTCGAGACTTTAGTTTTCACCTATTAAGATTGCCAAGGTTTCGTATGGCTGCAGGGTCAGCACATGGTCAACCTGATTCTTTCCGTAATTGGACAGGAGAACCTGACCATTTTGATAATCTGGCAGGATGTCCACCGTAATCGGATCAGCATAGAAGTTGTTAAGGACTAAAAGTTTTTGTCCTTGCCACTCCCGCTCAAAGGCATAGACCTGAGGACTGTCCTCATAGGCTGGCTGATAGCTGCCCTCTGCGATGATAGGCAGTTCCTTACGCAGGGCAATCAATTTCTGATAAAAGGTAAAGATTGGTCCCTTGATTTCATTTTCCATATTGATAAGAGGATAGGATTTGCCTACCTTCAGCCATGGAGTTCCTGTTGTAAAACCTGCATTGACCGAATCATCCCACTGCATAGGCGTCCGAGAATTATCACGAGATTTAGCCTTGATAA
>NZ_CAURVL010000059.1:0-3186 GCF_963528215.1 uncultured Streptococcus sp.
ATGAGGAGCGGACCTATGAGATTCTGACCTATGATATCTTGCTGGAGCAGGCTGGTTTTAAGAATGTCAAGGTTTATGCGGACTTTGAGGACAAGGAGCCAACTGACAAGAGCGCTCGCTGGTTTTTTGTAGCGGAGAAATGAGATGACAGTTACCGGTATTATCGCAGAGTTTAATCCTTTTCATAATGGGCACAAATATCTGCTGGAGCAGGCTTCTGGTCTGAAAATTATCGCTATGAGCGGCAATTTTGTTCAGCGAGGGGAGCCGGCTATCGTGGACAAGTGGACTCGAGCTCAGATGGCTTTGGAAGCTGGAGCGGATCTGGTCCTTGAGCTGCCTTTCTTGGTCAGCGTTCAGGCGGCAGACTTTTTCGCTAAGGGTGCAGTAGACATCCTAGAGAGGCTGGGCATCGAACAGCTGACTTTTGGGACTGAGGAAGTGCTGGATTATGAGAGTATTTCTAGGGTCTATGGTCAAAAGGCAGAGCAGATGGAGGCTTATCTGGCTGGCCTGCCTGATTCCCTATCCTATCCCCAGAAGACTCAGGCCATGTGGCAGGAGTTTGCTGGGCTCAACTTCTCAGGCTCTACTCCCAATCATATTCTAGGATTGGCTTATGCCAAGGCCGTGGCAGGAAAGGCAATCACGCTTTGTCCCATTCAACGTCAGGGAGCCGGCTATCATTCTTTGGCTGCTAATCAGGAATTCGCCTCCGCAACTGCCCTTCGTCAGAATCTGGATCAGCCAGACTTTCTCAAAAAATTCACCCCAGCCTATCACTTGCTTGACATGGCACCCAAGGTGACCTGGTCAGACCTCTTTCCTTATCTCCGTTACCAGATAGTGACAAGTCCGGATTTGACAGACTTTTATCAGGTCAATCAGGAGTTGGCCGTCAGGATTAGAGAGGCCTTGAAAAGCAGTGAGACCATAGAAGAGCTAGTTGAGCAGGTGGCGACCAAGCGCTATACCAAGGCTCGGGTTCGGCGTCTGCTGACCTATATCCTGGTCGGAGCTAGACAAGAAGAGCTTCCATCAGGCATTCATATTTTAGGATTTTCCGAGCAGGGGCGCCAGCATTTGTCCAGCCTTAAAGGTAAGGTCGAATTGGTCAGCCGAATCGGCAAGGAACCCTGGGATAGTCTCACCCAGCAGGCTGATAAGGTCTATCAGCTAGGCGATCTCGCACTGACGGAACAGAATTTTGGACGGGTTCCGATTATGAAAGACAAGTAAGGCTGAATGTTCAGCCTTTTTGCTTTGTTTGCGATAGTAAATAAAAAATGGTATAATAAACAAATAAACTTGTTTTCACTAAGGAGCATGATTTGCTTTTTAGCGGTTTGACTGTAGGTATGAAAGCTAACATTTGGTTAATAAAACTTTGCTGAGCTTGATTGAATGATTATCTTTCCTATCCATGTCTCAAAGGAGGAAGACTCATGAAAATTCAAAAGATTACCTTTATGGCCCTTACAGCTTTACTGACGCTTAGTTTAGGCGCTTGTAGCTTGATTGGGCAGAAGCATTCTCAAAAGAATCCGGGTGGGACGGAGAATAGCTCCCGTGAGATCCAAAAGAATACTTCTTCTGACGATATTGAAGAACTCTTAGAGAAAGCAGAAACTGCGAATGAAGATCTAACTTCAATGAAAATGAAGGTGAAATTATCTATCACTGTAGATGATTCCAATAAAACTCAAACGATGAGCGGGGATCTTCTCTATGATAAAAGCACGGATGAGCTGGCCAAGGGGCATTTAATCATAGATGGAAAAGAGAGCGGTCAGGAGAGTTATCAAGAAGCGATTATGCCAGGCGGAGAGAATAAACTTTTGTATACTCGTTCTTCTAAAAATGGAACATGGTCTAAGCAAGAAATGGGAAGCGGGGCAGATTATTATGTTCAGCCCGATTATTTCAAACTCATGGATGGCTTTTATCAAATGGCTGATGATGTCACTGTAAAGGAAAGCGGTGATGAATATATCTTTAAATTAAGCAGTAAAAACGCTGACTTGCTGGGGCTTTTTGGTGAAGAATTCAAACTAGAGCTGACAGGTGTTACTCAGGCTGATATGGATAAAACGTTAGAAGTACACTTGGATAAAAAGACCTTATTCTTAAAAGACTTTAAGCTAGGTTTATCATATAAAGGTGAAGAAGGCAGTTTGGATGTTCAAACAGATACTCAATATTCTGACTGGAATAAGGTAGAGGAAGATGAGTTTAAGGCGCCTCAGTAAAGCATAAGCAAAACTATTAGCTGAGAAAGAAGGGAAAAGTCATGCCTTTATTGTTTGCTTTTCGCTACCGTAGAGGACTCTATTTGACCATAGTCATCTTGGCATCTGTCTTTTTAGCCTTAAGCCTTATTTTCGGAACTTTAGCTTACTTTATACTATTTTCTTTCGAAAAGGCCATGCCTGGAGCAGGAATACGCCCGTTCAGTTTGCCTTTTATACTTGCTTTTTTCATGACTGTTGTAGTCGAAATCTTTGCAATAGTCCATGCGGGTCGCAAGCTGAGCAAAAAGTGCTTTGTTCTTGCAGGAACAGAATGGGGCTTGACCGTGCGAGGTGCTTTCTTGAAAGAGCATAGCTTTGCTTGGAATCGGCTGGAAAGCATCTTGTACCAGCCGGCTTGGGGCCGAACTTCTGATGGGCAGGCTTCTTTTCGACTGGGAGTCAGGTACTATCGGAGAGACTACTTATATGTCAAGCCTTATCATGGCAAGTCCGTCCGAGTAGATGTCACTTTTTTAGATGGCAGAATAGAGGATGTTTTTGCCTGTTTAAGCAGGTGCAAACCGGATTTATCTATTGTGAAAAATTATCAGTGATATTTTTGATGGATTTCGGTAAAGGTCCGTTATGACAGACCTGCCGGTTTCGGGAAATAGAATGTACCGTCCAGTTGCTTTTTTAGCGACTGGATTTTTTATGGAAGGAAAACTGAAATCAATTTTGTATTGATTTTAGCCCAGTAGAAGTCGAAGAAAGCAAGCTGAATCTTCTAGAAGCTATCATTTTTTCCTAGTGATTTTTCTGATTCCCTGTGTTATAATAAGAAAGATTAAAAATGTAATTTATCAAAAGGAGAATCTCCAATGGGACGTAAATGGGCCAATATTGTGGCAAAGAAAACGGCCAAAGATGGCGCGAACTCAAAAGTATATGCTAA
>NZ_CAURVL010000060.1:0-2961 GCF_963528215.1 uncultured Streptococcus sp.
TCAAACTTGTCACCAGCAAAAAAGAGGGGCTCACCAGTCGTCACATCTACATAAATTCCTTCTTCAAAAGTGGCATTGTAGGCATTTTGGAAAGGACGCTCTGTTGCACTAAGCTGTGTCACCTGGTACTGCTCTTCCGTCAGCTGCTCTTTCAGTTCCTCATCAGTAGGTTTCTCGTACTGACCAGGATCGACCAAGGGCTGATAGGCGTCATTGACATTGATGTGGCAGTAGCCGCCGGGATTTTTCTTGAGATAATCCTGATGATAGTCTTCAGCTCGGACATAGTGGCGCAAAGGCTCTAGCTCAACAGCAATCTTTTGACCCAGCTGCTTTTCCTGCTCAGCAAAGACTTGTTCTATAACTACTCTATCTGCTTCATCTGTATAGTAAACGCCCGTCCGATACTGACGTCCTACATCATTTCCCTGCTTATTGACTGACAGAGGATCAATAACTCGGAAATAATAGAGTAGGATTTCCCGCAGACTGACCCGCTCTTCATCATAAATCAGATGAACCGTCTCTGCATGATCCGTCTGATGAATCAGCTGGTAGTTGGTTGATTCCACCTGGCCATTGGCATAGCCTACTGACGTTTTCTTAACACCTTCAATGCGGGAGAAGTAATCTTCCAAACCCCAGAAGCACCCACCTGCTAAATAAATTTCTGCCATAAAAACACCTCATTTCTTTGCGACTATTTTCTCATAAAAGGAGTCGAAATTATAGCAATTTGATTAGAACTTTCTTCAGAATGATATGAAAAACTGGGTTGCAATCAACATCAACCCAGGCATCTTCTTCATTTCAAATCACAACAACTCTTGTATAGAAGATTACCCCTCAATATACTTCAATTTTCCTCGGAAATCTTCCAGACTTTCATAGCCTTTTTCTTCCATAATAGCCTTGAGTTCTACGGTGATTCGCTCGAAGGCTGCGACTCCTTCTTTATGAAGGGTTGTTCCTACCTGCACCATACTGGCTCCACAGAGGATATGCTCGAAGGCATCGCGCCCTGTCAAGACACCACCAGTACCAATGATTTGGATTTCTGGTTTAAGGCGTTGGTAAAATGCATGGACATTGGCTAAAGCGGTCGGCTTGATGTACTGACCTCCGATACCTCCAAAACCATTTTTCGGACGAATGACCACTGACTCATCTTCTATATAAAGACCATTTCCGATGGAGTTTACACAATTGACAAACTTGAGCGGATATTTGTTAAAAATCGCCGCGGCCTGGTCAAAATGCACGATGTCAAAATAAGGAGGCAGCTTGATGCCTAGGGGCTTTTTGAAATAAGCAAAAACTTCTGATAAAATCTTTTCTGTCGTTTCAAAGTCATAGGCAATCTGTGGCTTGCCAGGGACATTGGGGCAGGAGAGATTGAGCTCAGTAATGCCTTTAAAGTCACTTGCCTGCACTTTCTGAAGAATGGTGTGAGTTTCTTCCGGCGACATACCGACCAAAGAGAGGAAGAAAGTACGATTTGGTTCGCTTTCCTGGAGTTCCAGCAGGTAGTCCAGATAGTAGTCTAAACCATTGTTGGGCAGGCCCATGGAGTTGATTGACCCCAGCGGAACATCCTGATAGCGCGGTTCTGGGTTTCCCGGACGAAATTCCAGCGTCGCCGTCTTGGTCACAAACGTTCCCGCAGCAGAATCTTTGACTTCTGCCAATTCCTCTTTTGTCATGCAGGCAACTCCAGCCGCATTCATTAGGCAGTTATCAAAATCAAAACCAGCAATCTGTGTAGATGTCGAAACCATATAAAACGCTCCTTTTTCTTCTGAAGGCGAGTGCCTTTAGCTCATTTCCCCTATTATATCACCAAACTCCACTTTTTCGTTTTTTTAACCGGCAATTCCTGACTAACGTTCGGAAAACATCAATTTCGATCAGCTATTTTCTGGAATATTTCAGAAAATAAATTGTGGAAATTTTTAGAAAATTCAACTTTTTTCTTTACAAGAGAAAAAAAGTCTGCTATAATGTTCCATGTAATAAAATATGACATCTAAAAGATGCCTGTTTTAAAAATTTAAACACATCCTCGGCACACAAGCTGCAAGCAGCTTCCGACAGGATGGTTTACTATTTTATTTAAAGGAGAATGACAGATGACAACTGCTAAAGAATATATCCAAAGCACTTTCGAGACCGTAAAAGCACGTAACGGACACGAGGCAGAATTCCTTCAAGCTGTTGAAGAGTTTCTCAATACCCTGGAGCCCGTTTTTGAAAAACATCCAGAATACATTGAAGAAAATATCCTAGCACGTATTACTGAGCCTGAGCGCGTTATCAGCTTCCGTGTTCCTTGGGTTGACCGCGAAGGTAAAGTACAAGTTAACCGTGGTTACCGCGTACAATTTAACTCAGCAGTTGGTCCTTATAAAGGCGGACTTCGTTTCCACCCAACTGTAAACCAAGGGATCTTGAAATTCCTCGGATTTGAACAAATCTTTAAAAACGTCTTGACTGGACTTCCTATCGGTGGAGGTAAAGGTGGATCAGACTTCGATCCTAAAGGTAAAACAGATGCTGAAGTGATGCGCTTCTGCCAAAGCTTCATGACTGAATTGCAAAAACACATCGGACCATCACTTGACGTACCTGCTGGTGATATCGGTGTTGGTGGACGTGAGATTGGTTACCTTTACGGTCAATACAAACGCCTTAACCAATTTGATGCTGGTGTCTTGACTGGTAAACCTCTTGGATTTGGTGGTAGCTTGATTCGTCCAGAAGCAACTGGTTACGGTTTGGTTTACTACACTGAAGAAATGCTTAAAGCTAACGGTAATAGCTTTGCTGGTAAGAAAGTCGTTATTTCAGGTTCTGGTAACGTTGCTCAATATGCTCTTCAAAAAGCTACTGAGCTCGGTGCAACTGTCATCTCTGTATCTGACTCAAACGGCTATGTCATCGATGAAAATGGTATCGACTTCG
>NZ_CAURVL010000061.1:0-2752 GCF_963528215.1 uncultured Streptococcus sp.
AAGTCCAGCATCTTCTTAGGATGAGAAATTTTGAGGCTGAGAAAAGTTCCCAAGGTCGGTCCGAAGCCCCCGATGAAATTGAGAGCAAAGCCCAAAGGCTGGGCTCCGCTGGTCAACTTCAGGGCGGTTAAAATATACAGAATCAGCCAGGATCCCCAGGTAATGCCAAAAGTCCAGGCCAGAAAGGGCAGGATATGCCTTGTCTCTGGCTCTACATGTGTTTGTTTGTTCATACGATAACTCCTTATCAAATGTAGAATAGTGAAAAGTCATCCGAAAACTGGACAAAAGCATCCTTTACTCTCAGTCTTTCAGATGATTGCCTGTTTTGAAACGCAGATTTTTAAAATCCGACCATTCGGTTTGTTTTGTTATAAAAAATAAAGACCTGCGCCAAATAGAAAACATAGTCTTTTACTCCTTGCCTAAAATAAAAAGCAAAGATAGACTAAATGATGCTAAAAGCTATGTCAGCACCGTTTAGCTACTGACTGCTGCTTTTAGTTTCTAAGTTGTCCTGACTCTCATGCTTAAGACAGGTCATCTCTCTGCTACTTGCTCCTTTCCTGATTTTGCAATCGCCGGATATGCCAGAGATTGGAGGCAAGGCTCAGACCCCCTACTGCCATAATACCCAGTCCTCGCCATGGGCTAAAGACAGAAGTCAGCAAGCCACCAGCAAGGACAGCATAGCCAGCTTTGACTCCCCACTTAGAATAGCGTATGCCATTCTCACCCTGTGTCATCTTTTCCAGCTGCACCTTACGTTTTTCTGCCTGCTGCTGCAAAAACTCTTTCTGAGCTTCCCGCTGCCGATCCATCTCCTGATTCAACTTGAGAATGTGCTCGCTTGTTTTTTCTACTACAGATTTCTTCATTTCTGCTCCTTTCTTTTCAAAAACCGACCAGACGGTTTTTATTTTATAAAATCAGTATAACAGACACAGAAAACTTTGTCCAGTATTTTTTCAAAAAAGATTATTTTTAGTTAATGAAAATCATCAGACAACTTAGAAGCTAGTCACAAGCAACTCTCTCATACTAAAAGCTATATCTAAAAAAGCCCGGTAACGAACCAAGCTTTTATCTTTATTCAAACCCCGTCACTGTCAGTCCTAGCAGTCGGATACCTCGTGGTTGCTCTTCCAAGCTATCGTATATCTCATGCGCAGTTCGCTCGATTTGCTCCTTGTCTCGAGTGGCTAGATTCAAACTTTTCCTTTTAGTCAAGGTGGAGAAATCAGCATAGCGGATTTTCAGAACGATGGTTCGTCCTTTCTTGTCATGCTTAGTCAAGCTATTTTCTACCTTCTGTGCCAGCAGGGTCAGCTCTTTCTTGATATCCTCCTCACTATAGAGCAGTTTGGCATAGGTCCGCTCCTTCCCAATAGACTTACGAATACGATTGGATTTGACCGGACTATTGCTGATGCCACGCGCTTTACGGTAGAGATCAAAACCAAAGCGACCAAACTTATCAATCAGGGTCATTTCTGGTATCTTGAGCAGATCTGCACCAGTATAAACTCCCATTTCATGCAGTTTTTCAACGCTCTTCTTACCAACTCCATGAAACTTGGCAATGTCCATAGGCGCCAGAAAGGCCTCAGCCTCTTCGGGTAGAATAACAGTCAGACCATGAGGCTTCTCATAGTCACTGGCAATCTTGGCCAGAAACTTATTATAAGAAACGCCTGCCGAAGCCGTCAGTTGCAGCTCATTCCAGATATCGTGCTGAATCAGCTTGGCTATTTTGACTGCGGATTTAATCCCAAGCTTGTTTTCCGTTACATCCAGATAAGCCTCGTCGATACTCATTGGCTCAATCAAGTCTGTATAGCGTCTAAAAATCTCTCGGATCTGCAAACCGACCGTCTGATATTTTTCGTAATTTCCCGAAATAAAAATCCCTTGTGGACATCGTTCGTATGCTTCCTTGGAGCTCATAGCAGAATGGACACCAAACTTTCGTGCTTCATAGTTACAAGTAGAGACGACGCCACGACCACCTGTCAAGCGTGGATCACTGCCGATGATGACTGGATGCCCCTTTAGCTTAGGATTATCCCTGACTTCGACCGCAGCAAAAAAGGCATCCATATCAATATGAATGATTTTTCTTGATGTGTCATTAATTAAGGGAAAAATCAACATTCCAGTCGCCTCTTATTCTTGTTTTCCAATTCTAGTATAACCTTTTTCTCATATTTGCCCAACTATTTGCTGAGAAATTTCTCTCATCCATCTATATAGTACACTTTTGGGGATTTCAGACAACTGTATTATAAAAGAAAAGGCTTACATATCCCGAAAACACTTTGTGTAAACGATTACTCTGTGTTATACTTTAACTATACAAATGTAACAGATACTTGTTACTAGAAAGATAAAGAGGAATTTAACATGGTTGTTAAAACTGTTGTCGAAGCACAAGATATTTTTGACAAAGCTTGGGAAGGCTTCAAAGGTGAAGATTGGAAAGAAAAAGCAAGTATTTCACGCTTTGTTCAAGCTAACTACACACCTTACGATGGAGATGAAAGCTTCTTAGCAGGTCCAACTGAACGCTCTCTTCATATTAAAAAGATTATTGAAGAAACAAAGGCTCACTATGAAGCAACTCGTTTCCCAATGGACACTCGCCCAGCTTCTATTGCAGGTATCCCAGCTGGTTACATCGACAAAGATAACGAACTAATCTATGGTATCCAAAACGATGAACTCTTCAAATTGAACTTCATGCCAAAAGGTG
>NZ_CAURVL010000062.1:0-2652 GCF_963528215.1 uncultured Streptococcus sp.
TCCTGTAGATAATAGCCTGCCTTGCTGCATTCCAGCACCAACTTTCCGACAATCTCATGGGCTTCCCGGAAAGGCAGTCCTTTCTTTGCCAGATAGTCAGCCAATTCCGTCGCATTGGAGAAGTCTTGCTGAGTTGAAACCAGCATTCTTTCCTTATTAACCGTCATGCTAGACAGCATACCCGCCATAATATCCAGCGATTTTTGGATGGTATCAACTGTATCGAACATGCCTTCCTTGTCTTCCTGCAGGTCCTTATTGTAAGCTAAGGGCAGGGATTTCATAACCGTCAGAAGACTGAAGAGATGGCCATAGACCCGGCCACCCTTACCCCGAATCAGCTCCGCCATGTCCGGATTTTTCTTTTGCGGCATAATGGAAGACCCGGTGCTAAAGGTATCTGACAGGCTGACAAAGCCGTATTCATAGCTGCACCAATTAATCAGCTCCTCACAGAGACGAGACAGATGCATGATGAGAATGCTGCTGTTAGATAGAAACTCCAGAATAAAGTCTCGATCACTGACCGCATCCAAGGAATTGTGGTAAATGCCTTTGAAGCCCAATAAATCAGCCGTCAGCTCCCGGTCAATCGGAAACGTTGTCCCCGCCAGAGCCGCTGCTCCTAAAGGAGACAAATCCGTATGCTCCAGATTAAAGGCAAAGCGCTGACTATCACGGCTGAACATCTGATAATAGGCCAGCAGATGATGTGCAAAGCTAATCGGCTGGGCATGCTGCAGATGGGTATAGCCTGGCATGATGGTCTCTACATGCTCTTCTGCCAAGTCCAGCAACACCTGACGCAAATTCAAGAGTTTATCCGCAATCTGACCGAGCTGATCCTTGAGATAAAGGTGCATATCTGTCGCCACCTGGTCATTACGGGAGCGAGCCGTATGGAGCTTACCAGCTACTGGCCCAATCTCCTCGGTCAGAAGAGCCTCCATATTCATATGAATATCTTCATTACGCACATCAAACTCAAGCTCTCCAGCCTCATAACGTGCTAACAGCTTTTCTAGGCCTGCCTGAATAGCAGCTGCTTCCTCTGGAGCAATGATTCCTGTTTGCCCCAGCATTTTGACATGGGCTAGGCTGCCCTGCAGATCATAAGGAGCCAGACGATAGTCAAAGCCAATGCTAGCACCAAACTCTTCTACCCAGCCTTCCAGAGAGGCTTCAAAACGTCCGCCCCACAGTTTATGATTCGCCATAGGAAAGCCCCTTTCTATTTGTCTTTGTGAGCCTGAACCTCTGCGTGAACCTTAGATGGAAGCCCCCACAGCTTGATAAAGCCAATCGCAGCATCCTGGTCAAAAGTATCTGCACTGGTATAAGTGGCCAGACTTTCGTCGTAGAGAGAATTAGCAGACTTACGCGCTACGACTGTCGCAGACCCCTTATAAAGCTTCACTTTAGCTGTGCCATTGACCACCTGCTGAGTGGACTTGAGGTAGGCAATCAAGGCTTCTGTTGCTGGATTAAACCAGAGACCATTATAGATGAGATTGGACAGCTCATTTTCGATAATCGGCTTGAAATGAGCCAATTCTCTGACTAGAGTCAGATCCTCGATTTCCTTGTGAGCAGCCAAGAGAGTCACTGCCCCAGGGCATTCATAGATTTCCCGAGACTTAATCCCTACCAGACGATTTTCCACATGGTCAATCCGCCCAACACCGTGTTGTCCTGCCAAGTCATTCAGCTCAAGAATCAAGTCCGCAAGCTTCATCTTTTTGCCATCTAAAGCAACTGGCACACCCGCCTCAAAGTCAATATTTACATAGACTGGGCTGTCTGGCGCTGCTTCTGGTGCAACCGTCAAATCATAGGCATCTTCCGGTGCTTCATTCCAAGGGTTCTCCAATACACCACACTCATTGGCCCGTCCCCAAAGGTTTTGATCGACTGAGTAAGGGCTATCAAGATCTGCAGGAATTGGCACACCATTAGCTTTGGCATAATTGATTTCTTCTTCCCGAGACCATTTCCACTCCCGAACCGGAGCAATGACCTTGAGACTGGGATCCAAGGAGGCGATAGCCACTTCAAAACGTACCTGATCATTTCCTTTTCCCGTACAGCCATGGGCAATGGTTGTCGCCCCTGTCTTGTGAGCAATTTCAACCAATTTCTTAGAAATCAAAGGTCGGCTCAGAGCGGACACTAGAGGATATTTTCGTTCGTAGAAGGTGTGTCCTTGCAGAGCAACCAAGACGTAGTCTTCCGCAAACTCGTCTTTAACATCAATAACATGTGATTCGATAGCGCCGACTTTCAGCGCCTTGTCATGAATGAAATCTAAATCATTTCCTTCACCTACGTCCATGCAGACCGCGATTACATCATAATCCTTGTCCAGCCAAGTAATAGCCACCGAAGTGTCCAAGCCGCCGGAATACGCTAAAATGACTTTCTCTTTAACCATGCGATTACCTCTATCCTTCTACATTTTATTTTTAAACATTCTACTGTATGAAAATGCGAATGTCAAGAGGAAATTTAATATTTATTAAAATAAAAGCGTTTTATCAATTTTTATTCAAAATCAATATATTATATACTGGACTTAAAATAAGAAAAAAGGGTCTGTCTGAACCGCACCCCAAAAGTTAGACAGAAAAAATCTAACTTTTGGGGTGTTTTTAA